>NZ_JBHWUO010000028.1:91676-109783 GCF_042736975.1 Streptomyces sp. NPDC059989
GCTGTGGTGGGTGCTCGTCCTTCGGCGGCTCCACCGGCTGTGGCTTCACCGGCTGTGGCTTCACGGGCTGTGGTTTCACGGGCTGTGGTGGGTGCTCGTCCTTCGGCGGCTCCACCGGCTGTGGCTTCACTGGCTGTGGCTTCACGGGCTGTGGTTTCACGGGCTGTGGTGGGTGCTCATCCTTCGGCGGCTCCACCGGCTGTGGCTTCACTGGCTGTGGCTTCACGGGCTGCGGTTCCACGGGCTGTGGTGGGTGCTCATCCTTCGGCGGCTCCACCGGCTGTGGTTCCACTGGCTGTGGTTCCACCGGCTGTGGTTCCACCGGCTGTGGCTCCACGGGCTGTGGCTCCACCGGCTGCGGCGGCTCCTGCGGGGGAGGTTCTGGGGGCTCTGGAGGGGGCTCTGGAGGTGCGGGATCGGCCCGGTCAGGTGCTGCGATTGCGGTCTCAGGACGGCCTTGAGGCGCTGCCAGAGCACTAGGCGTGCCTGTAAGTCCGAGGGCCGCAGCAAGACAGGAGGCGCCAAGGAAACGAGAAAACTCTTTCCGGGCGGTCCTGGCCATGATGGTTCGCCTCTTCGCTTTATTCACGACTCGTCAAGTCACTTCTTCACGGCTCCGCGAGGCACCCGCCACGGCGAGATGTCAATATTTACGAGAACGGGAGGTGGTACTTCGTCACGGGGGCCTGGGTTACGGCGCCGAAGCTGCGCCACCGGTCGCCGGGCTCCGTAGACAGCACTTTTGCCACGAGCCATTTGGGGCGCGGTTAGCCCCAATCGCCGGGGCGCTTCCCTTGGCGATGGGCGGTACTGTCTGTCATCGTGAACGGCAGCCCGGTGTCGGCGGCCAGCGTGACTCCCGAACTGCTATGGAAACGCTACTCCTTGGAATGTACAGAGCCAGCCTCTGGCATGCCCGAAGTACCTCTTGCACGGATCGTAACGACCACGATCACTAAGGCTTACGGAGCCGTATTTGCGATGCGCATAATTCTACGCTTCGCCCACGGCGTCCCAAAGCTCTGCAGACGGCTCCGGCTTGGTACAGAACGCCCCTCGACACTCAGGGGCGTTTCAAAGTCGCGGTGATCACGTAGACCGGCTGCTCAGGCAATGCCCAGGGGGTCGAGCGGGGCGGGTGAAGGGCTTATAGGAGGCGTGGCGCAGGCCGGCGGCGATGTTGGGGTGCCCGGAGGCGCGGAGGGCGTTGATCGCCGGGTCGCGCAGGGTGGCCAGGTTCTCGGGGGCCGCGGCCGGTACGGATCTGGACCTGGCCGCCTCCCTGAGATGAAGGCCCTGCTGCCTCGGGTGTCAGCGGCCAGTTGGATTTCCCCGCTCGCGGCCACTTTGGCTCCCCATCATGGCCACTTCGATTCCCCGCTGGCGGCCGCGTCGTGTACGCAGCGTGAGGTCACGTCCCCTGTGATGGTGTAGCGGTGGGGCGTTCTTCGCGCATGTCGCGGTCGGTGTAGATAGCGTCCATGCTTCCTTCGGAGAGATGGCGGCGAGGGAAGGCGACCCATTCGTCGCGCACCTCCACGAGGCCGGTGGTGGCATTCCGGTCATGGGTGCGATGTTTCGGGCCGAATCCTGCCGCTCATCGGATGCACTCGGGACACGGTCATTGATGTGCTCACCACGGCGCTCGCCAAGTGCCCCTGGCCATGACCGCGAACGGCACGAGCGCGCCAACGCGGCAACGACGACGACCTGTACACCGTGCGGGGCGGACCTTATATTCCCTGGGAACGCTGATCATTGACTCGTCTGACTCGGGGGCGGATGTGGCTCAATACAACGGCGGTGGTGACACCAGCTTCCGCCTGGGCGGCATGGCTTTGATCATCGGGCTGGTACTGCTCCTGGGTGGCGGCTGCGCTTCCATGGATGCGGAGTCCCCCAGGTGCGGCGGAGAACGCATGAAGCCGGGTGATTCCTGCGTGGGCAGCGGGTCATACTCCGGGTACGAGGACAAGAAGGACGAGGCAGGACAGGCGGCCTACTGGCTGCTACGGCTGGGCGGCGTGCTCGCCCTGGTCGGAGCGACAGCCATGGCTGCGGGCCGCATCGCCGACAAGGCACCGACACGGCGACACCGTGCACGCAACACATCCCGCGCGCAGCGCCCTTCCACGCGGCCCACACCTGCGCCTGCCGCCGACCTCACCGCACAGGAGATCAGGGCTCTCCACCACGGCGTCGCCTCGCCCGCCCCCAATCCCACACCGGCCGCCCCGAGACGAGCGATGGCTTCCCCGCCGCCAGAGGCGGCCTCGCGGGATCAGCTGGCCCAAGAGATCAACGACGTCCGATTCCCGGTCGTGCACCTGGAATCGGGATACGACCAGAACGACGTAGACGCCCTCCTCGCCCGGGTCCGCAGGACCCTTGAAGGCAGGGGAGCCAATATCGGCCTGGCCCTCATCCGGGCGGCCACCTTCCGAACGGCCGGGCACCGGCAGCCCGGGTACGACCGCAGGGCCGTCGACGCCTTCCTGAAATCTCTCGAAAGCTCGCTGCGCAACAGCCAGCCCCGTCGTTAGCCCCGGCGCCGCCCTACGGTCAGCGCGGGACACCTCTACGTTATTCACGGTTCGGGATGACGGTTGCACCAGCGCCAAGACCAGAGCCTGCACAAAGATCGCGGTCACACCATCCGGTGGGACACCGTCCAGCGTGAGGTCATCCTCGGCGATGTTCGCCCCACCACGGCAGGATCGGGGGCAGGTCGCTGACCCCGCGGGCCGGCCACTTCGGCATCGGTGACTCCCCGTCGTCCCCGTCCGAGCGGCGCGCGTATTGATCTGGGTGGATGCCCCAGCCCCAGTAGGGCACCGGGCGGCCGGGGGTCTCGCCGAGTTCGTCGAGGGGGTCGATGCGCTGCTCGGCCACCGTGCACAGGTGGGCCCAGTCGTCGCCCATGTCGAGACGTAGGCGAACTGCTCGCCGGCCTACAGCCTGCACAGCTTGGTCGCGTGGCCGTCCACCGTGCCGTCCGGGGCCCCGCCATCCCACCAATCCAGCGGGCTGACCCCGGTGCGATGGGACAACGTGAACAGGTGCAGGTGAGCCGAGTCCCAGCGCGCGAAGGCGAGATCGATGGCCGAGGCGAGCTGAACGAAGGAGTGCGACCGGGCGGCTGCGAACACTCGACCGGGGCGCGGCCATAGGTCGGCACCGTGACCGGAGACGAGCTCCACTCAGACGACAGCCAGGTTCGTGCCCCGTCTCCCTCATGCGTCAGATGCGCGAGCCGGCACCGAGGCTACTGAGTGTGACTGCCAGCTGGGGAATCAAGCTGGCCGTACGTGGGGAATTACTACTGGCCGCCGACACTCGGGCGACGACGAGCGGCGGGCCAGGTTCGGCTGGCGGTCCTTCTGAGGGAACACGAGAGGCGGCGGAGTGCCCGGTGAAGTGACTGCGTCCTAGGAGTTGTCGTCGAAGTGTCACGCCCACATCAGGAGCGATGCGAGGTGACGGCTGTTTGGTAGGACTGGGCTGTCTTGTCGTACAGGGTGGCGATATGGGGCACAGAGTGGGTTGGGCCCCCGACCGGCGGTCGACGGTTCGAGAACTGGCCAGGTCAAACGAGATTGCGCCCCTCCAGACGGGCCGCATCGGAACCTCCATGCTCAGGCCCCCTGCCTCCAGCCTCGCACCCGCTGGTTATGCACGGTTGCGAGGTACATCCGATCGGCGGAGCGGCGCCAGTCGCGCCCATATTCGAACACCTGATTGAATTAGTGGATGACGTCCATCCACTTCCCCGACGACCTGATCAGCCTCCAGACGGCCTGGCTGCGCACCTACGCCGACCTGGCCCGCCAGCCCGCCCAGGCCAGCACCGCAGCGCTCCGCCGCCGGCTCATCACCCTCTCGTGCCGCCTCGCCGCGCACCCTTTCTGGAGCGTCCCAGGCTGCTCCTCGGCCGCGCGGGTCGAGCTCCTTCGCCGGGCCCGAGCCCGCACCTGGGCGACCGCAGCGTGACCGGCGAACCAGGTGGCTCGAGACCGGCCGCGTGGTTTCCCGACGACCTGGTCGTCCTTCAGCAGCAATGGACCCGGATCTTCAACCGGTTGGCGGGCGACACCCCGGCCGACGGGCACGCGCTGCGCATGGAGCTGCTCGGACTCAGCTTCCGCATGGACGGTCATCAGCACTGGGCGACCACCGAGGCCGGGTGGAGCCGGGCGGCCCGGCGCGAGCTTCAGGACTACGCGACCGCAGCACCCGGCGGAGAAGAGCAGCTGGTCACGCTGTGCGTGGGGGGCCGCATCATCGCGGTTCCGCCGGGCGAGGCCGCGTCCTGGCGGTGAGGAGATGAGCACTTCGGCGTCGATGGATCCGCACGGGCCGATCAACCTGGTCCTGCCGGACGGCCAGCGTCTTCAGGTGCGGCTAAATGAGCGGCAGGCGCTCCCTGACCACTGGGTTTTCAAGATCGGCATGGCCGCGTACATCACCGTCGAGGGCGGCCAGGCGCAGCCCTCGGAGTACGTGGTGTGGGTGACGGACGACGTTCTGGAGCCGATGTGGGCGGTGGACTATCCCCGGGTGCCGTCGCACCGGCTTCCCTCGGAGCCGCCACCGGAGCGGCCGGGCTGGATGCTCCGGATCCGCCCCGGTGGCCGGCGCGGGGCCGTCGTCCACGAGACCGGGTGGGAGAAGGCCGCAGGTGGCGGGCAAGAGATGGACACATTGGAGGCGCTCGACGCCCTGAGCGGCCTCGCGGCTGACTGTTCCCTGCCGACGCGGGACGGGCTCAGAGGCCTTCGTCGAGCACGACCTCGCTGTCGGCGGGTGGCAGGAGCTGGTTGACCGTCTCGAAGTCGTAGTAGGTGATCTCGGACGGCTGTCGGCCGGTTTCGGTCCGCTTCAGGAGGTAGGGGCGGCCCTGCGTGGCGACGTATTCGGTGACGGTGCCGCCCTGTGAACCGGCATACGTGAGCGTGATGGCGGGTTGTCCGTCGACGTCGGCGGAGGCCCCCTTGTGCATCTCGGGGGTCTCCTCTTCCAGGAGCACCCAGGGGTTCGCGAGGCCGCATCCGTAGGAGACGCTCTGAGCGTCGGGGAGGTCGGCGCTCATTTTGATCCAGCGGTCGGCGATTCGCTCGACCACCACGTCCTCCTGCTCCTTCGTCCCCTTGAGGTCTGCCCGCAGTGCTTCGGCGTCGCGCTTGGCGTAGACGACCTTGGGCGTGGCGTGGATCTCCCTCTTGCCGAAGCCTTGGATGCTGAAGGTGCCCGCGCAGTCCGGGACGTCAAAGGAAAGGCTAAGTGAGCCCGTCTTCCCCTCGGCGGTCAGTTGGCCCCGCACCTTCTTGAAGCTCGCGGTCCGTGTCTCTTCGTAGGCGATCTGCTGAATCTCCTGGGGCGACTTGTCGGCGTAGGGTTCGGCGGCGGCGGAGGTGCTCGGAGAGGTGGACGCCGCGCCGCTGGTACCGCCCTTGGCAGGCTCTGTAGAGCCGCACGCAGTGAGGGCGAGAGCAACGAGGCACGCGCCTACGGGCACGGCAGTGGAACGAGTGGACAAGGTGATCCCCCCTGGGATATCTGCAGGTCAAAGGCGGAGAGTGTACGGCGCCCGGAACGCCACCACCGAGCATGGCGCTCTCTGCAACGCCCATCGGTCATGCCGGTGAAGTCCGGCATTCGTCGAACGTGCCCTGCCGGGATGGTTGTCCCGGCAGGGCACCGTTGTGTCGGCCGTCGGTGTGGGCTAGCCGATGGTGAGGAAGGTGTTCCAGGCGTCTTCGTCGATGCCGGAGACGCTGCCGAGCGTCGTGGCTCCTCCCTTGAAGAGGTACTCGTTTCCGTTGGCGTCGACGGCCCAGACGTCGGGGATGCCGTCGCCGGTGGCGTCGGGAGTACCGAGGAGCATGGGCCGGGCCGCTCTGCCCCAGCCGGTGGTGGCGTAGGTGTAGTCCTGGCCGCCCTGGGAGTTCGCGGCGGAGGCGAGGGACATGAGGTCGGCTCCGCCGTTCGCTCCTGCCTTGCCCTTGCGCAGGATGAGGCCGCGGTCGGGGTTGGAGTTGTCGCGGAAGAGGAGGTCGGGGATCTTGTCTCCGGAGATGTCGCGGACACCGACGAGGTCGCGGGCGTCCCAGACGGCGCCGGCCAGCTTCTTCTGCGTGAGGAAGCTGGCTCCGGTGTATCCGGAGAAGGCCCAGAATCCGTCGGCGGTCAGTGCGAACATGTCCGCCATGCCGTCGCCGTCGACGTCCTCGCTGACGACGATCTGCTTGAAGGTCGCCGGGTCGGGTGCGCCGGCGGGCAGCAGGATTTCGATGCGGCGGCCGACGTCGAACTGGCCGGTGCCGGTGCCCGGGTAGACGTACAGCTTGCCGTCGGGCATCCGGGCGATGAGGTCGGTCATGCCGTCACCGGGGAACCAGTCGGTGGAGTGGCCGATGAGCGCGGACTTCCCGCTCGCGGCGTCCTTCCAGTAGCCGGGGGCTATGGTTTTGCCGTTCTCGACGGCGCCCGGGATGTAGGCGTCGGTGTCACCGTTCGCGTCGCCCCCGTAGGTGCGCAGGTTGCCGCCCTTGTCGATGGCGAAGATGTCGGGGAAGCCGTCACCGGTGGCGTCGCCGGGCTTGTCCAGGCCGGGCCTGGGGCGGACGTAGAACAGGTACTCGGTCGGGGCGGAGACGTTGCCGGCCTTGTTGACCGTGCGGACGTACATGACGTTGGGGCCGGCGGTGTCGACCTGGAGGGGGATCGAGGCCAGGTCCTCCTTGTACGGCCAGGCCTTCTGGTCGAAGATCGGCCGGTTCAGGCTCCACTGGTACTCGCGGATGTCCTCGGCCTTGGTGCCGTTGCCCCGGAAGTCCATGTACTGGTCCTTCGAGCTGGCCGGGTACTGGCTCCACTCGGACCCGTCGGGGCCCGGTGAGGGGAAGTGCCACGAGCTGACGGCGGGGCTGGGCGGGACGGTGTGGTCGACGGTGAAGGTGCACCAGCCGCCGCCCCCGGAGTCGGCAGGCCCGCTGCCCGGGGACCACCATCCGTCCCAGTCGGTCGTGCGGGAGAGCCAGTAGTACTTCTGGCCGGAGGCGAACAGGTCGAAGCCAAGTTCCTTGGTGACGAATCCGTCGCTGTTGGGCCACAGCCACTCGTCGTGGACCTTCGCGCCGGTGGCGGCGTTCCACACCTCGATCTGGACCTGCTTGAGGTTGCCGTCGCGGTCGACGCCCTTGACCTGGAAGGTCACGTTCGTCTTGCCGATGCTGGTGCCGGGGCTGCTGGTCAGGCACGGACCGCCCGGGAAGGACTGCATGTTCGCCGCCACCGGGGTGTCGGGGGGCGTGTTGTACGTGACCTCGATGTACGGGGAGGTCTCGCCGTTGGCGATGAACTTCTTCCAGTAGTACGACTCGGACTCGTTGTCGGAGGCGAATCCCAGCGACAGCGCTCCCCAGCCATTGCCGGCGGCGTGGGCGACCAGGTCCTTGATGCTCGGTGCGATCCAGTTGTCAGGGCACGAGCTGTTGTAGCCGTATCCCGCCATCTCGTGGGAGACCAGCCACGACCAATAGCCGCTCGTGTTGTTCCAGGTGCTCGACGAGTTGATGTACGGAGTCGAGAAGACGTTCATCCGCTTCTGGTCGCACGACCACGAGTATGTCTGCAAAGCGCGCACGTTGGCCGAAATGATGCCGGCGCCGTGGAGCTCGCTGCCGAAATCGAAATTGAAAATGGACCGGGAAGTTCCGCCGGTGGTCGACTCGTATCCCACACGGGCTTCGTTCGTGCCGCTCGCGTTGTAGTTCTGCCCGTTGAAGAAGGAGGAGTTTCCTTCGGTCTTGTAGAGCAGGGTCCAGGAGTTCTTGTGCCCCTTGAACGAGGGGTCGATGAAGACCGGATAGACCGTTTCCGGAGCGTTCAACAATGAGGCGTCCGGGGTCAGGGAGAGCAGGCCGTCGGCGAGCGCTGCCTTCGCGGGCTTGAGCCGCGCGCCCTCCGCACCCGCCAGGCCCGCGAGCCCGAGCGTCGGGTGCTGCTTGGCGATGTCGCCGGGCTTCCAGTCCGGCTCGCCGTCGGTGCCGGCCACCTTGCCGCTGGAGTCCCACATCATCGGCGTCGGCGAACCTGCGACCTCAGCGCCCTTGTCATCCTTGGCGCTGACCGCACCCGACACGCCGTCCAGGTGGAACGTCAGGTCCGGCGAGGCGAGACGGTACTTCAGCTGACCGAGCAGAGGATCGGCAGAGGCCTGCTTGTCCTTCACGACCAGCAGGTGCGAGTACCCGCCGTCCTGCGCCGTCATGACCAGGTCGATCCCGGGCCGCACGTTCTCGTACAGAGCCCGTGGCCCGTCGATGACCGGCTCGGGCAGGGCTCCGGGCCAGCTGACCACCATGTCGTGCCCGTCGGTGTTCAGACGGACCAGGTCGGTCCACACCTCACCTGGCGTGTCCCGCCGCAGCGCCACCCGCGTCACACTCCGCGAAGACCGCTCCCCACCGCCGGCCGCCTGCTGCCGGGACCCCCCGGAGAAGAACACCCGGCCGTTGACCGCCTTGGCCGCGAAGCCGCCCTCCACACGCTCGAGGTCGGTGTCGATCGGCTTCCACTGTCCGCCCACCTTGGCCCGAACGGCAGAGCTGAAGATCTGCTTGCGGAACGTTCCGTCAGGCCGGGCCCACGTCGAGGTGTTCGCACTGCGCGCAGCGGTGACCTCGACCTCCTTGCCGGACTCCTCGGCCAGACGACGTGCCTCCGGCTCGGCTACGGGAGCGCCCTCGTCCGATCGGGCCTGTGGTTTGTCGCCCCCGGCCACGTGGACGCCGACCGGCAGCGCGACGGCTACCGCCAGGAGAGCGGCGAGGCCCCCCAGAGTTCTGCGGCGCTTGAACCATCGGGTTGCCGGAGTGGCAACTTCCTTTTTGATGACGTCCGTTGGAGAACTGTCGTCCACGGATTCACTGACAGACACGGCTGTACTTCTCCCCCCTCGGGCAGGCGCTTCCGCCGCCCTCGGTACTCACAAACGATTTAGGCCACCGGCCTGAAAGCGTGAAGGGTCCGCTCCCCGCTCGCCTTCCACGCAAAGGACATGCGAGCTGAGCATGAACCATCGGTCCGACATCTTCACCTCTCCAGCCGGTTACCTGACATGCCGTTTGCAACCCATTTATGCGGATTGCCCAGGGGTATGCACTCGGTAAAGTGATAAAGCCCACACCGGATATCGGAACCATGGCTTTTCCGATCAAGTGGCAGCAGAATCAGCTGGCTATTTGTCAGTTTCCTGCCAGCCGTGTGCCATCGCCGCGGCGGCAGAGCGTGGGGGGTCCACATGTCGCCGTTCTCGGCGGACAATTTCCGCCTGCCCGGAAACAGAAGAGCGCGCGCGAAACGCGCGCGCCTCGCCGGGCGCACCGGCATCACGCTGTCCGTGGTGCTGGTCGCATCTCTCCTACCTGTCCAGGCCTGGGCAGCGCCACCAGGCGACCGTAACGGCGTCGAGCTGCCAGGCCTCCAGCAGGACCTCAAGGCCAAACTCGACGCGGTCGAAGCCGCGAAGCTCAAGGGGTGGAGCGGCGAAGCGGTGCCACCGCCTCCCGGCTACGAGGCCTCGCAGGTCACGCCGCCTGCTGCCGGCTCCGGCAGCGTCGCGCTGGTACCCACCGCCGGCGTCGAATTCACGCAGGTCGGCGCACTTCCCGTCAGCCTCGGGAAGACCGAAGGAACCGGTACCGCACCGTCGGGTACCTGGTCGGTGGCGGTCGAGGCGCGCGCCGTGACCGAGGCCGCCAGTGTCGATGGCGCCCTCATCAAGATCACACCGCCTGCCGACGCGTCGACTCCCGTCGACGTCAAGCTGGACTACGCGAAGTTCAGGGACCTCTACGGCACCGAGTGGGCCAGCCGCCTGAAGCTGAAGCAGCTTCCCGAGTGCTTCCTGACCACCCCCGATCTCCCCGAGTGCTCCGTCTCCAAGGACGTCCCGAGTACCAACCTCCCGTCCGAGAAGAAGGTCCTTGCGACCGTCGACCCGACCAGCGCACCCGTCCAGGGCCTTCGCACGATGACGGGCGGTGGCGCAGGCACCATGGTCCTGGCGGCCTCCGATGGCGCGGCAGGCGCGGGCGGTACGTACAAGGCCACATCGCTGTCCCCCTCGGGCTCCTGGACGGCTGGTGGCAGCGGCGGCGGATTCTCCTGGACCTACCCGCTGACGGTCCCTCCGGCTCCTGCCGGCCCCACGCCCTCCATCGCATTCTCCTACTCGTCCCAGGCCGTCGACGGCAAGACCTCCGCGACCAACGGCCAGGCCTCTTGGGTCGGTGACGGCTGGGACTACAACCCGGGCTTCGTCGAGCGCCGCTACCGCTCCTGCGCCGACGACCGCGAGGCCACGCCCAGTAAGCCCAACAACGACAACGCCACCGACAAGAAGAAGGGAGACCTCTGCTGGGCCGGCGACAACGTGGTCCTCTCGCTCGGCGGCGCAACGACCGAACTCGTCCACGACGCGGCGACCGGCAAGTGGGTTCCCACCTCCGATGACGGCTCCAGGGTCGAGCTCAAGACCGGCAGCGGCAACGGCGCCAAGGACGGGGAGTACTGGATCGTCACCACTCGCGACGGCATGCGCTACCACTACGGCCGCCACAACGTAGGCACCCATGGCGACGGCACCTCGCCGCAGACCGTCACCGATTCCGTCTTCACCGTCCCCGTCTTCGGCAACCACCCGGGCGAGCCCTGCTACCAGACGGCGTACGCGAACTCCTCCTGCACCCAGGCCTGGCGCTGGAACCTCGACTACGTCGAGGACGTCCACGGCAACGCCATGGTCATCGACTGGAAGAGGGAGGAGAACCGCTACGCCAAGAACGAGAAGTTCACGGAGAAGGACCGCAACAAGGTCGGATACATTCGCGGCGGCTACCCGACCCGCATCCTCTACGGCCTGCGCGCCGACAACCTCGCAGGAGCCCCCGCAGGCCGCGTCGAGTTCAAGGCAGAGGAACGCTGCTTCGAGAACCGCGACACCAAGTGCGGCGATGCGCAGTTCGACTCCCAGAACGCGGGCGACAAGCGGGGCTGGTGGGACACCCCCACCACCCTGCACTGCAAGATGGACGCGGCGAACTGCTACATCGCGTCGCCGACCTTCTGGTCGCGCAAGCGCCTGGCCTCCGTCACCACATACGGCCAGCGCACCGAGGGCTCCACGGCCCTGACGAAGGTCGACCAGTGGTCCCTGACCCAGTCCCTTCCGCGCCAGCGGACGGACACGCATCCGCCGCTGTGGCTGGAGTCCATCACCCGCACGGGCTACGGCCCCAAGGACAGCACCACCGGCGTCTCGCTGCCGGCAGTGTCTTTCCTCGCCAACAAGGTCGACATGCCCAACCGGGTTTCGAAGGGCATCGACCCGAAGACCGGGAAGCCCGACGCCACTCCTGACTTCGACCGCCTGCGTGTGGAGACCATCCGCACGGAAACCGGCGGCGAGATCTATGTCGACTACTCCGACCCCTGCCCGGTAGGCGCCAGTCACCCCGCGCAGGAGGCGAACGGCACCCGCTGCTTCCCTGTCCACTGGTCCCCGGATTCGGAGCTGGAACCGGAGAAGACGCCGATCGAGTGGTTCAACAAGTACGTCGTTGACCGGGTGGTCGAAAGGGACCGCGTCGCCCGCCAGGCAGACGTCACCACCACCTACACCTACGAAGGCGGTGCCGGCTGGGCCAAGGAGGACGACGAGTTCATCAAGCCCGCACTGCGCACCTTCAACCAGTGGCACGGTTACGCCAGCGTCGTCACCATCCAAGGCGAGACCGCCAACGCGGGCAAGCCGACCGCGACCGAGCAGTCACAGACCCGCACTCGCTACTTCCGCGGTATGTCCACCGCCACGGCCAAGATCACGGTCAAGGACTCCACCGGGACCGAGGACCTCGGCGAGGACCTGCCCCAGTACCAGGGCCAGGCCGCAGAAACCATCACGTACACGAAGGCCGGCGGTAGCATCGAGAACCGCCACCTGACCTGGCCGCAGAGCAAGGAGACCGCGAGGCGCACCCGGACTGGCACGACCGATCTGGTGGCATACCGCAAGGGCATTGACCGCACCGACGAGATCCAGTCGGTCAGCGGCGGCAAGTACCGCATGGTCCGCACCCGCATCGTCTCCGAGGACACCTACGGCCTGCTCAAGACCACGCAGACCGATGTCATGGAGAACAAGGGCACCGGCTGGACGAACGTCGAGCAGTCCTGCAGTAAGCCCACCTACGTCCACAACACCGCGAACAACCTGATCGGCCTGCCGTCGGAGGTTCGCCAGACGACCGGTGACTGCACCGATGCCGGCATCGCTGCCGGAACCCTCCTCAGCGCCGTCCGTACGTCCTACGACGCGGTGAACGCCTTCGGTATGGCCCCCACCAAGGGCCTGCCGTACCAGGTGGACAGCCTCGACGCCGCGGGCACCGGCTGGGTGACCTCCGGGCGCATCGAGTACGACGCGCTGGGGCGGTCCGTCAAGACCTTCGACGCCGCCAACACCCCTTCCACCTCCACCTTCAGCCCGGCAACCGGGCCGGCGTTCACCGTCAGCGCGACGAATGCCCTCGGGCACACGGTGACGACCAAGCTCGATCCCGCCCGGGGAAGCGTGCTGGAAGCGACCGACGCCAACGCCCGCAAGGTCACCACGGCCTACGACGAGCTCGGCCGCACCGCCAAGGTCTGGACACCGTCACAGAAGACCACCGACAAGGCCGCCTACACGTTCGATTACCAGATCACCGAGCTCAAGGCGCCGGTCGTCACCTCCCGCGCGCTCAAGGACAACGGCACCTACAGCACCTCGATCGCGATCTACGACGGCCTGCTGCGCCCCCGCCAGACCCAGACCGAAGCCGTCGGCGGCGGACGCCTGATCACTGACACCCTGCACACCGCGAACGGCACCGTCAGCCAGACCAACAACGGCTACCACGCCGAAGGCGGGCTGGAGACGACCATCTTCGTCCCGCAGTCGACGACCGAGGTCCACAACTCCACCCAGATCGCCTACGACGGCCTCGGGCGTGCCGTGCGCACCACCGCTCTGGAGAAGGGCGAAGCCAGGCAGTCCGCCATCACCCAGTACGGCGGCGACTGGACCCTGACCCGCAGCGCCATGTCTCCCACCGGGGCGCCCCCACTTCCGGGCAGCCGCGCGGTCAAGACGACCACGGACGCCCTCAACCGCACCACCGAGGTCGCGCACTACACCACCACCAACCTCGATCCCACGACCAACCCCACAGCGAACAAGACGAGCTACGCCTACGACGTACGCGGACAGCTCGCCAAGGTCACGGACCCGGTCGGCAACAACTGGACGTACGCCTACGACGCGCGCGGGCGGATGACCTCCTCAGACGACCCCGACATGGGCAAGTCGACGTTCACCTACAACGTCCTCGACCAGCAGGTCTCCACCACGAACTCCATGGGCAAGGCCCAGTACACGGCGTACGACGTCCTCGGCCGCAAGACCGAACGCCGCTCGGACGCAGCCGACGGCTCCCTCATCTCGACCTGGACCTACGACACCCTGCCCGGTGCCAAGGGCCAGCCCGTCGCCTCCACCCGCTACACGGGCGGCGCCGCGTACACGAGCGAGGTCACCGGCTACGACGACGAGTACCGCCCCACGGGATCGAAGATCACGATCCCGGACGTGGCCGCCACGAAGGGCCTGGCCGGCACCTACGCCTACAGCACCACCTACACCCCCACGGGCAAGGTCCAGTCGACGACCCTCCCCGCCACCCCGGGCGGCCTGGCCGCCGAGAAGCTGATCACCCGGTACAACGCCGACGGCATGGTTCAGACCATGTCCGGGCTGTCCTGGTACACCGCTGACACCATCTACAGCCCCTTCGGCCAAGTCCTGCGCACCGCTTCCGGCAATGCGCCCCAGCGCGTGTGGACGACGAACAGGTACAACCCGCACACCGGCCGGATCACCGAAGCAAGCAGCCACCGCGAGACCCGTACGACTCCGGCTTCGGCGCCCACCAACCTCATCTCGGCGCTCAGCTACAAGTACGACACGGTCGGCAACCCGACCACCATCACCAACACCCAGCCGGGTACCGACACCCAGCCCGCACCCCGCGTAGAGAACCAGTGCTTCGCCTACGACGCCATGGGCCAGCTCACCGAGGCCTGGACCGGCAAGACGGCGGACTGCAGCGGCCCCACGCCGGCAGACGTCACCCCTGGACCGGACGGTGACGGCTACTGGCAGGACTACGAGTTCGATGCGATCGGCAACCGCACCCAGCTCATCGACCACGACCTCACCAACCCGTCCCTGGACGACACGACGACGTACAAGTACGGCGTGAACGTCGCGGGCGGCGCCCAGCCGCCCGTCAAGAAGCAGCCCCACGCGCTGGCAGAGGTCAAGAAGACGACCAAGACGGCGGGCTCCACCGTCGACTCCCTGTCCACCTACACCTACGACGCGACCGGAAACACCAAGACCCGGCGCATCGACGGCGACACCCAGACCCTGAGCTGGAACCGCCTCAATCAGCTCACTTCCGCCACCAGTCCCGGTATCGGCGCCGTTGCCGTCACCAGCCTCGCCGGCAAATGCCTCGACGTCGAAAACGGCAACATCGCCGACGGCACCCCGGTCCAGCTGCTGACCTGCAACGAGAGCAAGCCCCAGCAGTGGCGCATCACCGACGACACCGTCCAGGCCCTCGGCAAATGCCTCACCGCCGAAGGCGGCAAGGCCCGCCTGTACGCCTGCGACGGCAGGGCCACGCAGAAGTTCACCTACAAGCCCGAGGACAAGACCCTCTACAACGCGGCAACCAACGCCTGCGTGGACATTCCGAACGGTAACGACGCGGACGGCACCGACCTGCTGGTCTTCGCCTGCAACGCCGGTACCAACCAACAGTGGAGCTTCTCCGACACCACCACCTATCTCTACGACGCTGGCGGCAACCGCCTCATCCAGGAAACCGGCAGCTCCCGCACCCTCTACCTCGGCGAAGCCGAGATCACGGTCAACAAGGCCGGCCAGGCCATCGACGCCGTCCGCTACTACGGCAGCGCCGGCGGCCCCACCACGGTCCGCCGCACCAACGGCAAAGCCACCGGCCACAACCTGTCGGTCCTGCTCACGGACCACCACAACACCGCCACCACCAGCGTCGACCAGGCGGCAGGCCAGGCGATAACCCGCCGCAAGACCGACCCCTACGGCAACCCCCGCGGCACCCAACCCTCCGACTGGCCGGGCAGCCGCACCTTCCTCGGCACTGGCGTGGACGACAACACCACCGCGCTCACCCACATCGGCGCCCGCGAGTACGAATCCACCACCGGCCGCTTCATCTCCGTCGACCCCATCATCGACATCACCGACCCGCTCCAGATGAACGGCTACACCTACTCGGCCGGCAACCCCATCACAGGTGCCGACCCCAGCGGCCTGAAGAGCGAAGAATGCGGAACGCTCTACGACTGCAAGGGCCACACCGTCATCACCGCATCGAACCACCGCGAGATCAGCTACTCACCGTGGGATCGGCAGTACAGATATTACGAGTCCAGCGTCGGCCGAAAGTCTGGCCCGCAAGGCTGGAACCACAGCACCATCAGCGAGCAAATTCAAGCCAACTTCCAAAATAGGGCACCCCGGGACCCCTCTGCCGGATACAAGCCCTTCACCTTGTCGGGCAAGGAGATTTTGGGCGGATGGGCGCTCAGTGCCGCTGGCATCGTGGACATGGGCCTGCAGCGGCAGCTGCACGTGCCGCCGGTTGCCCGCCCCGTCACGGAAATGCTGCTGCAGTCCGCTGGTATCAACACCGGAAGCCTCTCCTCGCTAATTGGAGAAGTAACCTTTCCCATGCCCGGAGGGGCGGCTGCCGCCCTGGGTTCAAAGGCTGGGAAGCTGCCCAAGATCCTGACCAAGCTCTTCTCGGCGTGCAAGCGGAACAGTTTCACGGCAGGGACCGATGTCCTGCTGGCCGATGGCAGCAGCAAGCCGATCGAGGAATTGGGCACCGGTGATGAAGTTCTCGCCACCGACCCCGAAACCGGCGAAACCGGGGCCAAGGACGTTACCGCAACCATCTACACCGAGGACGACAAGAAGTACGTCGACGTCAGCATCCAGACCGATGAGGGCGTCAAGACGATCACCACCACAGACCATCACCCGTTCTGGTCCGAATCGGATCAGGCTTGGAAGAACGCCGGAGACGTCAAGCCAGGTACGACCCTCCGTACCGACGAAGGAGCACCCGCACCGGTCGTCCAGACCCGCACCTACCAGGCCTTCAACGAGACCTACAACCTCACCGTCGCCGACCTTCACACGTACTATGTGCTGGCGGGGATGACCCCGGTTCTCGTTCACAACGACGCCGGCGGCCTCGGGCCCAGCCGAGAGGTCTTCATAGCGCAGCTGATCGGTGGAGAGGTCGCCAAGGGTTCGGATGGGCAGGATATTAAGATTCACATGCCTAATGTCGGATCTTCTGGGCTCGACGTGCGCGGCCCCAATGGCGAGTATGTATTCGTTGGGGGTGCCGCGAAGGCCAAGAACCCGGCCAAGTTTGGGCAGGCCCTTAAGGTGGCAAAATATGCCGCAGATCAAGCCGGTGTTCCGGCGATCTATTACCTCGATGAAGGAACTCCAGATTCTGCCATAAAGCAGGCCCAGAAGGTCTTTGGGGCTGAAAACGTGCACACCTTCAGTATGGGTTGTAAGTGATGTCTGACGCTTTCATTTCGCTGTATCGTTCCAGGACTAGTCAAGCTGGCTTTGAGTCTCTTGTTAGGGCTTTCGGTCGGGTTGGTGCTTCTTTGGAGCATCCGAGCATGCGGTCTGCGATCTTGCTCAATGTTGATGGTGATCAGGTGGCGTTGCCGCCTGAAAGGGTTGCGGAGCTCGTCGGCTTCGCGATTGGGACGCTCAATGTGGAATGGTGGTTCTCGGACAGCGTCGACTTGACATGTTGTTTCTCGTATGAGCCGTTCGGTTGGGAGAAGCAGACTTACTACCTGGACGGTCTTACGCTGCAAGAGGTGCGCGAGGTCGAGCGAGCGCTATTCGAACAAATGCTCGCCAGTCCGGCGGACGTGATCGCTCTAATTGTCGATGAGACTGGAAAGACAGCTGAATTTGATTGGGATTCATTGATCCGCGGAGATTCCTTGAGGGTTGACGTGATGCCCGAAGCGCTGGTTCTGGATTCTTCGATCCTGTCCCGGGTCGGCGGCATTTCAAGTGAGGCGTCTGGGGTGGGTATCGGGCCCAATCTGAGACTCCTAATCGACAGGAATTGGGAAGTTCCGCACGTTCAATAGTTTTTTCAGTGAGGTGCACTTCCTCGGGGGCCAGGGTCCGACAGGGGCTGCGTGGGGAGTTGCTGGAAGGTCACGGCCTTCGAGGAACTCCCCACGCGAGGTTCAGCTACGGTGCCCTGCCTTCGCTGACATGGCCGTCGATGGCATCGAGACCGTCGGTGGCGGGTGTGTGCAAGCGGGCACCCCGGCTGATTGCGACGTGGTGCACTGCGATCAGTGCCTCGGTGAGCTGGACCGCCAAGAGATGAGGTGCTCCTGGCATCCAGGAGCGCCCTTCAAGGGGATGGGGCCCTACTCCAGGGGTTGTTGGTAGGAGGACCGCGGCGGGGCAGGGCCGGACGGTACTCCCGATCCGGCTCCGCCCCGCGTCCGCTGCCCTGACTTGCGCCGAGGCCCGGGCGCGCTATCGGTGCCGGTACAGCGCCGTTCGGTCCGCCGCGTACGTGCCGTCCGGCAGGAGTCCGTCCGTCAGCTCGAACCGCTCGGGGCCGGCGGGACCGGTCCAGGTGACCACCGTCCCGGCTGGCACCCCCGCAATCCAGTTGGTGAACACGTCGTACATCTCGTCTTGTCCTTCTTCCACGTTGCCGATGAGGGGCGGAGCATGGCGAGCCCTCAGAGCTGACCGCCGGAGGGCACAGTGCGGGACCGCGGCGTTAGGGCCTGTGTGATGTCGTGATCATTCGGCGGTTTTCAGCAGGTCGTCGATCCAGATCATTGCGGCGCGGAGGTGGAGGCCGGCGAGGTAGCTC
>NZ_JBHWUO010000029.1:0-104674 GCF_042736975.1 Streptomyces sp. NPDC059989
CCGGCGCCTCCTACCAGGCCCTTTACCTGATCGGTACCGTCAAGGACGTCACCGGAGTCTTCCGGTCCACCGACAAGGGCGCCACCTGGCTCCGCGTCAACGACGACGCCCACCAGTGGGGCAGCATCGGCGGCGTCGGCGTCATCACCGGCGACCCCGACGCCTTCGGCCGCGTGTACGTCGGCACCAACGGACGCGGTCTCCAGTACGGCGACCCGTCCTGACCCCGACGCCCGAGCGGGGCCGCAGGCTCAACGGCCTGCGGCCCCGCCACGGCCGAGGGACCTGGCCGTCGCCCCCCCCCGTGGGCCCGGGAGGCCGTGCCGCAACCTGCCTGCAGAGGCGGGAGTCAGCGGTCATCAAGGGGCCGAACGGAATCGGTACAGCAGCACCTCGATCACTGCCTCCGCGACAGCCCTGGGCGCTTCCGCGAGATGGGCCGGACGGAAGGGTTGTCATGACCCCGATGTGGTTTGCGGAAAGGGTTCTTGATCTTGAGGTCGTGTCTCATGTGGGGCACGGTGTGATCAGGTCACTGGTGGCCGCCATACTCAACGCCGCCGGTTTCCGGGTGCTGACGCCTTCTGCTCGACGTCTGGGGTGGGTCGTTCACTGCGCAGGCGGCGTGGACGGTGGCTACGGGCTCCGAAGACGGCCAGTGTCTGCTGGTATGCGTGGTGGACCGGCGATCGCGCTGGTCCGTGACTGGCCCGGAGCTTCTCTATGAAGTGGGATTCCGGAGGCAAATAGACCCTGGAATCACGCGGCTTCGGTAGCTATTACGAGACCAGGGCGCGGTGCCTGACCGGTCGTTTGTGCAGGTCAGGCACCGTGCTCAATTTTTAGAAGAAGCCGATCTTCTTGGGGGAATAGCTTACTAAAAAGTTCTTCGTCTGCTGGTAGTGCTCCAGCATCATCTTGTGGGTCTCGCGTCCGATGCCGGACTGCTTGTAGCCGCCGAAGGCCGCGTGGGCGGGGTAGGCGTGGTAGCAGTTCGTCCAGACGCGGCCCGCCTGGATCGCGCGGCCCGCGCGGTAGGCGGTGTTGATGTCGCGGGTCCACACGCCCGCGCCCAGGCCGTACGCCGTGTCGTTCGCGATCCGTACGGCGTCGTCGAAGTCCTGGAAGGAGGTCACCGACACCACCGGCCCGAAGATCTCCTCCTGGAAGATCCGCATGCGGTTGTCGCCCTCGAAGATGGTCGGCTCGACGTAGAAGCCGCCCGCCAGCTCCCCGTCCAGTTCCCGGCGCACACCGCCGGTGAGGACCTTCGCGCCCTCCCGCTGGCCGATCTCCACGTACGACAGGACCTTCCTCAGCTGCTCCTCGGAGGCCTGCGCGCCGATCATCGTGTCCGTGTCCAACGGGTGGCCCGGCACGATCAGTTCCGTGCGCGCCACCGCCGCGTCGAGGAAGTCCCCGTACCGGCCGCGCTCGATCAGGGCGCGCGACGGGCTCGTGCACACCTCGCCCTGGTTGAGGGCGAACATGGTGAAGCCCTCCAGGGCCTTGTCGCGCAGGTCGTCGTCGGTCGACCAGATGTCGTCAAAGAAGAGGTTGGGGCTCTTGCCGCCCAGTTCCAGGGTCACCGGCTTCAGATGCTCGGCCGCGTACTGCATGATCAGCCGCCCGGTGAAGGTCTCCCCGGTGAAGGCGATCTTCGCGACGCGCGGGCTGGAGGCGAGCGGCTTGCCCGCCTCCTCCCCGAAGCCGTTGACGATGTTCACCACGCCGGGCGGCAGCAGGTCCGCCACCAAGCTCAGCCAGTAGTGGATGGAGGCGGGGGTCTGCTCGGCCGGCTTCAGGACGACCGTGTTCCCGGCCGCCAGCGCCGGGGCCAGCTTCCACACCGCCATCAGGATCGGGAAGTTCCACGGGATGATCTGCCCGACCACACCCAGCGGCTCGTGGAAGTGGTAGGCCACCGTGTCGTCGTCGAGCTGGCTGAGGGCCCCCTCCTGCGCGCGCAGGGCCCCCGCGAAGTAGCGGAACTGGTCGATGGCCAGGGGGAGATCGGCGGCGAGGGTCTCGCGGACCGGCTTGCCGTTCTCCCAGGTCTCCGCGACCGCGAGGGCCTCCAGGTTCTGCTCCATCCGGTCCGCGATGCGCAGCAGGACGGCCGACCGCTCCGCCACGGAGGTCCGCCCCCAGGCGGGCGCGGCCGCGTGGGCCGCGTCCAGCGCCCGCTCCACGTCCTCCGCCGTACCGCGCGCGACCTCGGTGAAGGTCTGGCCGTTGACGGGGGAGGGGTTCGCGAAGTATTCGCCGCGGGCGGGTCCGACGTACTCGCCGCCGATGAAGTGGTCGTAGCGGGACGCGTACGACATGAGCGCCCCCTCGGTACCGGGCGCAGCGTAACGGGCCATGGTGTCCTCCCACTTGCCGGGGCGCCGGCCACCGTCGGACGGCGCTCGGAGGGAGGCTAGGAGCGGACAGGTTGCGGATACGTTGCACGCCCGCGGCGGCCGGGGCGCGGCTGCTCCCCTACGTCGGCCCCGCGCGTGCCGAGCTCCCGGTCCAGGGCGTGTACGCGGGCCAGCGCGGCCGGCCTGCCCTCGGGCGGCAGCGCCGCGGCCAGCGCCCGCCACGCCTCCGGATCGTCCGTGCCCCACGGACTGCACACCCAGTCGGTCAACAGCCCCGCATCCGCACGGGCGATGACGGCGGCCCGCGCCTGGTCCTCGATCCGCCGGCGCAGCCGCACGACGGCGGGCGCGGTCGAGGCGGGGAGCAATGGGCCGGGGTAGGGGTGCAGGGCGGCGGAGATCGCGCCGGCGGCCAGGTGCCGGGTCAGCGCCGTGAAGTCCGCGTCCAGCGGGCCGGCCGTGCGGTACGGGCGCGAGAGCGGGGCGGAGGGCCCCAACAGGGCGCGCAGCCGGGAGATTTCGGCGCGCAGGGTCACCGGTGACACCGACTCGTCCTCGTACAGGGCGATCGCCAGCTCCTCGCCCGACAGCCCCTCGGGATGGTGTGCCAGCAGCACCATGATCTCGCTGTGCCGCCGCCCGAGGCGCACCGTCCGCCCGCCCGTGACCAGCAGCGCCTCGTCCTGACCGAGGGCGGTCAGGGTGTCCCGGACGGCCGGCGGACCGGGGTCGAGCAGGGCCAGTTGGGCCTCGGCCGCCCGGGCCACCGCCCGCACGAAGGCGAGCGAGTGGGGGTGCGCGAGCCCGTCGCCGCCGGTGATGTCCACCGCACCCAGCAACCGGCCCGTCCGCGGATCCCGCACCGGGGCCGCCGCACAGGTCCACGGATGGACCCGACGACTGAAGTGCTCGGCCCCGAAGACCTGGACGGGTTCGCCGACCGCGACCGCCGTACCGGGTGCGTTCGTTCCCATCGCCGTCTCCGCCCAGCGTGCGCCCGGCACGAAGCCGAGCCGCTCCGCGCGCCGCAGCGTGTCCGGTTCGCCCTCCACCCACAGCAGGCTGCCGCGCGCGTCGCACACCGCCAGCAGATGGGCCCCGTGCGCGGCGAACTCCCCGATGAGTTCCCGGAACAGCGGCATCACCCGGGAGAGGGGGTGCTCCTCGCGGTACGGCCGCAGCTGCGCCTCCGCCAGCTCCACCCGGGGCACGCACTCCGGGCTGACGCGGGCCCGGGCACACCGCCGCCAGGACTTCGCGATGACCGCCCGGACAGGGGCCTCGACCCGACCGTCCCGCGTGAACGCGGCGTGCGCCCGGCGCAGTTCACGCGTGCGCTCGGCGGGATCGGCCCCGCCCGGCAGGGCCACCGAAGGATCGTCCATGTCACCCTCCCGTGGTGCCGCGGTACCCGGAGCGCCCCCATCGTCGTCCCGGTACCGGCCCCCGGCAAGCGGTACGTCGGCCACTGCGGGGTCGCAGCGTCGGCCACCGCGGGGCCGATGCGCGGCCACTGCCGGGCCGTTACGTCGGCCGGTCCGTGCCGAAACGCGGCTGGGGGGTGGCTTCGCGGGGCTGAGGGGCCGGGGCGTTCGCGGGGGCTGCCTGGGCCGCAGGGGCCGGGGCCGGGGATTCCGGTTCCGGTTCCGGCGCGGGCAGGGCCGAGGCCGGGTCGGGGGCCGACGGGCCCGCCGGGATCCAGCGGCCCCCCTCGCTCCGGTACGGCCACCACCGGCCGTCCCGGCCCAGCCGGAGCTGGCGCCCGGTGCCCGCCTCCGTCCAGCGGGCGCGGACCCGGCGGAGCACCGGAGCCTCCTCGTCCGCCCAGGCCGCCGCGAGCGCCGACCGGGCCCGGGTCAGCGTGGTGCGGTCCGGCGTCCAGTCGTCCTCCAGCGCCGCGAGGGCCGGGGCCCCGCCGAAGCCCCAGGCCAGTACGGCCAGGTCCATGGCGGCCCGGCTGCGTCCGGAAGCCGCCGACAGGCGGGCGCGGAGCCGGAGGTCACCGGCCTCCGCCGCGAGTCGTACGGCATCATCGGCCGCCGTGAGAGGGGCCGGAGGGACGCGGTCCGCATGGCCCGGAGCCAGCGCCTCCGCGAGCCGGCGGTGCGCCTCGGACGCCGCCGCCTGCGCCAGGAACTCCACCGCGTCCACGTCCAGCCCCTCCGGCTCCGACTCCGTGTCCAGCGTCGGCGGCTGGCCCGGCGCGTCCGGCAGTCCCGGCAGCGGGGGCAGGGTCGCCCGCGCCGTGTAGGCCTCCGCCGCCGGGTCGCCCGCGTCGGCGGGAGCGTGCGGAGCCTCCGCTTCCGCCGTGCTGCGCTCCTCCAGCTCGTCGACGAGCTCCCGTTCGCCGCGGCCGCGCAGGAGCAGCAGCACGAAGGGGTCCCGGTCCAGCAGCCGGGCCACCTGGTAGCAGAGCGCCGCCGTGTGCGGGCAGTGGTCCCATTCACCACAGTCGCAGCGCGGGTCGAGGTCCCCGATCCCGGGCAGCAGCTCCACCCCGGCCGCCGACGCGTCCTCGGCCAGCTCCGGCGGCACCTCCCGGTCCAGCAGCGCCGCGATGTACCCCGACTCCGCGGCCGCCAGCCCCAGCAGCCGGTCCCATTCCGCTTCCGTGAACTCCTGCACCAGCACGTCCGTCCGGTGCGCCGTCCCGTCCCGGTCGCGCACCACTGCCGTCAGCCCGCCCGGGCGCACGGACACGGCACCGACCGCGCCCGTGCGCGCGTACCGGCGGCCCTGCCTGACCTGCTCCCCGTCGAGCGCGCTGTCCTCCAGCGCGCGCAGCCAGGCGTTGCCCCACCAGGTGTGCGCGAAGCCGCGGCCGGCGGGGGCGGACGGGAGCGCCGGGAAGGTCTTCTCGTACGGGTCTCGGGTGCTCATCCGTCACTCCCCGGGGGTCGGGCGCAGCGCCACGAGTTCGGCCAGTTCGGTATCGGTCAGTTCGGTGAGCGCGCCCTCGCCGCCCGCCAGGACGGCGTCCGCGAGCGCGCGCTTGCGCTCCAGGAGCCGCGCGATCCGGTCCTCCACGGTCCCTTCGGCGATGAGGCGGTGGACCTGGACGGGCTGGGTCTGGCCGATCCGGTAGGCGCGGTCGGTGGCCTGCTCCTCGACGGCCGGGTTCCACCAGCGGTCGTAGTGGATGACGTGCCCGGCGCGGGTGAGGTTCAGGCCGGTGCCCGCCGCCTTCAGGGAGAGGAGGAAGACGGGGACCTCGCCCGCCTGGAAGCGGTCCACCAGCTCCTCGCGGCGCGCCACCGGTGTCCCGCCGTGCAGGAGCTGCGCGGCGATCCCGCGCGCGGCGAGGTGCTTCTCCAGGATCCTGGCCATCGCCACGTACTGGGTGAAGACGAGGACCGAGCCCTCCTCGGCGACGATGGTGTCGAGGAGTTCGTCCAGCAGTTCCAGCTTGCCGGAGCGGGCGCCGGCGGCATCCTTCGCGCCGTTCTCACTCAAGCTGTGCTCATTCAAGCTGTGCTCATTCAAGAAATGGGCCGGGTGGTTGCAGATCTGCTTGAGGGAGGTCAGCAGCTTGACCACCAGACCGCGCCGCTCCATCCCGTCCGACTCGGAGATCGCGGCGAGGGTCTCGCGTACGACGGCCTCGTACAGCGCGGCCTGTTCGCGGCTGAGGGTGACCGGGTGGTCGGTCTCGGTCTTGGGCGGCAGCTCGGGTGCGATCCCGGGGTCGGACTTCTTGCGGCGCAATAGGAACGGCCGTACGAGGGCGCCCAGTCGGGCCGCCGCCTGCGGGTCGCGGCCGCTCTCGACGGGCTCGGCGTAGCGGGTGCGGAAGGTGCCGAGGCGGCCGAGGAGTCCGGGCGTGGTCCAGTCGAGGACGGCCCACAGCTCGGAGAGGTTGTTCTCGACGGGGGTGCCGGTGAGGGCGACGCGTGCCGCGGACGGGATCGTGCGCAGGGCCTTGGCGGTGGAGGAGTGCGGGTTCTTGACGTGCTGGGCCTCGTCGGCGACGACCAGGCCCCAGGAGACGGTGGCGAGCGCGGGGGCGTCCAGGCGCATCGTGCCGTAGGTGGTGAGGACGAAGCCGTCCGCGAGCCCCTGGAGGCTGCGGCGAGCGCCGTGGAAGCGGCGTACGGGCGTGCCGGGCGCGAACTTCTCGATCTCCCGCTGCCAGTTGCCCAGGAGCGACGCGGGGCACACCACCAGGGTGGGTCCGGCGGTCGCGGGATCGCGCCGGCGGTGCAGGTGCAGCGCAATGAGGGTGACGGTCTTGCCGAGGCCCATGTCGTCGGCGAGGCAGGCGCCGAGGCCGAGCGAGGTCATCCGGGCCAGCCAGCGCAGGCCGCGCAGCTGGTAGTCGCGCAGGGTGGCGCGCAGCTCGGGGGGCGCCGCGGGGGCGTCGGAGTCCTGCGGATCGGCGGTGAGCCGCGCGCGCAGGAGTTCGAGCGGACCGGTGGCCGCTACGTCGACCCGCTTGCCGTCGATCTCCGTCGACCCGGTGAGTACGGCGGCCAGCGCGTCCGCGGCGGGTAGGTCGAGGTCCCGGCGGGCGCGGGCGCGGCGGGCCTCGGCCGGGTCGAGGAGGACCCACTGCTCGCGCAGCCGGACGAGGGGGCGGTTCGCCTCGGCGAGGTGGTCGAGTTCGGCGGGGGTGAGGTCGTCCTGCCCGCCGAGGGAGTAGCGCCAGCCGACGGAGAGCAGGGCGCCGGGGGACAGCAGCCCGGAGGGGTCGAGCGGGCCGGAGGCGCGGGTGGACGCGGTGGGATCCCCGGATCCGACGACGGCCCGGGCGCTGAGGGTACGGGCGAGCCCGCGCGGCCAGTGCACCTGCACCCCGTCGGCGGCCAGGGCGGTGGCGGCTCCGCCGAGCAGCTCCGTGACGTCCTCGTCGGCGAGTTCGACGGCATCGGGGACGGCCGCTCCGAGCAGCGGAGTCAGCGCGGGCCACAGCCGGGCGGCGCGGCGCAGGGCGCGCAGCGCGTCCATGCGGGCACCGGGCGGGAAGGCGGCCGCGGCGGCTCCGGAACCGGCCCAGACGTCGGCGGCGTCGGCGACCGGCGTGGCGTCGGCCAGGCCGTGCATCTGGAGGACGGCCCGGAAGGAGGGGGCGTCCTCGGGGGCCCGGTCCAGCTCGATCCGCAGCGAGATGCGTACGCCCGCGTCGTGGCCGGAGGCCACCTCGGCGGCCCAGTCGCGCAACTGCGGGTGCAGCCGGGGCGGGCGGGCGGCATAGGCGGGCCCGGTGGCCGCCGCGGGTGCGGCGGGGGAGCGGGGCAGGGTGTCGGCGACGGCGTCGAGGAAGGCGCGCAGCAGCGGCTCGGCGGCCGGCAGGCGGGGCGGTCCGTCCGGGCCCAGCGGTACGCATCGGGCCTCGGGCGGCATGGCGGCGGCCAGCTCCCGGACCTCGTCGAGGTCGGCGGGGCCGAGCGGCCCGATCCGCCAGGCGTCGTGGCCGGCGGGGCTGAGCCCGGGCAGCAGCAGCCCGCGGGCCGCGAAGCGCAGGGCCAGCAGCGCGGCGGCGCCCCAGAAGGCCGGGCCGGCCGGGATGCCGGTGTCGTTCTCGTCCTCGCTCTCGGTGGCGGCCTCGGTGGCGGCCTCGGTCTCGGCGACGGCGGTGCGGGCGCGGGTGAGCAGCGGCAGGGCTTCGTCGAGGGACAGGACGAGGGCGGTCACGGTCGTCCGGCGCAGGTCGGAGGTGACGACGGAGAGTTCCTCGACGGTGGCGGTGGCGGTACCGGTGCCGCCCGCGCCGAAGCCGCCGTCGGGGGCCT
This sequence comes from Streptomyces sp. NPDC059989, assembly GCF_042736975.1. Classification (NCBI taxonomy): domain Bacteria; kingdom Bacillati; phylum Actinomycetota; class Actinomycetes; order Kitasatosporales; family Streptomycetaceae; genus Streptomyces; species Streptomyces sp. NPDC059989. The sequence continues at coordinate 8,096 of NZ_JBHWUO010000029.1, forward strand.
TGCCGTCCGGTTGCCAGAGGCCGATCCGGCCGCTGCGTGCGGGATCGGCGGGAAGGAAGACGGCGGAGCAGCGGAGGAGGCCGGAGATCTCGGTGAGCACGCATTCCTCAAACTTGACTACCTGGGCATGAGGCGGCCGAGAGTACCCCACGCGAGGGCTCCGCAGGCTGCGGCCGGGCCGTGACCCGGGTCACTTCGCGGGCCGTTCCCGGAACCTTCGCGGACCGTTGCCCCGCCCGGGAACGCGCGGTCGTGGCGGCGCGTTGAAGGGATAAGTGGTCGACGGCAGGAGGAGGTGTCCGCGGATGTCCACCAGCGGAAAGGTCGCGGTTGCCGGAGTCGTGGCAGCCATCGTGTTGTTCTGGACGGTCGGGTTCTGGGCTGGGCTGCTGGTCCTGATCGGCGTGCCGACGGCCGCCTACTTCCTGCTGGACTCCTCTCAGCGGCGTCGTCTGCGGGGCATATCCAGGAAGCAGATCGGCCGCTGACCACCGCGCGGCCCCGATCCGCCGAGGCGGCACGAGCAAGCGGCGCCCGCGCTGCCACTGTGCGCGGCTCCGCGGTGGCGGTCCCTGTCGGCGGGGGCCGCCGGCTCCGGTCGCAGAAGCATCCGGGCCGACCGGTCCACGCACCCTCGCAGTGCCGGCGGCGGCCGGCGCGCACATCGCCGCCCGGCACCGCTCAGTAGTAGTCGCGCATCAGGGCGGTCGCCCACTCCGGCTGCCGCAGCTCACCGCGCGGTCCGAACTCGGCCATGTACGGCTTGAGGTCGAGCACCGGAGTGCCGTCCACCGCGTCGAGGCCCTCGACTTGGACGTCCAGGCCGTCCACCTTCACCACCCGGCACCGCGAGAGGCCGATCCGGTTCGGCCGGTTCTTGCCGCGCTGGGCGAAGATGCCGACCAGCGGCCAATCCGGGTTGCCCCGGGGGTGCCGCGCGCCCGTTTCGACCCTCTCCACCGGCACGCGGTCGAAGTGGTACACCACCTCGATGTGCGAGAAGTCCTCCAGGCCGTACAGCGCCTCGGGGCCGAACCGCCGTCCGTCCAGGCGGATCACCGCCGTCTCGCGCCCCCAGTCGTCATCGACCACCTCCGCGCGGCCGCCCACCACCACGCCCACCGGCTCCGATTCCACCATCACCATTTCCCCTCGCATGTCGATTTCCGTCTCAGGCCGGGCGTACCGCGACGCGGTCGAGCGCATCCAGCAGCGCCGGCAGGTCCGGATCCCCGTCCCGGGGGACCGTGAGCACCTCGCCCGGCTCCTCGTCCAGCAGGACGAAGGCCGCCTCCCCGGTGCGGGCCACCAGCGACCAGCCGGGTCCGTCCGCCCGCAGCGTCCGGGCCCCCTCGCCGGCGAAGGAGGAGCGCACCCGACCGGGCGGCGGCGGGGTCCGCGTGTACCCCTGGGCCTCCTCGAGCGCCCGCGCCAGCCCCGGGTGCGCGGCTGCCGCCGCCCCGCCGTCCGTCGCCTCGCGCTCGCGCCAGTCGGCCCACTCCCGCGCGATCTGGTCCGCGCCCATCCGCCGCTGCACCGGACCCCACGCCTCCGCCGAGGGCGGCGCCAGCGGCACCCGCCCCGTACCGTCCGCACCCTGCTCCGGATCGTGCGGTTCCGGGATCCCGGACGCGGCCACCGACAGCTCGAGCGGCCAGCCGGCCAGCGAGATCACGATCGACCGTTCGTCGGGGGACAGGTCGTACTCCATCCCGCAGTCCCAGGAGGCGATGGCCGTGGCCACCAGCGAGACGTCGTCCACGACGACCGTCCAGCGCGCGCCCTCCTCGTCCTGGCCGAGCACCAGCCCGTACCCGTCCCCGCCCGGCTCCACGCCCAGCAGGGAGCAGGCCTCGGGGAAGTCGTCGCCCAGGATGCTCGGGAACTGCGCGGGGGTCAGCAGCACGGCGGTCAGCACGTACAGCGAGCCGCCACCCTCGTCGTCGGACACCTGGCCTCCCGGTAGCTCTTTCGTCGGCGCACCTTAACCAGCGGGTAACCCGCCCGTCGAGAGGCTACGGCCGACGATTTCCAAGCCCGCTACCTGCACGTAGAGTTGGGAACCCGCCACAGAAAGGGACACCCGGTGCAGCGTTACGACCGGCTGAGGGAGATCCTCCGTCTCGACCCCGACAAGGACTTCCTCGCCATCTACCGGCTCACCGCCACCTATGAGTTCCCCTGGGACTTCACCCGGGCCCTGGAACTAGCCCTGTTCCGCACGTACGCCGTCCCCGCCATCGGCGGCCTGCTGGCCGAGACCGCCGAGTTCACCGACCGCACCCAGAAGCGCTACGACGACACCGCGCTGCTCCTCGACGCGGTCGTGGAGCACGGTTTCGACAGCGACACCGCGCGCACCGCGATCCGCCGCGTCAACCAGATGCACCACAGCTACGACATCTCCAACGACGACATGCGCTACGTCCTGTGCACTTTCGTGGTGATTCCGTCGCGCTGGCTGGACGCGTACGGCTGGCGCCCGCTCACCCACCACGAGCGCCGGGCCTCCGCGAACTACTACGCCACGCTGGGCCGTCATCTGGGCATCGCGGACATTCCCGGCTCTTTCGAGGAGTTCGAAGCCACCTTGAACGCCTACGAGGCGGCCCACTTCGGGTGGGACGAGGGAGGTCGGAAGGTCGCCGACTCCACCCTCGACCTGATGGCCTCCTGGTACCCGGAGCCGCTCGCCCCCGCCGTCCGCCGAGCGAGCCTCGCCCTCCTCGACGAACCGCTGCTGGCCGCCTTCCGGTACGAGCATCCGCGCCCCCGCGTGCGGCGGCTGGTGCAGGGCGCCCTGCGGCTGCGCGGCCGCGCCGTGCGGCTGCTGCCCCCGCGCACGGCCCCGCACTACGGCCGCCAGAACCCGGAGATCAAGAGCTACCCCGGCGGCTACGACGTGGGCGAGCTCGGCACGTTCCCCGTGCCCGGATCGGGCGGCTGCCCCGTGCCGCATCCCCGCCGGCCCGCCGGAGCCGAGGCGCAGCCTCCGGCGTGATCCCGGGTACCTCCGCGGATCCCGGGCGTGGGGCCGACGTACAGCCTCGTATGAGGGGTGACGTCACGGCCGACGGACGGCCAGCACCAGGAAGCGGGCGTCCTCGTCGGCGTACGAGGTCATCTCCCAGCCCGAACCGGCCAGCAGCGGGCCGAGGTTGTGCTCGGCCCGCATGTCCTCCGGCGTGAGCGCGCGACCGTGGCGGGCGGCGAGAGCGGCTCGCCCGATCGGGTGAAACAGCGCGAGCCGGCCGCCCGGGCGGACCACCCGCGCCAGCTCGCGGAGGTTCGCCCCCGGGTCGGGCAGGTGCGCGATGAGCCCGGCGGCGAACACCGCGTCGAGCGCACCGTCGCGCAGCGGCAGCCGGGCCACGTCCGCGAGCAGCAGTGCGCCCTCCTCGGCCCGCCCCGCCCGCCGGGCGGCGGCCAGCATCTGCGGCGTGAGGTCCGCGCCGAGCACCAACCCGGCGGGTCCGACGGCGGCCCGCAGCGGGGTCATGGCCCGCCCGGTGCCGCAGCCCGCGTCGAGCACGCGGTCTCCCGGCCGCAGCCCGAACTCGGCCACGGCGGTCGCGAACGCGGGCCCGTCCTCGGGGAACTTGCGGTCCCAGTCGGCGGCGCGCACCCCGAAGAACTCCTGCACGTGCGTGTGGTCTTCGCTCATACGCCCATGATCCCCCACCGTCGCGCGGGCGGGTGCCTGCGTACGGTGCGCAAGGTGGCACGTGGCGTGATCGAAGACGAACGTATCTCTGTCATATTCCAGCAGTTCCAGCGTCTTTCGAAATGCGCCCCTTGTTCGCGCCCTCACCCGGACTAGCGTCCGGTGGCCATGGGACACCTGGACCACGCCGCCTATGGCTGGCTGACACCCGCGCTGTCATACGTGATGGCATCGATCGGCGCCGCCCTCGGGCTGCGCTGCACCGTCCGCGCGCTCGCCGCGACCGGATCCTCCCGCCGCAACTGGCTGCTCACCGCGGCCTCCGCCATCGGCACCGGCATCTGGACGATGCACTTCGTCGCGATGCTCGGCTTCGACGTCACCGGCACCGAGATCCACTACAACGTGCCGCTCACCATCCTGAGCCTGCTCGTCGCCATGCTGGTCGTCGGCGCCGGGGTCTTCGCCGTCGGCTACGGCAAGGACCGTGGGCGGGCGCTCGTCCTGGGCGGCCTCACCACCGGCCTCGGCGTCGCCAGCATGCACTACCTGGGCATGGCGGCCCTCCGGCTGCACGGAGAGATCTCGTACGACCCGCTCACGGTCGGGCTCTCCGTCGCCATCGCCGTGGTCGCGGCCACCGCCGCCCTGTGGGCCGCGCTCAACATCAAGTCCCCGGTGGCCGTCGCCGTCGCCTCGCTCGTCATGGGCGCCGCCGTCAGCAGCATGCACTACACCGGGATGATGGCCGTCGCCGTCAGCGTCAGCCCCGCGGACGCGGCCCTGCCCGGAGCCACCGCCATGCAGTTCATCTTCCCGCTCGCCGTCGGGCTCGGCTCCTACCTGTTCATCACCGCCGCCTTCGTCGCGCTCTCCCCGACGGCGGACGAGCGCGCCGCCTCGGCCTCCGCCCGGTACTTGGGGGACCACGCGGCGACGGCCCCCTGAGCACGCCGGGCCGGCGGGGGCTCGTGGAGCCCGCGGAGTCCGGTGGGTCCGCGGAGCCGTAGGGCCCGAGGGGTCGTAGGCCCCCGAGGCAAGCACCCCCGCCGCACGCCGGACCGGCACCCCGCACCCGCACCACCCGCCCGTACGACCGCACCCGTACCCGCCGCACCCGCGGCCCCGCACCGCCCCGGAACGAGGAGCCCATGCGCACACCCCGCAGAACACCGGAAGCAGCGGCGCCGCGGCCGCTCGCGCCTGCGGGCGGCCGCGGTAAGGGAACGGGCCGCCGCGCCCACGCCGGACCCCCGGCCGAGGAACCGGCGGAGCACGAGCACCTCCACCACCCCCGGCCCGCCCCGACCACCCCGCACGACCGCGGCCCCCGCCTGCGGCTGCGCCCCGCGACCGTCCGCGCGAAGATCGTCTCGCTGCTGATGGTCCCGGTCGTCTCGCTCCTCGCCCTCTGGGCCTTCGCCACCGTCAGCACCGCCCAGGACATCGCCCGGCTCAGCCGCGTCCAGCGGGTCGACACCGAGATACGCACCCCGGTCGCCGCCGCGATCACCGAGCTCCAGGCCGAACGGCGCGCCGCCGTCCGCCTCCTCGCCGACCCCACCGCCGACCCGGCCGCCACCCTGGACCAGCAGGCCCGCCGTACCGACGCCGCCGTCCGGCGGCTCCGGCTCGGGGACCGCAACACCGTCGCCGACTCCGGGGACTACCGCTCCGACATCGTGGTCCGCCTGGGCGCGTTCGTCGCCGACGCCGAGGCGCTCGGCGCGGCCCGCAAGGACATCACCGGCCGCCGTGCCACCCCCGAGGCCGCCTACGAGATCTACACCCGCGTCGTCGACTCGGCCCTCGCCGTCGGCGGCGCCCTGACCGGCGGCGAGGACGCCGAACTCGGCCCCGACTCCCGGGTCCTGCTGGAATTCGCCCGCGCCGCGGAACTCCTCTCCCGGGAGGACGCGCTGTTCGCCGCACCGGGCCAGCGCACCGCGGAAACGCTCCGCCTGCTGACCGGCACCATCGAATCCCGCCGCGCCCTCACCGCCACCGCGGCCCGCGACCTCCCCACCGCCCAGCAGGACACCTGGCAGTCCGTCTCCAAGAGCGCCGCCTACGCCGAGCTCACCGGAGCCGAGGACCGTGCGCTGGCCCTCGGCACCGCCAAGGAGGCCCGCGGCGCGCCCGCCGGCTGGGAGGCCGCCCACGCCGCCATCGGCGCCTCGATGCGGGAGATCGAGGAGGCCGCGCACGCCACCGCCGCCGACCGGGCCGACCCCTTCGCCGAGGGGGCGCTCAGCCCGGCCGGAGCCGCCGTCCTGCTGGGACTGGCCGCCGTCGCCGCCTCGCTCGTCATCTCCGTCCGCATCGGCCGCGCCCTCGTCGTGGAACTGGTCTCGCTGCGCAACACCGCCCTGGAGATCGCCCACCGCAAGCTCCCGTACGCCATGGAGCGGCTCCGGGCCGGCCGGGCCGACGAGATCGACGTCGCCGCCGAGACCCCGGCGGGGCCGCCGGCCGACGACGAGATCACCCAGGTCGGCGAGGCGCTCGCCACCGTCCACCGGGCGGCGCTCAGCGCGGCCGTCGAGCGGGCGGAACTGGCCAGCGGGGTCTCCGGGGTCTTCGTCAACCTCGCCCGCCGCAGCCAGGTCCTCGTGCACAAGCAGCTCACCCTGCTCGACTCGATGGAGCGGCGCGCCGACGACCCGAACGAGCTCGGCGACCTCTTCCGCCTCGATCACCTGACCACCCGGATGCGCCGGCACGCGGAGAGCCTGATCATCCTGTCCGGCGCGGCCCCGGGCCGGGCCTGGCGGATACCGGTCCCGCTCACGAACGTCGTACGGGCCGCCGTCTCCGAGATCGAGGACTACCCGCGCGTGGAGGTCAGCCGGCTCGCCGAGGCCGCCGTCGTGGGCGGGGCGGTCGCCGACCTCACCCACCTGCTCGCCGAACTCATCGAGAACGCCACCCAGTTCTCCCCGCCGCACACCAAGGTGCGCGTCAGCGGTGAGCCGGTGGGCGCCGGGTACGTCCTGGAGATCGAGGACCGCGGCCTCGGGATGGGCCGCGAATCCCTGAGCGACGCCAACCGGCGCATCGAACAGTCCGAGGCGCTCGACCTCTTCGACAGCGACCGGCTCGGCCTCTTCGTCGTCAGCCGGCTGTCGGCCCGCCACGGGGTGAAGGTGCACCTGCGCACATCGCCGTACGGGGGCACCACCGCCGTGGTGTTGATGCCGAACTCCATGCTCCAGGGCGCGATCACGGCCTCCGGTCCGGCCCCGGAGCCGGTCTCGGAACGGGCCGCGGAACCGGAATCGGTCGCGACCGGTTTCCGGGACGAGGCACGGCAGGCGCCCGCTCCGGCGGCGGTCGCGGGGCCGGTCGTCGCCGCGGAGGAGCCGCCCGCCATGACCGTCGTACGGGAGGACGCGCGCGGCTCGGCCCCGGCCCGCCAGGAGCCGCGCGGCCTCCCGCTGCCGGAGCGGGCCCCCGCGCCGGAGGAGCCCCGTCCCGCCCCGGTGGCTTCGCTGCGGCCGCGCGCCCCCGGCGGCACGGTCACTCGTACGCCGGTCGCCGCGGCACCGGTCCCCGCCCCCGCGTCGGTGACGGAACTGCCGCGCCGGGTCCGCCAGGCCAGCCTCGTCCCCCAGCTGCGGGAGGCCCCCGCCCCCAAGTCCCCGGCCGGCGCACGCCTCCCCGAGGACCCGCCGGGACGCAGCCCGGAGCAGGCGCGGGACCGGATGGCGGCCTACCGGGCGGGCTGGGTCCGCGGCGCCCAGGAGAACTCCCCTCACGCAGGCAGCGAAGGAGAAGTGTGATGATCGAACACCAGAGGATCGACCTCAACGGGGTCCGCAGGTCCGGCGAGCTGGACTGGCTGCTGGACGACCTCGTCGTCCGGGTCCGCGAGGTCCGGCACGCCGTGGTCCTGTCCAACGACGGGCTGGCGGTGGGCGCCTCCAGCGCGCTGAGCCGGGAGGACGCCGAGCACCTGGCCGCCGTGGCCTCCGGCTTCCACAGCCTGGCGAAGGGCGCGGGCCGGCACTTCCACGCCGGGGGCGTGCGCCAGACGATGGTCGAGATGGACGAGGGCTTCCTCTTCGTCGCGGCCGCAGGGGACGGCTCCTGCCTGGCCGTGCTCAGCGCCGCCAGCGCGGACATCGGCCTGATCGCGTACGAGATGGCCCGCTTGGTGAAGCGGGTCGGCGAGCACCTCTACACCCCGCCACGGTTCGCGGCGCGGCCGCCGGCCGCCGGCTGAGGGCGGCGGTCCGGCACATGAACGGCCAGTGGTACGACGCCGACGCGGGCCCGCTCGTCCGTCCGTACGCCATGACCGGCGGGCGCACGAAGCCGGGACCCCACGGGGTGCGCTTCGACCTGATCGCGCTGGTCGTGGTGGACCCGCAGGGCACCGACGAGGCGGCCGAGTCCCTGCTGGGCCCCGAACACCGGGCGCTGCTCGGGCTCTGCCGGGCCGAGACCCAGTCGGTGGCGGAGCTCGCCGCCGACGCGGACCTGCCCGTGGGGGTGGTGCGGGTGCTCCTCGGGGACCTGCTGGAGGGCGGGCACGTCAAGGTCAGCCGGCCGGTACCGCCCGCGCAGCTGCCGGACGAGCGGATTCTGCGGGAAGTCATCGAGGGATTGCGAGCGCTGTGATGGGACAACACGACAACGGGCCCCTCGGGCCGGCCCCGGACACGGCCGCCGATCCCGGGGACGACGGCGAACTGGCCGCGCTCGCCCTGAAGATCCTGGTCGCGGGCGGCTTCGGGGTCGGCAAGACCACGCTGGTGGGCGCGGTGAGCGAGATCCGCCCGCTGCGGACGGAGGAACTGCTCAGCGAGGCGGGCGAACTGGTCGACGACACGGGCGGGGTGGACCAGAAGACGACCACGACGGTGGCCATGGACTTCGGACGGATCACCATCCGCTCCGGGCTGTCGCTGTACCTGTTCGGCACGCCCGGGCAGGACCGCTTCTGGTTCCTGTGGGACGAGCTGTCGCAGGGGGCGCTGGGCGCGGTGGTCCTCGCCGACACGCGGCGGCTGGAGGACTGCTTCCCCGCCGTGGACTACTTCGAGCACCGGCGCATCCCGTTCGTCGTGGCCGTCAACTGCTTCACGGACGCGCGGCGGTACGGGGCGCACGAGGTGTCGCGGGCGCTGGACCTGGACCAGGGGACGCCGGTGGTGCTGTGTGACGCGCGGGACAAGGACTCGGGGAAGGAAGTGCTGATCAGGCTGGTCGAGTACGCGGGGCGGGTGCACACCGCCCGGCTGTTGGACTCGGTGGAGCCGCAGGCCGATTCGGTGTGAACCGGCCTGCGGCGAGGAGGGGGTGGTGGGATCGGGGTCAGTCCGATACGCCGGAGATCGCTATCACCTTGTCGATGGGGACCCGGACGAGGAGTTCGCCGGGGACCGCGTTGCGGCGGCCGAAGGCCTCGGCGCGCTCCTCGCCCATGTAGCGGGCGCCGATCCTGGTCGCCCACGTGAGCAGCTCGTCCGGTTCCTCGCTGATCTCGGCGCGGCCCTGGAGCACGACGTAGGCGTACGGGGGCCGGTCGTCGTCCACGCACAGCGCGACCCGGCCGTCACGGGCGAGGTTCCGTCCCTTGACGGTGTCCTTGCCGGTGTTGAACAGGAAGGAATCGCCGTCGAGTACGAACCAGACGGGGGCGATGTGGGGGCTTCCGTCGGCACGGACGGTGGAGAGTTTCCCGGTGCGGGTGGAATGGGAGACGAACGCACGCCATTCCTCTTGAGTCATCTTCTTCGCCATGGGGACATCCTCCTTGCCGGAAAGGCACTGGTGGGGAAGGCTTGCGCCACAACTACGCGGGGTGAGGCGCGGCCATGTCGGCCGGGTCAACGGGGAGGGGCTGGGAATGGCACTGGACAAGCAGCTCGACTGGCTGCTGGACGACCTGACACGCAGGGTCCAGCAGGTGCGGCATGCGGTGGTGCTGTCCAACGACGGCCTGGTGACGGGCGCGAGCGCGGGGCTGGCGCGGGAGGACTCGGAGCACCTGGCGGCGGTCGCCGCAGGGCTGCAGAGCCTGGCCAAGGGGTCGGGGCGGCACTTTCGGGCCGGGGAGGTCCGGCAGACGATGGTCGAGTACGACGAAGGGGTCCTCTTCGTCATGGCGGCGGGTGCGGGGAGCTGCCTGTGCGTGCTGAGCGCGTCCGAGGCGGACATCGGGCAGGTCGCGTACGAGATGACGCTGCTGGTCAACCGGGTGGGCGAGCACCTCGGGGTCGCGGAGCGGCGCGTCACCGGCGGCTGAGGCTCCGGAGTTGTCCACAGGCCTCGCGGGGTGTCGTCGCGCTGAGTTACGGTCTTCACACAGAGTAATCACTGCTCGTGGGGGAGGACCGTCATGACGACACAACTGACGACACAACCGAGGACACGGCCGGCGGCACGGCTGACGACGGATGGGGCGGCACGGCTGACGACGACACGGCTGGGGGCCGTGGCTCGGGACGACGTGGCCGCGGAGGTCGTCGGCCGGGTCGATGCCGATGCCGATGCCGGTGCCGATGGCTGTGGGGATGAGCTGGTGGGCGGTGTGCCGGCCGCCGGGGAACTGGGGTTGAGCCGGGGCGAGTTCGCCCGGGCCGTCCAGCTGGGGATCGTGCGCGCCGGTCCGCCGGCCGGCGGGGCCGCGCGCTACGCGCGGGCCGAGCTGGAGCGGGTCAGGTCCGCCGAGGGGTGGCCGGGCGCCCTGCGCGAACGGGTCGAGACCGTGGCCGGAGCCCAGGCCGCGGCCGAGGTGATGGGGGTCGGCCCGAGCCGCTTCACCCGGCTCGCGCGCTGCGGGCACCTCACCCCGGTGGCCTACCGGATCAACCGCTACCGGGCCGTGGTGTGGCTCTATCTGACCGCGGAGCTACGGGAGTTCGCGGGGCGGGAGCCGGCGATGCTGCGCGGGATCGCGCCCCCGCCGGACCGGGAGCTGATGGCGGCCAGGGCTGACCTGCGCCCGCCGAAGTGGCGCGGGCGGCACGTCGGGCTGCTGCTGAGACGGACCGCAGACCCGTGGGAGCGCGCGGCGGTACTGGCCTCCGTACTGCCGGAGGAGGAGCTGCTGCGGGCCGTGCCCGACCCGTCGGAGCGGATCGTCCTGGCCGCGCTCGCTCCGCCTCCGCCGTACGGGCATCCGCAGGTTCCGGCGGCCGCGGCCGTGGCGCTTCGGCTGTTGAAGGCCGAAGCGCCCGAGGAGGTCCACTGGTACCGCACCAGCCTGGAGTTCGCGCTGACCGGGGCGCGCGGTCAGTCGAAGTCGACGGGGGACAGGGGGCCGACGTAGACCCAGGCCCCGTTCTCCCGGGAGAAGCTGCTGTGCTCGTGGAGTGAGCCGGTGTGCCGGCCCTCGCGGTAGTGCGCCCGGAACTCCACCGAGCCCTCCGTCTCGAACATCCCGCCGCGTTCGGTGGCGAGGATCTCCAGCCGCTCCCAGCGCTGGCCGGGATCCAGGTCGAGCCGGTCCGGGCGCGTGGAGGGGTGCCAGGAGCGCAGCAGGTAGGCCGTGTCGCCGACGGCGAAGGCGCTGAAGCGCGAGCGCATCAGCCGCTCGGCCGTGGGCGCCTGCCGGTCGCCGGAGTGGAAGCGGCCGCAGCAGTCCGCGTAGGCGGCGGGCAGCCCGCAGGGGCAGGGGAGGGCCGGGGTGGGCATGGGATTGCTCAGTTCTCGGAGGAGGGCGTGGCCGGCCGGGACGGCTTGGCGGGGTACGGGCGGAAGAGGCCTTCCTGGACCACGGAGACCAGCAGCCTGCCCTCCAGGTCGTAGATGCGGCCGCGGGCCAGGCCCCGGCCGCCGTGGGCGATGGGGGACTCCTGGTCGTAGAGGAACCACTCGTCCGCCCGGAACGGCCGGTGGAACCACATGGCGTGGTCCAGGCTCGCCATGTCGAATCCGCGCATCCCCCACAGGGGTTCCACCGGGATGCGCACGGCGTCGAGGAGGGTCATGTCACTGGCGTAGGTGAGGGCGCAGGTGTGCACGAGCGGGTCGTCGCCCAGCGGGCCGACCGCCCGCATCCACACCGCGCTGCGCGGATCGGCGCCCTTGAGCTCTTTGGGGGCCCAGCGGAGCCGGTTCACGTAGCGGATGTCGAAGGCCTGGCGGCGGGCCATCCGCTCCAGGGCCTCGGGCAGGGCGCCGAGGTGCTCGCGGATCTCGTCCGCGACCTTCGGGAGGGTGTCCGGATGGGGGACGTGGTGGGGAGGCAGCTGATGCTCGATGCCGCCCTCCTCCGGATGATGGAAGGAGGCGGTGAGATTGAAGATCGTCTTGCCCTGCTGGACCGCGGTGACCCGGCGCGTGGTGAAGGACCGCCCGTCGCGCACGCGCTCCACCTGGTACACGATCGGCACCCCGGGGATGCCGGGGCGCAGGAAGTACGCGTGCAGCGAGTGGACGGGGCGGTCGCTCTCCGTGGTGCGGCCGGCGGCCACCAGCGCCTGGCCGGCGACCTGGCCGCCGAAGACGCGCTGGAGGGACTCCTGGGGGCTGGCGCCGCGGAAGATGTTGACCTCGATCTGCTCCAGATCGAGCAGATCGACCAGTCTCTCGGCGGGGTTCGTCATCAGAGGTTCTCCACTGTCAGGTCCGGGCGGCGCCTGCGGGACGCGGGCGCCGGCGGGTCCGGCGGGATGCGGGGTGCGGTCAGAGCGCGCCGAGTTCGCCGACGGAGGTGACCCGGATGACCGCCCGGCCCTCTTCGTCGGAGGCCGCGAGGTCGACCTCGGCGCTGATGCCCCAGCCATGGTCCCCGTTCGGGTCGGCGAAGGTCTGGCGGACGCGCCACAGGCCGTGCGCCGCGTCCTCCTCGATCTGGAGCAGCTTGGGGCCGCGGGCGTCGGGGCCGGTGCCCAGGTCGTCGTACTCGTCCCAGTACCCGTCCATGGCCTCGCCCCAGGCGTCGGCGTCCCAGCCGGACTCGGCGTCCAGCTCGCCCAGCACGTTGACGTGGTCGAGGGCGGCCAGCTCCACCCGGCGGAACATGGCGTTGCGGACCAGGACGCGGAAGGCGCGCGAGTTGGCGGTGACCGGCTTGACCTGGTCGGCCTTCTCCTGGGCCTGCTCCGCCGTCTCCACCTCCGGGTTCGCCAGCTGCTCCCACTCGTCCAGCAGGCTGGAGTCGACCTGGCGGACCAGCTCGCCGAGCCATTCGATGAGGTCCTGGAGGTCCTCGGACTTGAGGTCGTCGGGGATGGTGTGGTCCAGAGCCTTGAACGCGCTCGCCAGGTAGCGCAGCACGATGCCCTCGGTGCGGGCCAGCTCGTAGAAGGAGGTGAATTCGGTGAAGGTCATCGCGCGCTCGTACATGTCGCGGATGATCGACTTCGGGGAGACGGGGTGGTCGCGCACCCACGGGTGGCTCTTGGCGTACACGTCGTAGGCGTGGAAGAGCAGTTCTTCGAGCGGCTTGGGGTAGGTGACGTCCTGGAGCCGCTCCATCCGCTCCTCGTACTCGATCCCGTCGGCCTTCATCTGGCCGACCTGGATGCCGCGTTCCTTGTTCTGCTGGGCGGCGAGGATCTGGCGCGGGTCGTCCAGCGTGGACTCCACGACGGACACCATGTCCAGCGCGTAGGAGGGGGACTCCGGGTCGAGCAGGTCGAAGGAGGCCAGTGCGAAGGTGGACAGCGGCTGGTTGAGCGCGAAGTCCTGCTGGAGGTCGACGGTGAGCCGGATGGTGCGGCCCTCCGCGTCCGGGGTGTCGAGCTTCTCGACGACGCCGCCGTCCAGCAGCGAGCGGTAGATCGCGATGGCCCGGCGGATGTGCCGCAGCTGGGCCTTGCGCGGCTCGTGGTTGTCCTCCAGGAGGTGGCGCATCGCCTTGAAGGCGTCGCCCGGCCGGGCGATGACCGACAGCAGCATGATGTTGGTGACCTTGAAGCGCGAGGTCAGCGCCTCCGGGTCGGCGGCGATGAGCTTCTCGAAGGTGGTGTCCGACCAGGCGACGAAGCCCTCGGGAGCCTTCTTGCGCACCACCTTGCGGCGCTTCTTCGGGTCGTCGCCGGCCTTGGCGAGCGCCTTCTCGTTCTCGATGACGTGCTCGGGCGCCTGGGCGACCACGTAGCCCGCCGTGTCGAATCCGGCCCGGCCGGCGCGGCCGGCGATCTGGTGGAACTCGCGGGCGCGCAGAGTGCGGACCCGGTTGCCGTCGTACTTGGTGAGCGCGGTGAACAGCACCGTGCGGATCGGGACGTTGACCCCGACGCCGAGGGTGTCCGTTCCGCAGATGACCTTCAGCAGACCGGCCTGGGCGAGCTTCTCGACCAGACGGCGGTACTTGGGCAGCATGCCGGCGTGGTGCACGCCGATGCCGTGCCGGACGTAGCGGGAGAGGTTCTGGCCGAACTTCGTGGTGAAGCGGAAGTTGCCGATCAGGTCCTGGATCTTGTCCTTCTCCTCGCGGGTGCACATGTTGATGCTCATGAGCGACTGCGCCCGCTCGACCGCCTGGGCCTGGGTGAAGTGCACGATGTAGACGGGAGCCTGCCGGGTCTCCAGCAGTTCGGTGATCGTGTCGGTGATCGGCGTGGTCACGTACTCGTAGGACAGCGGGACGGGCCGCGTCGCCGAGCGCACCACCGAGGTGGGCCGGCCCGTACGCCGGGTCAGGTCCTCCTCGAACCGCTTCATGTCGCCGAGGGTCGCCGACATCAGGACGAACTGCGCCTGCGGCAGCTCCAGCAGCGGGATCTGCCAGGCCCAGCCGCGGTCCGGCTCGGCATAGAAGTGGAACTCGTCCATGACGACCTGGCCGATGTCGGCGTGCTTGCCGTCGCGCAGGGCGATGGAGGCCAGGACCTCGGCGGTGCAGCAGATCACGGGCGCGTCCGCGTTCACGGAAGCGTCGCCGGTCAGCATGCCGACGTTCTCGGTGCCGAAGAGCTTGCACAGGTCGAAGAACTTCTCCGACACCAGCGCCTTGATCGGCGCGGTGTAGAAGGTGACCTTGTCCTGGGCCAGGGCCGTGAAGTGCGCGCCCGCCGCGACCAGGCTCTTGCCGGAGCCGGTCGGGGTGGAGAGGATCACGTTCGCCCCGGAGACGACCTCGATCAGCGCCTCCTCCTGAGCCGGGTACAGGGTGATGCCCTGGTCCTCCGCCCACGAGGAGAAAGCCTCGAAGAGGGCATCGGGGTCGGCGTTCGGCGGGAGCTGATCAATGAGGGTCACACCCCCCATCTTGCCTGGCTTCCCCCCGGATGCGGGAACCGGCGGACAGAACGAAGATCGTCGACGGTACGCTGTGCCGTCGACGCGGCCCGAACGAAACCTTCAACAGGGCCCGACCAGCACAGAACCGGGGCGGGAAACGACCATGATGGGTCCGGCGCACTCACTGTCAGGGGCAGCGGCCTGGCTGGGGGTGGGCGCGGCGACCGCGGCCGCCGGACACCCCATGCCGTGGCCGGTCCTCGTCGTAGGAGCGCTGATCTGCGCGGGAGCCGCCCTGGCCCCCGACCTCGACCACAAGTCGGCGACGATCTCCCGCGCCTTCGGCCCGCTCTCCCGCGGCCTGTGCGAGGTGGTCGACAAGATCTCCTACGCCGTCTACAAGGCCACCCGCTCCCCGAAGGACGCCCGCCGCACCGGGGGCCACCGCACCCTGACGCACACCTGGCTCTGGGCCGTCCTGATCGGCGGCGGGGCCTCCGTGCTCGCCGTGACCGCCGACCGCTGGGGCGTGCTCGCGCTGCTCTTCGTCCACCTGGTGCTGGCCGTCGAAGGCCTGCTGTGGCGGGCCGCCCGGATGTCCAGCGACGTCCTGGTCTGGCTGCTCGGCGCGACCAGCGCGTGGATCCTGGCCGGGGTGCTGGACCAGCCGGGCAACGGCGCGGGCTGGCTGTTCACCGGGCCCGGGCAGGAGTACCTCTGGCTGGGCCTGCCGATCCTGCTCGGCGCGCTCGTCCACGACATCGGCGACGCGCTGACCGTCTCCGGCTGCCCGGTCCTGTGGCCGCTCCCGATCGCCGGGAAGCGCTGGTACCCGATCGGCCCGCCGAAGATGATGCGCTTCCGGGCCGGCAGCTGGGTGGAGCTCAAGGTCCTGATGCCGGTGTTCGTCCTGCTGGGCGGCTTCGGCGGGGCCTCGGCCCTCGGCTTCATCTAGTGCTGTGACCGGAAAGGTTCACCGGGTCGCGGCGCTCCCCCAGCTACCGCTGGGAGGTACCCCCAGGCACGGCACCTCGCCGCGTTGTCGGACCACGCAAGTACGTCCAGTACGAGCCGCGGTCCTCCGCCTTGCGATGCACCGCACCGGACACCGCGACCCGGCAAACCTTCCCGGCCACAGCACTAGGACCGACCCGTCCGAGGGACGGGCTGCGCGGGGCGGGCGGTGACCCGCCCCGCGCACCGGGGTCACCCGTGCCAGGACCGCCACAGGGCCGCGTACGCACCGTCGGCCGCGACCAGTTCGTCGTGCGAGCCGAGTTCGCTGATCCGGCCGCCCTCGACCACCGCGATCACGTCCGCGTCGTGCGCGGTGTGCAGGCGGTGGGCGATGGCGATGACCGTCCGGCCGTCCAGCACCCGGGCCAGGGAACGCTCCAGGTGCCGGGCGGCGCGCGGGTCCAGCAGCGAGGTTGCCTCGTCCAGCACCAGGGTGTGCGGGTCGGCCAGCACCAGCCGGGCCAGCGCGATCTGCTGGGCCTGCGCCGGGGTCAGCGCCGTACCGCCGGAACCGACCTCGGTGTCCAGACCGGCCGCCAGGGCACGGGCCCAGCCGTCCGCGTCCACCGCGCCCAGCGCCGCCCACAGCTCCGCGTCCCCGGCGCCCGTGCGGGCGAGGCGCAGGTTGTCCCGCAGCGAGCCCACGAACACGTGGTGCTCCTGGTTGACCAGCGCCACGTGCTCGCGCACCCGCTCCGCCGGCATCTGCGACAGCCGCGCCCCGCCGAGGGTGATCTCGCCGGTCCGCGGTGCGTAGATGCCCGCGAGCAGCCGCCCCAGCGTGGACTTGCCCGCGCCCGACGGGCCTACGAGCGCCATCCGGGTACCCGGCGGGACGGACATCGACACCTGGTGCAGGACGTCCACGCCCTCCCGGTATCCGAAGTGGACCTCGTCCGCGCGGACGTCCCGGCCCTCGGGCCCGATCTTCGCGTCCCCCGCGTCCGGTTCGATCTCCCGTACGCCCACCAGGCGGGCCAGGGAGACCTGGGCGATCTGCAGTTCGTCGTACCAGCGCAGGATCAGGCCGATCGGATCGACCATCATCTGGGCCAGCAGCGCGCCCGTGGTCAGCTGTCCCACCGACATCCAGCCCCGCATCACGCAGAAGCCGCCGATCATCAGCACGGAGCCGAGGATGGTCACGTAGGTGACGTTGACGACGGGGAAGAGGACCGTGCGCAGGAACAGCGTGTACCGCTCCCACGCCGTCCACTGCTTGATCCGCCGCTCCGACAGCGCGATCCGGTCCTGCCCCAGGCGGTGCGCCTCGATGGTGCGGCCCGCGTCCACCGTCTCGGTGAGCGCGGCCGCGACCGCCGCGTAGCCGGCCG
The DNA here is from genome assembly GCF_042736975.1 of Streptomyces sp. NPDC059989. Lineage (NCBI taxonomy): Bacteria > Bacillati > Actinomycetota > Actinomycetes > Kitasatosporales > Streptomycetaceae > Streptomyces > Streptomyces sp. NPDC059989. Next base: position 25,253 of record NZ_JBHWUO010000029.1, read on the forward strand.
CCTCCGAGCGGTACGCAGACGGCGCCCGCCGGAAGTACCAGCGGCAGCCGATCACCAGCACCGGCAGCGCCACCAGTGCGGCCAGCGCCAGCGGCGGGGCCGTCACCGCGAGCGCCCCGAAGAGCAGCCCCGCCCACACCACGCCGATGGCCAGCTGCGGCACGGCCTCGCGCATCGCGTTGGCCAGCCGGTCGATGTCGGTGGTGATCCGCGACAGCAGGTCACCGGTGCCGGCCCGCTCCAGCACGCCCGGCGGCAGCCCCACCGACCGTACGAGGAAGTCCTCGCGCAGATCGGCCAGCATCTGCTCGCCGAGCATCGCCCCGCGCAGCCGGACCAGCCGGACGAAGAACGTCTGGATCGCGAGCGCCAGCGCGAACAGCAGTCCCACGCGCTCCAGATGGAGCTCGCGCGCCCCCGCCGTGAGGTCGTCCACGACCCGGCCCAGCAGGTAGGGGCCGACCATGGAGGCGATCACCGCGATCGCGTTGACCGCCACCAGCACCACGAAGGCCCGCCGGTGCCGCCGGAACAGGCCGCGCACATAGCCCCGTACGGTCGCGGCCGTGCCCACGGGCAGGGTCGCGGCCGACTCGGGGGCCGCCGGATCGTATTCCGGCGGCGCCACGCCGATCATGCGGATTCCTCGATCTCTGTGAGTACGTCTTCCAGCCGGTTCATTTCCACCACGGCGAGGCGCTGCTCCTCCTCCGTCTCGCGGGTGACGACCGCCCGGTAGAGCGGCTCGCCGTGCAGCAGCTCCCGGTGCGTACCGATCGCCACCACCTTCCCCTCGTCGATGAGGACGACCCGGTCCGCGCGGTCGAGCAGCAGCGGCGAGGAGGCCAGGACCACCGTGGTGCGCCCGGCGCGCAGCGCCGCGACCCCGTCCGCGATCCGTGCCTCGGTGTGCGAGTCGACCGCGGAGGTCGGCTCGTCCAGCACCAGCACCTCCGGATCGGTGACCAGGGAGCGCGCGAGCGCCAGCCGCTGGCGCTGCCCGCCCGACAGCGACCGGCCGCGCTCGGTGATCCGTGCGTCCATCGGATCGTCGACCCCGTCCGGGGCCGACTGCAGCAGCGCGTCCAGCACGTCCCCGCACTGGGCCGCCTCCAGGGCCGCGCCGGACTCCACCGCTCCGGAGGCCGGTACGTCGAACAGCTCGCGCAGGGTTCCGGACAGCAGCACCGGTTCCTTGTCCTGTACGAGGACCAGCGTGCGCGCGGTGTCCAGCGCGAGATCGTCCAGCGCGACCCCGCCGAGGAGCACCGAGGGCCCGGCGTCCGTGCCCTCCTCCCCGTCCATCGGATGGCCGCCGAGGCGTTCCGCGAGCCGGCCCGCCAGGTCCGGGTCCCCGCACACGACGGCCGTGAACCGGCCCGCGGGGACCAGCAGTCCGGTCTGCGGGTCGTACAGGTCCCCGCCCGGAGCGGGGGCCTTGGGAACCTCGGCGTCCGCGGGCCGCTCGGCGGCGTCCGTGCGGGTCAGCGACAGCACCCGGGCGGCCCGCTGGGCGGAGGGGCGCGAGAAGGAGTACGCCATGGCGATCTCCTCGAAGTGCCGCAGCGGGTAGAGGAGCGTGGCCACCGCGCTGAACGCCGCGACGAGTTCACCCACCGCGATCCGCCCGTCCACGACGAGCGTGGCGCCGTACCAGACCACCGTGATCAGCAGCGCTCCCGGCAGGAGCACCTGGATCGCGGAGATCAGCGCCCACATGCGGGCGCTGCGCACGGCCGCCTTGCGGACCTCCTGCGAGGCCTCGCGGTAGCGGCCGAGGAAGAGTTCCTCGCCGCCGATCCCGCGCAGCACCCGCAGGCCCGCGACCGTGTCCGAGGCCAGCTCGGTGGCCTTGCCCGCCTTCTCCCGCTGGAAGTCGGCCCGCCGGGTGGCGCGGGGCAGCAGCGGCAGCGCGGCCAGGGCGACCAGCGGCACGCCGATCGCCACGACCACGCCCAGCGCGGGCGCGTAGAACAGCAGGCCGACGCAGACGAGGACGACGGCGAAGGCGGCCGCGAGGAAGCGGGAGACCGCCTCGACGAACCAGCCGATCTTCTCGACGTCGCCCGTGGACACGGCGACCACCTCGCCCGCGGCGACCCTCCGGGTCAGGGCGGAGCCCAGTTCGGCGGTCTTGCGCGCCAGCAACTGCTGCACGCGCGCCGCGGCGGTGATCCAGTTGGTGACGGCGGTCCGGTGCAGCATGGCGTCACCGACCGAGATGGCGACGCCGAGCAGGACGAGCAGCCCGCCGACGAGCAGCAGCCGGCCGGCGTCGTGGTCGACGACCGCGTCCACGCCCAGCCCTACCGTGTACGGCAGTCCGGCGATGCCGGAGAAGTGCAGCAGCCCCCAGCCCAGGCTCTTGAACTGGCCGCCGAGCTGACCCCGGCCCAGCCACACCAGGAACCGGGGACCGGAACGAGCGTCGGGTACCCCGGGATCCGGATACGGAAGATCGCTGATCTGCATGACGCCCCATGACTGGTCGAGTGGTTCAAACCGTGCAAGGTTCGCCTTCCGGACTGGCTCCGGGCAATTGATTTTCCGTCGGCCGAGCCCCCTCGCGGGGAGGTTTACGGGCCTGCCGGACGACGTAGCGCCAGGTCAGGAACAACGATCAGGGGCGCGTGGCGTGCTCCAGTTCGAGCAGAACCGAGTAATAGCCGCGTCCGGTCGCCCGGTCCATGCCCACCTCGCACATCCGGTTCGCCGACAGATGGGCGTCGAACGGACGGGCCGTCACCTCCGCCGCCTCGCGCGCCGTCGCCGAGGCCGTCAGCTCCGGGTGCAGCATGCCCCGGTCGCCCGCGAAGGCGCAGCAGCCCGCGTCGTCCGGGACCACCACCTCGTCGGCGCACGCCTCGGCCACCGTCCGCAGCTGCGCCTCGTCCTCCAAGTGTCGCATCGAGCAGGTCGGGTGGAGCACCGCCGAACCCACGGTGCGGAGGACCTCCAGATGCGGCAGCAGCTCTTCGGCCGCCCACACGACGGAGTCGACGATCCGCAACTCCGCGTGCAGCGCCCGGTTGTCGTCCGTCAGGTACGGGACCACCTCGTGCGCGATGCCCAGCGTGCACGAGGAGGCGTCGACGACCAGCGGCAGCCGCCCGCCGGCGGTCCAGCCCCAGGCCGCCTCGACGATCCGGTTGGCCATCACGCGGGTCCCGGCGTCGTAGCCCTTGGAGTGCCAGATCGTCGCGCAGCAGGTGCCCGTCACGTCGCGGGGGATCCACACCGGCTTGCCGGCCCGCTCCGACACGGCCACCACGGCCTCCGGCAGGGAGGGCCCGGGGCGGCCTTCGGGGCCGCCGAAGATCCGGTTGACGCAGGCCGGGTAGTACACGGCGGCGGCGCCCACCCGCCGGGTGTCGGGCAGCTTCCGCGCCGCCGCACCGGGGATCTGCGGCAGCCACTCCGGAACCAGGTCGGGCCGTACGGCCTTCCGCGCCGCCCCCGTCACGGCCGCGAGGAGCCCGTCCCCGACCCGGTCGCCGATCTTGTCGGCGGCGGCCACGGCCAGCCGGGCGGCGCCCTCGACGGTCCGGAACCGGCGCGCGGCCAGCGCGGCCGCCCTCTCCTCGCGCGGGCTGTGCCGGCGGTGGCGGAAGTCCTTCATCAGCGCGCCCGTGTCGATGCCCACGGGACAGGCGAGCTTGCAGGTGGAGTCGCCCGCACAGGTGTCGACGGCGTCGTAGCCGTAGGCCTCCAGCAGCCCGTCCAGCACCGGGGAACCGGGCGGCTGGCGCATCATCTCGCGGCGCAGCACGATCCGCTGGCGCGGAGTGGTCGTCAGGTCCTCGCTGGGGCAGGTCGGTTCGCAGAACCCGCACTCGATGCAGGGGTCGGCCACCGCCTCCACCTTCGGGATCGTCTTCAGCCCGCGCAGGTGCGCCAGCGGGTCGCGGTCGAGAAGGATCCGCGGGGCGAGCACCCCGTCCGGGTCCACGGTCCGCTTGGTGCGCCACATCAGCCCGGTGGCCTTGGGGCCCCACTCCAGCTCCAGGAAGGGGGCGATGTTGCGGCCGGTGGAGTGCTCGGCCTTCAGCGAGCCGTCGAACCGCTCCACGGTGAGCCGGCAGAAGGCGTCCATGAAGGCCGCGTACCGCTGGACGTCGGCGGGCTTGGCGGCGTCGAAGGCGAGCAGGAAGTGCAGGTTGCCGTGGGCCGCGTGACCTGCGACGGCCGCGTCGAAGCCGTGCCGCGCCTGGAGTTCGAGGAGCGCTTCGCAGGCCTCGGCCAGCCGGGAGGGCGGCACGGCGAAGTCCTCGGTGATCAGCGTGGTGCCGGACGCGCGGGCTCCGCCGACGGCGGTGACGAAGGCCTTGCGGGCCTTCCAGTAGCCGCTGATGGTGTGCGCGTCCCGGGTGAAGGCGTTGGTGACCGAGGGCACCGGCGCCACCAGGTCGAGTCCGGCGAGGACTTCGGCCGCGCGGCGCTCGTACGCGTCCCGGCCGGCCTCGTCCGGAGCGCGGAACTCCACCAGCAGCGCGGTGGTGCCTTTGGGCAGCTCCGCCCAGTCGGCGGGGACGCCCGCGACGCTGACCGAGGCGCGCAGGGTGTTGCCGTCCATCAGCTCGACGGCGATGGCGCCCGCCTCGTTGAAGAGGGGTACGGCAGCGGCCGCGGCGGGCAGCGAGGGGAAGAACAGCAGGGCGGAGCAGAGTTCACGGTCCAGCGGGAGGGTGTCGAAGACGACCTCGGAGATGAAGCCGAGGGTGCCCTCCGAGCCGACCATCAGCCCGCGCAGGATCTCCACGGGGGTGTTGCCGTCCAGGTAGGCGTCGAGGCGGTAGCCGGTGGTGTTCTTGATCTCGTACTTGGCGCGGATCCGCCGGACGAGTTCCGGGTCGGCCTCGATCTCCTTCTTGATCTCCATCAGCCCGTGGCACAGGGCCGGTTCGGCGCGCGCCAGTTCCTCGTCGGCCAGCGGGTCCGCGGTGTCCACGACGGTTCCGCCGGGGAGGACGAAGGTGAGGGAGGAGAGCGTGCGGTACGAGTTCCTGGTGGTGCCCGCCGTCATGCCCGAGGCGTTGTTGGCGACGACTCCGCCGAGGGTGCAGGCGATGGCGCTGGCCGGATCGGGGCCGAGGACGCGGCCGTGCCGGGCGAGGGCGGCGTTGGCCCGCAGCACGGTGGTGCCGGGCCGGATCCGGGCGCGCCGGCCCCCGTCCAGCACTTCGATGCCGGCCCAGTGGCGGCGTACGTCGACGAGGATGTCCTCGCCCTGGGCCTGGCCGTTGAGCGAGGTCCCGGCGGCGCGGAAGACGACCTCGCGCTGCCGGCCGTGGGCGTACGAGAGGACCGCGGAGACGTCGTCGATGTCCTCGGCGATCACGACGACCTGGGGCACGAAGCGGTAGGGGGAGGCGTCCGTGGCGTAGCGGACCAGGTCGGAGACCTTCCACAGGACCTTCTCGGGGCCCAGCAGCTCGGCCAGCTCGGTGCGCAGCGGCTCCGGGGTACCGGCGGCCCGGTGCTCGGGCATCCGGTCGGGGGCGGGGCCGCTGATGCTGCGGGGGCGCAGGGTCCCCGGCTTCGGTTCCAGCAGCGGCATGTGCGACCCCTCGCCTCATCGCGGCCCGCGCAGGCACGGCCGTCTTCTCAGCAGCGGCGCTCCGCCGGGGCGTCCGACAGGGCGTTCAGCAGGCCGCCGAGCACCTCGCGCTGTTCGGCGGTCAATGGAGCCAGGATCTCCTCTGCCGCGTCGGTTCGCGCGTTGCGCAGACGGCGCAGCGTGGCGCGGCCGGTGTCGGTGAGCTCGATCCTTATGACGCGGCGGTTCGCCGGGTCGGGCGCGCGGCGCACGCACTCGGCGGCCTCGAGGCCGTCCACGAGGGTGGTCACGGCGCGGGGGACGACCTCCAGGCGGGCGGCGAGATCCGCCATTCGGGGAGGGTCGCCGTCTTCGTAATGAGAGACCAGACGCAGCAGCCGGGACTGGGCCGGAGTGATCCCGAGCGGCTCCAGATGGCGCTTCTGGATGCGGTGGAGCCGACGGGTCAGGCGCAGCAACTGCTCGGCGAGCACGCCGTCTGTGGTGTCGGTCTCGGAAGGGGTCCTCATACTGGGGAACAGTACCAGGACCAGATTCATTGTGAGCATAGGTAACAATGAGCTATGCTCATCCGAGTCTCGTCAGAAGGAGGCCCATGCGCCCCGAAGAACCGAAGTGGACCCCATCGAAAGAATCCCTCGACCCCACCCGCCCCGCTCCGGCCGACCAGCCGCGCGAGCTGCGCCGCATCGTGGGCCTCTTCCGGCCCTACCGCGGCCGGCTCGCCGTCGTGGGTCTGCTCGTCGGCGCCTCCTCGCTCGTCGGCGTCGCCTCGCCGTTCCTGCTCAAGGAGATCCTCGACGTCGCGATCCCGCAGGGCCGTACCGGGCTGCTCAGCCTGCTCGCCCTCGGCATGATCCTCACCGCCGTCGTCACCAGCGTCTTCGGCGTGCTCCAGACCCTCATCTCCACCACGGTCGGCCAGCGCGTCATGCACGACCTGCGCACCGCCGTCTACGCACAGCTCCAGCGGATGCCGCTGGCCTTCTTCACCCGGACCCGCACCGGCGAGGTGCAGTCCCGCATAGCCAACGACATCGGCGGCATGCAGGCCACCGTCACCTCGACCGCCACCTCGCTCGTCTCGAACCTGACGGCCGTCATAGCCTCCGTGGTCGCGATGCTCGCCCTCGACTGGCGGCTCACCCTCGTCTCCCTGCTCCTGCTCCCCGTCTTCGTGTGGATCAGCCGCCGGGTCGGCCGCGAGCGCAAGAAGATCACCGCGCAGCGGCAGCGGCAGATGGCCACGATGGCCGCGACCGTCACCGAGTCCCTGTCGGTGAGCGGCATCCTGCTGGGCCGCACGATGGGCCGTTCCGAGTCCCTCACCGCCGCGTTCTCCGAGGAGTCCGAGAAGCTCGTCGGCCTCGAAGTGCGCTCCAGCATGGCCGGGCGCTGGCGGATGTCCACCATCGGCATCGTCATGGCCGCCATGCCCGCGCTCATCTACTGGGCCGCCGGCATAGCCCTGCAGACGGGTGCCCCCTCGCTCTCCGTCGGCACCCTCGTCGCCTTCGTCACCCTCCAGCAGGGCCTGTTCCGGCCCGCCGTCAGCCTGCTGTCGACCGGTGTGCAGATACAGACCTCGCTCGCGCTGTTCGCCCGCATCTTCGAGTACCTCGACCTGCCGGTCGACATCACCGAGCGCGAGGACGCCGTGCGCCTGGACCGGGCCAAGGGGGAAGTCCGGCTGGAGGACGTCCACTTCGCCTACGACGCGAAGAGCGGCCCGACGCTCACGGGGATCGACATCACCGTCCCGGCCGGAGGCTCCCTCGCCGTGGTCGGCCCGACGGGATCGGGCAAGAGCACGCTCAGCTACCTCGTGCCCCGGCTCTACGACGTCACCGGCGGCCGGGTGGCCCTGGACGGGGTGGACGTGCGCGACCTCGACTTCGACTCGCTGGCCCGCTCGATAGGCGTGGTCTCCCAGGAGACCTACCTCTTCCACGCCTCGGTCGCGGACAACCTCCGCTTCGCCAAACCGGACGCCACCGACGAGGAGATCGCCGAGGCGGCCCGCGCGGCCCAGATCCACGACCACATCGCCTCCCTGCCCGACGGGTACGACACCCTGGTCGGCGAACGCGGCTACCGCTTCTCCGGCGGCGAGAAGCAGCGCCTCGCCATCGCCCGGACCATCCTGCGGGACCCGCCGGTCCTGATTCTCGACGAGGCCACGAGCGCCCTCGACACCCGGACCGAGCATGCCGTCCAGCGGGCCATCGACAACCTGTCGCAGGGCCGTACCACCATCACCATCGCGCACCGGCTCTCGACCGTCCGCGATGCCGACCAGATCGTGGTCCTGGACGCCGGCCGGATAGCCGAGCGCGGTACGCACGAGGAGCTGTTGAAGGCGGACGGCCGGTATGCGGCCCTGGTGCGCCGGGACCGGGCCGCCACGCAGAAGCCGGCACCGGTGGACGGGGTCGAGCTGGCTCCGGTGAACGTGTGATCGTATGACGGGCGCACGGGCAGGATGCCGGGAATGTGGCGATATACGGGTTAGCGTTTCCGTATGCGTCATGAGTACCGGCCGCCACAGCACCGTTCCCGGCTCACCCGCCGGGGCCGGCTGGCGCTCTTCCTCGGCACGCTGATCGCGATCGGGGCGGCAACCCTGATCCCGCTGCTGCGTGGTGGCGAAGCGCCCGAGAGGCCGCGCCAGTTGGTGATCCCCGAGGGCTGGCGGGCCCCGCAGGTGTACGCGGCGGTCGACCGTGAGCTGAAGCTCCCGCCGGGATCCACGAAGTCGGCGGTGGCCGCCGCCGGGCTGGCTCTGCCCGCGGAGGCCAAGGGGAACCCGGAGGGCTACCTCTTCCCGGCGACGTACCCGGTGACCTCGAAGTCCACCCCGGCCACGCTCCTCGCGTACATGGTGCGCACGGCGAACGAGATGCTCGCCACCCGGGCCGTCGCGGACGGCGGCAAGGCCCACGGAATGACCCCGTACCAGACGGCCACCCTGGCCAGCATCATCGAGGCGGAGGCCGAGAGCCGCGCCGACATGGGCAAGGTCGCACGGGTGGTGCACAACCGGCTGGCGAAGTCGATGCCGCTCCAGATGGACTCCACCATCAACTACGCGCTGAACCGCAGCACCGTGGACACCACGCTGAGCGAGACCCGGATCGACAGCCCGTTCAACACCTACGAACGCCAGGGACTGCCGCCCACGCCGATCGACAGCCCGGGGCTGGAGGCCATGGCGGCCGCGGTCGCGCCGACGCCGGGCGACTGGCTGTTCTTCGTCACCGTGAAGCCGGGGGACACCCGCTTCTCGGCGACGTACGAGGAGCACAAGAAGCACGTCGCGGAGTTCAACCGGATCCGCGCCCACGCCCACGCGGGCTCCCGCGCAGGTCAGGAGGGTGCCGCCGGGAAATGAGGGGCGCCTGGCGCGGGATCGGTCCTACGATCGGCGGCCTGCCGGACGCGTGGACCGAGGGGGCGAGCCGTGAAGTGGCCATGGACAGCGAAAGCGAAAGAAAGAACGAGAGTCGAAGCCGAAGCCGAAGCGACGGCTGAGGCGGCGGCGCCGGAGAGCGTGCCCGGCGGCGAGGCGCAGGAGGCTCCAGCGCCGGTGGACGCGGCCGCCGAGGCCGCTGCGGCCGCCGAGCGGGCAGCTGAGAAGCAGGTGGCCGCACGGTGGGGCGACAGCGCGGCCGGGTGGCGGCATTGGCTGGCCCGTTCCCCCGTCGGAGTCGACCTGCTCCACTGGTGGTTCGACGAGGCCGACCTGACCGCGCTGGTCGGCGAGGACCGGTACGTGGCACGCCTGGCCGAGTTGCTCTCGAAGGCGGCGCCCCGCGATGTCGCGGCGATGGGGCTCGGCTGCAACCGGCGCGTCGAGCGGGCCTGCCGCTTCGCGGAGGTCTGCAGCCTGGATCCCGTCGTGCCGCCGGGCGAAGAGATCCCGAGCTACCGGCACGGGGAGGTGCCCGGGGCGTGCAGCGGCTTCATGGACTGCTGGAGCCGGCACGAGATCGAAGTGGACTTCACCGCGGGCGACCGTCACCGCTCGGTGCTCCTGTTCCGCGGCAATCCCAGCGAAGCGCGGCTCTGGGTGGACGGAGTGCCCGTGGGGGAGGGTCAGTGGCTGGACAAGGGCGGTCTCTGGGAAGAGGAACGATTCTTCGTCATCCGCGTCGAAGGGCCGGCCGACCATCCTCAGCAGGGGCTCGGCCACATCGGCGCCCAGCTCTACGCCATCGTCTCGCTCCTGGTCCACGACGCGGAGCGGCGCATCACGCACCTCTTCGTCCCGGACGACACGGAGAACTGGACCGAGCCCGTCCTGCGCGTGCGCAACGGGACGGGATACGTGTACGCCACCCCGGAGGCCTGCAAGGCGGACACCCCGGACCGGGCGTTCCCCGTCGAAGCGCCGGGCGCGGCCTGAAGGCCCCGCGGCCCGCTCAGCCCGCGGCCCGCTCAGCCCGCGGGCGAGCCCACCCGCTCGCGGGCCAGGAGTCGGCGGATCTCGCGGACCGCGGCGCCGCCCGCGCGGTTGGCTCCGATGGTCGAAGCCGAAGGGCCGTAGCCCACCAGGTGGATGCGCTCGTTCCGGACCGCCCTGGTCCCCTCGACGCGGATGCCGCCGCCCGGCTCGCGCAGCCGCAGCGGCGCCAGGTGGTCGACGGCAGCGCGGAATCCGGTGGCCCACAGGATGACGTCCGCCTCCACCCGGCTCCCGTCCGCCCAGGCGGCGCCGGTGGGGGTGATGCGTTCGAACATGGGCCGCCGCTCGAGCACCCCCGAGTCCAGTCCGGCCCGGACGGCCTCGTTCAGCGACAGTCCCGTCACGCTGACCACGCTCTGGGGCGGCAGTCCCCGGCGCACCCGCTCGTCCACCAGGGACACCGCCGCCCGGCCCTCGGCCTCGCCGAAGCTCCCGTCGCGGAAGACCGGAGGCCGCCGGGTCACCCAGGTGGTCCCCGCCGCCACCCGGGAGATCTCCAGCAGGTGCTGCACCGCCGAGGTGCCGCCGCCCACCACGATCACGCGGGCCCCGGCGAACTCCCGCGGCCCCGGGTAGTTCGCGGTGTGCAGTTGGCGGCCGCGGAACGTCTCCTGACCCGGGTAGCGCGGCCAGAACGGCCGGTCCCAGGTGCCGGTCGCGTTGATCAGGGCCCGGGCCGACCAGACGCCGGCCGAGGACTCCACCCGTAGCCGCCCGTCGGCCCCCTCGCGTACGGCCGTGACGTCCACGGGGCGCCGTACGCGCAGGTCGAAGCGTTCCTCGTACGCCGCGAAGTACTCCCCGACCACCTCCGACAAGGGTCGCAGCGGGTCGGCTCCGGTCAGCTCCATGCCGGGCAGTGCGTGCATCCCGTGGACCTTGCCGTAGGTGAGCGAGGGCCAGCGGAACTGCCAGGCCCCGCCCGGGCGGGGCGCGTGGTCCAGGACCACGTGACCGAGCCCCGCCCGACCGAGGTGGTAGGCGCTGGACAGGCCCGCCTGCCCGGCGCCGATGACCACCACGTCCACGTCCGCGTCGTCCCGCGAGATTTCGTTCACGGTTCTACCAACTCGCGAAGGTCGCGGGATCTTCCCGCGAGCGTCAGGGCGCCAGCAGCGTCGCCAGGACCGGAGTCTTCGGCTGCAGGGTGAGGCCGGGGAACACGCCGGCCCGCTCGCCGCCGCTGTCGAGGTGGAAGCGCTGCCCCAGCACGGCCAGCACCAGTGCGGCCTCCACCAGCGCGAACCGTGCTCCCAGACAGGCCCGCGGGCCGCCGCCGAAGGGGAACCAGGCGTGTTCCGGAACGGGTTGCGGGGCGTCCTCGTCCCACCGCTCGGGGCGGAAGGCCTCCGGGTCCGGGAACCAGCGCGGGTCGCGGTGCACCGACCAGGGGCTGGTCCACACCGCGGTCCCCGCCGGGACCGGCCGCCCGCCCAGGGTCGCGCCCTCCCGGGCCACCGCCGAGATGAGCCAGATCGGCGGGTAGACGCGCAGGGCCTCCTTGACCACCTGCCGGGTCCAGGGCAGCCGCGCGTAATCGTCGTAGGTGGGCAGGCGCCCGCCGAGCACCCGGTCCAGCTCCTCCGCCAGCCGGGCCCGCGCCTCGGGCGCCCCCGACAGCAGCTGCCAGGCCCACGTCAGGGTGGTCGAGGTCGTCTCGTGGCCGCCGATGTAGAGGGTGATCGACTCGTCCCGCAGCTCCTTGCGGGACAGTGGGCCGCCGTGCTCGTCGCGGGCGGCGAGCAGCCGGCTCAGCAGGTCGTCCCGCTCCTCGCCGGCCGCCGAAGCCGCCTCGTGCTCCCGTATGACGTGTTCGATCTCCCGGTCGAGGACCGCCACCGCCTGCCGCATCCGGCGCCGCCCCGGCGTGCGCACCCAGGGCGGCAGGAACAGCGTCAGCCCCCGGAACTCGGCCCCCAGCTCCCGCTGCGCCGTGGCCATGGCCGCACTGATGGGCGCCTCCCGGCCGGCGGCGTCACTGCCGAACAGCGTGCGGACCGCGATCCGTTGGGTGAGCCCGGCCATCTCCCGGTGCACGTCGATGCGGTCGCCCTCGCGCCAGGTGCCCGCCAGCGCGTCCGCGCACTCCACCATCGTGGCGGCGTACGAGCGCACCTGGCGGGGCCGCACGGCGGGCTGGACCAGGGCCCGCTTGCGCCGCCAGTCGTCCCCGGTGGCGACGACCACCCCCTCGCCCAGCAACTGGTGGAAGGCCCAGCCCAGTTCCATCGGCTTGAAGGTTCCCTCCACGGCGCCGAGCAGCTCGCCCGCGTGCTCGGGCCGGGAGACCAGCACGTTGCGCTGCGGGCCGAGCGCCCAGGGGACCCAGTCCCCGTAGTCGTCGCGCAGGGACTCGAAGAAGGCGAGCGGATCGCGGGCGAAGGCGGGAAGGTTGCCGAGCAGGGGCCAGGGGCGGGGCCCGCCGGTCCGGGTGCCCGGGGACTGGGTCGAGGTCACGACGGCATGGTGACAGCGGCTCCCGCAGGGCGCCAGAGGCCGGGACCGTCAGGCCGTGCGGCGCGCCGTCAGCCAGTCGTGCGCGGCGTCGGCGCTGAACTCCCGCTGCCCGCCCGGGAAGAGGAGCCCGGCATCCGCGAAGGCGGCGTCGTGCGCGGTCTGCGCGACGTAGGGGACGGCCACGCATCCCATGCCGGCCGCGTGGGCGGCCAGCGCGCCCGGCGCCGCGTCCTCGACGACCACGCAGTCGGCGGGCTCGGCGCCCAGCCGGCGGGCCGCCTCCAGGAACACGTCGGGGGCGGGCTTGCCGTGCGCGACCTCCTCGGCGGAGACCACCGTGGTCAGCAGGGAGTCGAGGCCGGTGCCGGCGAGCACCGCGTCGATCGCCTCGCGCGAGGAGCCGGAGGCCACCGCCATCGGCACGCCCTCGGCGTGCAGCCGCTCCACGAACTTCCGCATCTCGGGGAAGGCCTCGGTCTCGGTGCGGGCCAGTTCCAGGTAGGCGGCGTTCTGTTCGGCGAGCAGCTGCTCCACCGGCGCCTCGATCCCGTACCGCTCCTTGAGGATCTCCAGCGTCTCCAGGGTGCCGATCCCGATGAAGCGGGAGTGCTGCTCCCACGTGAAGTCGGGGACCCCGTGCCGCGCCAGCGTGCGCCGGCCCGATGCGTAGTAGTTCGGCTCGCTGTCCACGAGAGTGCCGTCGAGATCGAATATGACGGAAATCATCCGATGCGCCCGTCCTGCCGGTCGTGTCCTGTCTCCAGCCATCCTGTCAGCTTTTGCGAGCGGACCGTCCCACGGCCTCGACCAACGGCAGCAGCCGGTGCGGGACCCGCTCGCGCAGCGCCACCTCCGTGCGCGTGCGGACCACGCCCGGGAGCTGGATCAGCCGCTGGATCACGTCCTCCAGGTGCGCGTTGTCCCGGGCCGCCACGCGCGTCAGCAGGTCCCCGCCGCCCGTGATCGAGAAGGCCTCGATGATCTCGGGCACGGCGGCCAGCGCGTCGCCCACGTCGTCCAGGTGCCCCTGGGTCACCTCGATGTGCACGAAGGCCAGCACCGGGTGCCCGAGCGCGGCGGGCGAGAGCACCGGACCCGTCCCGGTGATCACCCCGGTGCGCTCCAGCCGGTCCAGCCGGGCCTGGAGGGTGCCGCGCGCGACACCGAGGATCCGGGCGTACTCGCGGACGCTGGTGCGCGGCTGCTCGATCAGCAGACGCAGGATCCGCGTGTCGAGTTCGTCCACCGCCATGCCGCGACTGTACCAATGGCCGGGTTCGCGGGGATCTTGCCCGGGCAGGTGATCCCCGGGGACGGCCGCATGGCACCGCCGGGGGCGAGGGGCGACCGTGTTCTGGTCGGCATGCGTACGGGATCCACGAGCGGAGCGAGCCATGACAGGTCTGAACTGCCTGGTCACCGGTGCCACCGGCTACATCGGGGGCCGGCTGGTGCCCGAGCTCCTCGACGCCGGACACCGCGTGCGCTGCCTGGCCCGGTCTCCGGAGAAGCTCCGCGACCACCCGTGGGCCGGACGGGCCGAGATCGTCCGCGGCGACGCCACCGACCTGCGGTCCGTGGCTCGGGCCATGGACGGCATGGACGTGGCCTACTACCTCGTGCACGCGCTCGGCGGCGGCTCCGGATTCGAGGAGCGCGACCGCGCGGCCGCCCGCATCTTCGCCGAGCAGGCCCACTCGGCCGGGGTCCGCCGGATCGTCTACCTCGGCGGGCTCACCCCCGCGGGCATCCCCGTCCGCGCGCTCTCCCCGCACCTGCGGTCCCGGGCGGAGGTAGGCGAGATCCTCCTCGCCGGCCCCGTGCCGGCCACCGTCCTGCGGGCCGCCGTCATCATCGGCTCCGGGTCGGCCTCCTTCGAGATGCTGCGCCACCTCACCGAACGGCTGCCCGTCATGGTGACCCCCAGCTGGGTCGGCACCCGCTGCCAGCCCATCGCCGTCCGCGACGTCCTGCGCTACCTCGTCGGCAGCGCCGCCATGCCGCCCGAGGTCAACCGGGCCTTCGACATCGGCGGCCCGGACGTGGTCACGTACGAGGAGATGATGCGCCGGTACGCCGCCGTGGCCGAGCTGCCCCGCCGGCTCATCCTGCGCGTCCCGATGCTCACCCCCGGGCTGTCCAGCCTCTGGATCGGCCTGGTCACTCCCGTCCCGCGGGCGCTGGCCCGGCCGCTCGCCGAATCCCTGCGCCACGAGGTGGTCTGCGCGGAGCACGAGATTGCCCGGTACGTCCTCGACCCGCCCGGGACGCCGATCGGGTTCGCCCGGGCCCTCTCGCTGGCCCTCCGGCGGGTGCGGGAGGCCGATGTGACCACCCGCTGGTCCTCCGCCTCCGTGCCGGGCGCGCCCAGCGACCCGCTGCCCACGGACCCCGACTGGGCGGGCGGCAGCCTCTACACCGACCGGCGGGAGACGGCCGTCGCGGCCTCGCCCGGTGCGCTGTGGCGGGTGGTGGAGGGCGTCGGCGGGGAGAACGGCTGGTACTCCTTCCCGCTCGCCTGGTCCGTACGGGGTTGGCTGGACCGGCTCGTCGGGGGAGTCGGCATCCGCCGCGGCCGCCGCGACGCGAGCCGGCTGCGGGTGGGCGACTCCCTGGACTTCTGGCGGGTGGAGGAGATCGAACCGGGCCGGCTGCTGCGCCTGCGCGCCGAGATGCGGCTGCCGGGGCTCGCGTGGCTGGAGATGTACGCGGACCCCGGCCCGGAGCCCGGGCGCTCGCGCTACCGGCAGCGGGCGCTCTTCCACCCGCACGGGCTGCTGGGTCACATGTACTGGTGGAGCGTGTCCCCCTTCCACGCCGTTGTCTTCGGAGGGATGGCCCGCAACATCGCCCGAGCCGCCGAACGTGCGGACGGGGCCGGTCCTTCGGCCCCCGTGGCCGAAGTGCCGCACGACGACGGTCCGTAGACGACCGTCCGCACGACGACCGTCCTCCACAGCCTGACGAAGAGCGAGAGCCATGAACGTAGCGGTGGTCCTGTACACCTCGGACCTGCGCCTGCACGACCATCCGCCGCTGCGCGCGGCCCTCTCCTCCTGCGACCGGGTGGTCCCGCTCTTCGTCCGTGACCGCGCCGTCGCGGCCGCCGGATTCGCCCCGCCCAACCGGCAGGCGTTCCTCGCCGACTGCCTCGCCGACCTGGACGCCGGGCTGCGGGAGCGCGGCGGTCGCCTCGTGATCCGCTCCGGGGACGCCGTCCGGGAGGTGTGCGCCCTCGCGGGCGAGGCCGACGCCGACGAGGTCCACATGGCCGCCGGTGTCAGCGGCTACGCCCACGCCCGCGAGGAGCGGCTGCGTACCGCCCTCGAAGCGGAGGGCCGCCGGCTCCACGTGCACGACCCGGTGGTCACCGCGGTGGCCCCGGGAGCCGTTCTGCCCGCAGGCTCCGACCACTTCGCCGTCTTCACGCCCTACTTCCGCCGCTGGGCCGACCTGCCGCCCCGGCCCGTCGCCGCGGCCCCCCGCACCGTCCGGCTCCCCGAAGGCATCGGCTCGGAGCCGCTGCCCGTGCGCGGCGCCCTCACCGGAGTCTCCCCGGGCCTCGCCCGGGGCGGTGAGACCGAGGCCCGCCGGCTGCTGGCGAACTGGCTGCGCTCCGGCATCACCCGCTACGCGGACATCCACGACGACCTGGCCGGCGACGCCACCTCCCGGCTTTCCCCGCACCTGCACTTCGGCACCCTCTCGGCGGCCGAGGTCGTCCTCCGGGCCCGTGCCGCCGGCGGCAAGGGCGCCGAGGCCTTCGTCCGGCAGCTGTGCTGGCGCGACTTCCACCACCAGGTCCTCGCCGCCCGCCCCGCCGCGGCATCCGAGGACTACCGCTCCCGGCAGGACCGGTGGCGCACGGGCGGCGCCGCCGAGGAGGAGACCGAGGCGTGGAAGGAGGGCCGCACCGGCTACCCGGTGGTGGACGCCGCGATGCGCCAGCTGCGCCACGAGGGCTGGATGCACAATCGCGGCCGCCTGCTCGCGGCGAGCTTCCTGACCAAGACCCTGTACGTCGACTGGCGGATCGGCGCGCGCCACTTCCTGGACCTGCTGGTCGACGGGGACCTCGCCAACAACCAGCTCAACTGGCAGTGGGTCGCGGGCACGGGGACCGACACCCGCCCCAACCGCGTGCTCAACCCCGTCCGGCAGGCCCTGCGGTACGACCCGCAGGGCCGTTACGTCCACCGCTGGGTGCCGGAGCTCACCGGGCTCGCGGCCCCGCACGTGCACGAGCCGTGGCGGCTGCCGGGCCCGGAGCGGGCGCGGTACGACTACCCGGACCCGGTGGTGGAGCTCGCCGACGGGCTCGACCGCTTCCGGCGGGGGCGCGGGACCGGGTGAACCCTTCCCGTCACAGCACTAGGTGGTGTGCAGCCGGGGCAGTGTCCGGTGGGCCAGGGCCACCGCCGGCACCACGGCGGCGGCGGGCAGCAGGAGCTCGCCGACGGTCCACCCGGCCCGGACCAGCAGGGCTCCCGTCAGCCCGCCGGTGAACATCGCCACGACCGCCACGGCTCGGCGCGCCCAGGCTCCCGTTCCGTACCCGAACGCGCTGTCCCGTCCCAGGGCCGAGCTTCCGATGAACGCGGTCATCGACCGGGTGACCAGGGTCGTCGGCACGCCGGGCACGTTCACCCGCATGCTCGTCACCGTGCGGATGCCCATCGCCGTCGCCACGAGCCCGGTCACCGCCAGATGCGGGCCGGCCGGATCCCCGTACCGCGGCGCCAGGTTCCATCCGGTGGCCGCACCGGTCAGGATCAGCGCGGCCTCGGCGTACAGGCCGAGCCCGAGCCAGCGCCACCCGCGGGCCTCCGTGACCGACTCCAGCCGCGCCCCGACCACGGCGCCGACGGCGAACGAGGCCAGCGACAGGGCGGCCGACAGCGCGGGCACGTTCCCTTCCCGCGCGAGCCCGAACGCCAGGAAGAGCACGTTCCCGGTCTGCATCGCGGTGAACACCGGCCCGAGGGCGAGCAGGCTCACCGCCTCGACCAGCCCGGTGACCGCGGTCAGGACGATCATCAGGCCCGTCAGGGACGGACGCACCGGGTGCGCACCCACCTTCATGAGGCCCGACAGTGACACGCCCGCCCCGCTCCTCCGGCGCCGACATGCCGGGGGAATAGGGTCGCTGGGATGAGCGACCTGTTGCTGGTGAGGCACGGCGAAACGGCGTGGAGCGCCGACGGGCGGCACACTGGGCGCACCGACGTGCCGCTGACCGCCCGCGGCGTCGAGGAGGCCCTCTCCCTGGCCCCCTTCTTCCGGGACCGGCACCCCGCGCTGGTGCTGACCAGCCCGCTGCGCCGGGCCGTCGCCACGGCCGAGCTCGCCGGGCTCACCGGCGGGCTCACCGACCCGGACCTGTACGAATGGGACTACGGCGGCTACGAGGGCGTCACCACCAAGGAGATCCAGCGGACCACGCCCGACTGGTCCCTGTGGACCCACGGCGTCCCGCCCGGCGACGCCGAGCACCCCGGCGAGAGCGCCGCCCAGGTCGGCGCCCGCGCGGACCGGGCCCTGGCCCGCGTCGCCCCCGTGCTCCGCGCCGACCGCGGCGACGTGGCGATCGTCGCCCACGGCCACTTCCTGCGCGTCCTCACCGCCCGCTACCTGGGCCTGGACCCCGCCGAGGGCCGGCTCTTCCTGCTGCGCACCGGCACGGTCAGCACGCTCTCCACCGAGCACGGGCTCCCGGTGATCGCCGGCTGGAACACCCGGCCCTGACCGCCCGGGCCCCGGCCGTCCCGGGCGCGCCCCTCCCGCGCCCGGCCGCTTCCGCCTCGCGGGCCGGCGCCGGTTGCGTGACGATTCGTACATGGTCCACGACGGTGCGAGCGGTGGCGGCGGCCCCGGTACCGGAATCCCGGGGCCGGGGCTCAAGGCCAACGCGATCGGCTTCCTCGACGCGCTCGTCATCGGCCTGAACTCCACCTCCCCGGCCTACTCCCTCGCCGCCGTCCTCGGCCCGATCGTGGCCCTGGCCGGGATCTACGCGCCGGGCATCATGCTGGCGTCCTTCGTACCGATGCTGCTCATCGCCGCCGCCTTCTACTACCTCAACAAGGTCGACCAGGACTGCGGGACGACCTTCTCCTGGGTCACCCGCGCCATGGGCCCCTGGGCGGGCTGGCTCGGCGGCTGGGCCATCGCGATGACCGGCGTGCTCGTCATCGGCTCGCTGGCGGACGTGGCCGTCCACTTCGGCCTGCTCGCCGCCGGCCTCGACAGCTGGGCCGCGAACACGGTGATCCGGCAGACCCTCACCGTCGTCGTGATCCTGGCCATGACCGCCGTCTGCGTCATCGGCACCGAGCTGTCGGCCCACCTCCAGGACATCCTCATCCTCGCCCAGGTCTTCTTCCTCCTGGCCTTCGCGGTGGTCGCCATCTACCGCATCTACGCCGGCACCAGCACCCTCGACGCGATCGAGCCGTCCCTCACCTGGCTCAACCCCTTCGGCGCCGGCGGCGCCGCCCTCACCGGCGGACTGCTGCTCGGCGTGTTCATCTACTGGGGCTGGGAATCCGCGGTCAACCTCACCGAGGAGGTCGAGAACTCCGCGACCGCACCCGGCAAGGCCGGCATCTGGTCGACCGTGGTCCTCCTGGTCACCTACCTGTCCGTCGGCTTCGCCGTCGTCGGCTACGCGGGCACCGCCTTCCTCGCCGAGAACGCGGGCGAGGAGGAGGCGATCTTCGCCGTGCTCGCCCACGAGGTCATGGGCGGCTGGGACTGGATGGTGCTCCTCGCCGTCTGCACCTCCGCGCTCGCCTCCACCCAGACCACGATCATCCCCGCCTCCCGCACCGCCCTGTCCATGGCCCGCCGGCACGCACTGCCGCCGGCGCTCGCGCACATCCACCCGCGGTTCCGCACCCCGGACGTGAGCACCTGGTGGGTGGCCGCCATCGCCATCGGCTGGTACCTCGTCGTCAACCAGATCAGCGAGAACGCGCTCCTGGACTCGCTGACCGCGCTCTCCCTGCTCATCGCCTTCTACTACGCGCTCACCGGCCTGGCCTGCGCCATCTACTACCGGCGCCACCTGCTGGAGAGCCCGCGCAACTTCCTGCTCATCGGCGCCGGGCCGGTCGTCGGCGCCGGCCTGCTGGTCTGGCTGCTGGTGGAGTCCGTCCACGACATGTCGAACCCCGAGAACTCGGCCAGCGGCGTCTCCTGGTTCGGACTCGGCCCGCCGCTGGTCATCGGGATCGCGATCGCTGTCGTGGGCCTGGCCGTCATGTGCTTCTGGCGGCTGCGGGACGGCAGGTTCTGGCGCGAGCGGCGCGGGGTGGCCGATCCGGACGTCGTGCACGGCAGGAAGACCTGAGGAGGAGGACCGATGTCCGTGGTCCTGGGGTACGACGAGTCACCGGGCGCGGAACACGCCCTTCGGGTGGCGCTGGAGGTCGCGGCCGCCTTCGGCGAGCCCCTCGTGCTCGTCTACGGCGTGGCCGCCCCGGGCGCCCCGGGCGAGGAGTACCTGGCCCACCGCGAAGCCGTCCGCCAGGTCGGCCGCAGCGCGCTGGCGCGCGCCGTGGAGGCCGCCGACGAGGCGGGAGTGCCCTCGACGGTCGAGGTGGTCGACGAGAAACCGGCTCAGGCGCTGCTCGACGCCGCCGAGCGCCACCACGCCCGCGTCATCATCGTCGGCACCTGGGGCGACAGCCCGATCCGCGGCGCGCTGCTGGGCTCCACCCCGCACAAGCTCCTGCACCTCTCGCCGATCCCGGTCCTGTGCGTACCGACGGACGAGGGCACGGCCTAGTGCCGTGGCCCGTGGCACCACGACGGCCTTCCACGGCGAGAACCGCCGTGGTGTCCGCATACTGGATGCACAGGTCCGCGGGTGGAAGGGGACGTCTCGTGCCATCGGTGCAGCCGGGGGGCGAGAAGGCTCACGGCCCGTTCCTGTCCGAACCGGGGACGCTGCTCGAGCACGTACCGGTGGCGGTCTTCGGCATCGACGACGACGGGCTCATCGCCTACTGGGGGCCCGGCGCGCAGGAGCTCTTCGGCCACGACTCCGCCGCCACCCTGGCGCGGCCCGGCGCCCTGCTCTTCGCCGACACGGAATCCCGGAACGCCGCCGACACGTGCGCCGAGCTGGTGGAGCGAGCGCGGACCCAGGGGTATTGGCGGGTCCGGCTGACCGCGCGGCACCGCGACGGCACCGCCTTCAACTGCGGATTCCGCGTCTTCCCCCTGACGGGCGCCGACGGCCGGCCGGTCGTGATGGGCCTCGCGAGCCGCAGCGACGAACTCGACCGGGTCAAGACCAACCTGGCCTTCCTCGACGCGCTGTTCGAGACCTGCCCCATCGGGCTGTGCCTGCTCGACCAGGACCTCCGCTTCGTCCACCTCAATCAGGCGCTGGCCGACATGGACGGCCTCCCCATCGAGGCGCACATCGGGCGGCACACGGACGAGATCGTGATCATGTCCGAGGGCGGCGAGTACGAGCGCATGCTGCGCGCGGTCGCGGCCGGCGGAGCGCCGGTCGTCGGGGTGCCGGTGGGCATGCGCCCGCGGGTGCACCCGGACCGCGACCAGGTGCGGTCGGTGAGCTTCTTTCCGCTGAGCCAGGCGGTCGGCACGCGGGGCGGCGTGGGCGGGCTGATGGTGGACGTGACCGACCGGGAGAAGGCCATCCTGGAAGCCACGGCCGGCCGCCGGCGGTTGGCCCTGCTGGACCGCGCCTCCGCCCGCATCGGGACCACCCTGGACGTGAACCTCACGGCCCAGGAACTGGTCGACGCGGCCATGCCGGACTTCTGCGACGGCGCGGTGGTCGAAGTCGTGGAATGGATGGACGCCAGCGAGCGCTTCGACCCGGCGCGGCCGCTGTTCACCCGCAGGATCGCCTCCGGGACGATCCTCCCGGAGCCGGCGACCGAGCTCGTGAGCGGGGTGGAGACCGTGCGGTACCCGCCCGGCTCCGTCATGCACGACATGCTGCGAACGGGCCGTCCCCTCTCGGCCGTGGTGGACGAAGAGTTCCTGGCGCGGACCGTCCTCATCGAGTCACGCGCCCGCCTCATGGCCGAGAGCGGGGTGGCCTACGTCCTCGTCGCCCCGCTCATCGCCAGGGGCACGATCCAGGGCATCGCCATGTTCGGCCGGTCCGCGAACCGGCCCGCCTTCACCCGGGACGACCTGGGCCTCGCCGGCGAACTCGCCTCGCGCGCCGCGATCTGCCTGGACAACGCCCGCCTGTACAGCCGCGTGCAGGACATCTCGCTCACCCTCCAGCGGGCCCTGCTGCCCAGCGCGCCGGTGAGCAGCCCGTACGTGGACGTGGCACACCGGTACGTGCCCGGCAGCCGCATCACCGAGGTCGGCGGCGACTGGTACGACGTGATCAGGCTGCCGGACGACCGGGTCGGCCTCGTGGTGGGCGACGTGATGGGGCACGGGGTGCCGGCCGCCGCCGCCATGGGCCGGCTCCGTATCACCGGCAAGGCGCTGGCCCGGCACACCAGCGAACCGGCCGCCCTGCTCGCCGAGCTCGACGTGTGCGCCCAGGAGGCCGGCATCGAGCTGGCGACGTGCCTGTACATCGTGTACGACCCGAGGACCGGCCGTGCCCGCATCGGCAATGCCGGCCACCTCCCGCCCCTCGTGGTCCGCCCGGACGGCACGGTCGACACCGTCGACGAGGTCCTGGGGGTCCCGCTCGGCGTCGGCGGCGTCGCGTTCGGGACGACCGAGATCGAACTCCCCGACAACGCGACGCTGGTCCTCTACACCGACGGCCTCATCGAAAGCCGCGGCCAGGACATCGAGACGGGCCTGGAGTCACTGCGTACCGAACTGGCCGGATCGACCGGCCCGCTGGAGCCCGCGGCGGACCGCATCCTCGCCAACCTGCTCCCCGGTCCACCGGCGGACGACACCGTCCTGGTCCTCGCCCGCGTCCACCGCCTGAAGGACACCAAACCCGCACCGGAGCCCACTGGTTGAGGCTCCGGCCCGGTTTCGGGATGGGGACGCGCTTTCTCGCAGAGAGGAAGAACTTAAACGTAAGGTTTCAGCCATTCTCAAAAACCTGCGGCCCTGTTCAGTTTCACCCGCCGGCGCGATATCCGGTTGTGTTGCCGGCGGGTTCATGCGAGCACTTCCGCCCTCTGTTCATCCGTCACATTCCGTTACTGCGAGCGGAATCGGACCTTTGAATTGACGGTTGACGGAGGTGAATTTTGCACATAGCGTCCGTGCCGGGGTGCGGATATCGGACTGCGAGTCCGTAAGTCGGACGCCCCACGGGGGTTGCGCCGAGTGCCGTCAACAGGTGGGGCGGACCTCGCAGCGCATACGTACTTTTGCTCGCTGAGGTGGGAATGACCGGCATGGTTGTAGGTCCGACGTCGCACGGCACACGCAGGGGTGAGACTCTCTCGGAGCTCACCGAACGGCAGGTTCTCGCCACCCCGGAGGCCATCGCGGTCTCCTACCCGGGAGAAGGCCCAGCCCTCACGTACAGCGAACTGAGCCGGCGGGCCAACCGATTGGCCTCGTTCCTCATCGCGCGGGGCGTGGGGTCCGGGGACCGGGTCGTCACCTGCCTGCCGGCGGGATCCGCGCTGGTGATCGCCTTTCTCGCGATCGTGCGAGCCGGAGCCGCCTACGTCCCGGTGGATCCGGCGCACCCGCTGGAGCGCCGTCGGCTGATCGTGCGTGACTGCGAGGCCCGGGCCGTGGTGACCACGGAGGCCTTCGCCCCGGACTGCGCGGACCTCCCGACGGTGACCGTGGCGGTGGACACCCTCGCGGAGGCGATCGCCGCACAGCCCGTGGTCGTCCCGGACGTGCGGCCGGCTCCGGAGGACGCCGCCTACGTCTGCTACACCTCGGGAACCACCGGCACCCCCAAGGGCGTTGTCGTCCCGCACCGCGCCGTCATCGACCTGGTGCAGTCGACCGACTACGTGCGACTGACCCCCGAGGACGTGGTGGCGCAGGCCGCCAACCCCGCTTTCGACGCGGTCACCTTCGAGATCTGGGGTGCGCTGACCGCGGGTGCCCGGCTGCTCGGCCTGTCGAAGGACACCGTCGTCGACCCGGCCGCCTTCGAGCGCGCCGTGCGCGAGCACGGGGTGACCGTCCTCTTCCTGACGACCGCGCTGTTCAACCAGATCGCCCGCGAGCGGCCTTCGGCCTTCGCCCCGCTGCGCGTCCTCCTCTTCGGCGGCGAGGCGTGCGATCCGCGCCGCGTCCGGGAGGTCTTCGCGGCGCAGCCTCCCCGGACGATCCTGCACGTGTACGGGCCCACCGAGACCACGACCTTCGCCACGTGGCACGAGGTCGCGGAACCGGCTGACGGCGCCCGCACCATACCGATCGGTCGGCCGATAGGCGCCACCGTCGCCCATGTGCTCGACGAGGCCGGCCTGCGCGTGTCCCCGGGCGGCACCGGGGAGCTCCACCTGGGCGGGCCCTGTCTGGCCCTGGGCTACCTCGGACGGCCGGACCTCACGCAGGACCGATTCGTCGACGACCCGTTCGCGGCGGACGGCAGCAAGCTCTACCGCACCGGCGACCGCGTCCTCCTGCGTCCCGACGGCGAGATCGAGTTCCTCGGCCGCGTCGACAACCAGATCAAACTGCGCGGATTCCGCATCGAACTCGGCGAGATCGAAGCGGTACTGACCTCGCACCCGGGTGTCGCCCAGGCGGTGGTCTCGCTGCACGAGGCGGAGGACGACCGGCGCCTCGTCGCCCATGTCGTGCCCGCGGCGGCCGCCGCGGCCGAGACCGCCGAGCAGGTCACCGAATGGCGGGAGATCTACGAAACCCTCTACGACGACGCGAAGTCCGCCGGTCTCGGAGAGAACTTCACCGGCTGGAACAGCAGTTACGACGCGGAGCCGATCCCCCTCGACCAGATGGAGGAGTGGCGCACGGCGACGGTCGAACGCATCCGCGACCTCCGGCCGCGCCGCGTGCTGGAGATCGGCGTGGGCACCGGCCTGCTGCTCTCCCGACTCGCCCCGGACTGTGAGGACTACTGGGGCACGGACTTCTCCGCATCCGTGATCGAGGCGCTGCGGTCCCAGACGGAGGCGGACCCGAACCTCCGCGACAAGGTCACCTTGAGCTGCCGGGCGGCGGACGTCACCGACGGACTGCCCGCCGGGCACTTCGACACCATCGTGATCAACTCGGTCATCCAGTACTTCCCCAACCTCGACTACCTGAGGACCGTGCTCGAAGGCGCGCTGCCCCTGCTGGCGCCGGGCGGCTCCGTCTTCCTCGGGGACCTGCGCAACCTGGACCTGCTGCGCTGCATGCAGACCGGAGTGGAGCTCGCACAGGACGGCGCCGACCGGGACCCCGAGGGACTGCGCCGGGCCATCGACCAGCGCGTCGCCCTGGAGACCGAACTCCTCCTCTCTCCCGCTCTCTTCAGCGCCCTCGCCCGCGAGCTGCCGGCCATCCGCTCGGTGGACGTACGGATCAAGCGAGGCGTTCACCACAACGAGCTGACCCGCTACCGGTACGACGTCGTCCTCGGTACCGGAGAACCCGTCGCGGACCTGAGCGCCGTCCCGCGCCTCGACTGGGACGCGCAGCCGGCCGGCATCGCGGAGCTGGAGGAGCACCTGCGGGCACAGCGGCCCGCCGCCCTGCGCGTCGCCTCCGTGCCCAACCGCCGTATCCACGGCGAACACGCGGCGATGCGGGAACTCGACGCCGGGGGCACGACCGCCGCGGTGGGGGAGCGGCTCGCAGGAACCGGCTCCGCCCCCGACCCCGAAGCGTTCTGCGCGGCGGGCGAGAGCCTGGGATACCGGGCGTTCACGACCTGGTCGGCCGAGTCGGACGAGGCGTTCGACGTCCTGTTCCTCGCCTCCGACGGCATCCCGGACGGACCCCTGACCTACGGATACGCGCTGGCCCCGGCCGCCGCCCCCGCGGCCGCCGACTGCGCCAACACCCCCACGGCCTTCGACCGCACCGTCGACTTGGGCATCGTGCTCCGCAGCTACCTGCAGGAGCAGCTGCCGGACTACATGGTCCCGGCGGCGCTGATGACCCTCGACGCGCTCCCGCTCACCCCGAACGGGAAGGTCGACCGGCGGGCCCTTCCTTCCCCCGTCTTCGCGGCCGCATCGCCCGGGACGCAGCCCGGAACGCCCGTCGAGGAGATCCTCCGCGACCTGTTCGCCGAGGTCCTGGGACTGCCGAAGCGGGAGGTGTACGCGGATTCGGACTTCTTCGCCCTCGGCGGCCACTCCCTGGCGGCCGCCCGGCTCGTCGCCCGGCTGCGCGCCACCCTCGGCGCCGACCCGAGCAGCCGCGCCCTGTACGAGGCGCCGACTCCCGTACTGCTCGCGGCCCTTCTCGACGGACCCGGACCGCGGGCCGTCGCAGGCGGCGCCCTCCCCGTCCCGGAGGACGTCAACGCGGGCAACCTCGTCCTGCCGCTGCGGCTCAGGGGAGCCCTGAACACGCAGGCCCTCGCCGCCGCGCTCCGGGACCTGCAGAACCGCCACGAAGCTCTGGGTGCGGCGCTCTCCCCGAACGGCGAGGACCGGACCGGCGGCACGCAGGACCTCACCCCGCGGCCCCTGACGGCCGTAGGGTCCGCGGACGCCGACGTGCCCCGGCTGCTGCGTGCCGCGCAGCACCGCACGCTCGACCCCGCCACCGAACACCCCTGCAACGCCGAGCTGTTCGCGCTCGCGGCAGACGACCACCTGCTCGTCCTCGCGCTGCCGGCCACCGCGGTCGACGTGGCGTCGCACCTCCCGCTCGCCTCGGACCTCGCGGCGGCCTACGCCGCGCGGGCCGTGGGCGACGTACTCCGCACGGAGTCCCCGGCCCTCACCGCCGACGCCGCACCGCGCCCCGAACCGGCCGCGACCGCGGCGTCCCCCTTGCCCACAGCGCTGCCCGTGGCCGCCCCGCGGGAGCAGCACCCCGGGTTCGGCACGTGGGAGACGGCCATCGACGAGGCCCTGCACCGCAGGCTCACGGCGTTCGCCGCCGAAC
This sequence comes from Streptomyces sp. NPDC059989, assembly GCF_042736975.1. Lineage (NCBI taxonomy): Bacteria > Bacillati > Actinomycetota > Actinomycetes > Kitasatosporales > Streptomycetaceae > Streptomyces > Streptomyces sp. NPDC059989. The sequence continues at coordinate 51,748 of NZ_JBHWUO010000029.1, forward strand.
ACGGAACCACCCTGTTCATGCTGGTCCACACCGCCCTGACCACCCTGCTCACCCGGCTGGGCGCGGGAACCGACATCGTGCTCTCCACCCCGGTGCCCGCCCGCGGCGACGACGCGCTGCGAGGCGCCGTCGGACCGTACACCCGCATGCTGGCCCTGCGTACGGACACCTCGGGCGACCCGGCGTTCGCCGCGCTGCTCCGGCGCGTGCGCGGCGCCGACCTGGCGGCCTACCGCCTGGAGGCCGCGCCGCAGGCCCGGCCGGGCGGCGTGGTGCTCGCGGTGGCCCAGCAGACCGGCGCCGACTTCGAGGCGGCCGGGCTGGCCATCCAGATGGAACAGCCCCTCCAGCCCCACCCCGACGCGGAGCTCTCCCTGCTGCTGACGGAACGGCAGAGCGCGACCGGCGCCCCGCTCGGCATCACGGTCGACGTCGCGTACCGCCGCAGCGCCGTCGACGAGGGGACGGCCGCCTCGCTGACCGACCGCCTGGTGGCCCTGCTCGACTCCGCACTGGAGGACCCGGGCAGCAGCATCAGCCGCCTGCCCCTCGCCCTCGACGAAGCGCCGGCCCGCACACAGCGCGAGGCCGACGGCGGACCGCGCACCGTGGCACCCGCGACCGTGCCCGACCTCTTCGCCCGCCAGGCGGGGCAGGCTGCGGACACCCTCGCCCTGGTCCACGCGGGGGAGGAGACGACCTACGCGGAGCTGGACGCCCGCTCCGACCGGCTCGCCCGCACGCTCATCGACCACAAGGCGGGGCCGGGCACGGCCGTGGCCACCGCGATCGCCTCGCCCCTCGGCTTCGCGGTCGCCGCCCTGGCCGTCGCCAAGTCGGGCGCCGTGTGCCTGCCGCTCGACCCGGACGCCGGTGCACGGAACATCACGGACCGGTTCGCCGCGGCGCGGCCCGTGGTCCTGCTCCTGGACGCTTCCGCCGAGGAGTCGTTCCCCGAGACTCCCGGTGTCGTGCGGCTGCTCCAGGACCCCGAGGCAGCGCCCGAAGGGGTGCCCGGCACGGCCGTCCGGCCGCTGCTCGACGCCGACCGCACCCGGCCGCTCACCACGGACCACCCGCTGCTGCTCGCCGCCGCGGGCGCCCCCGGAGCCGGCGAAGCGCTCATCGTCTCCCTCGCCGTCGCCACCGACGCCGCCCGACGGGCCGCGGACCTCCCGGGCGCGCGGAGCGCCTGGCTGGTCAGGCGCTACCCCGACGCCGACGCCGCGCTCGGCCTCCTGGGCGTACTCGCCTCCGGCGGCACGGTGCTCGTACCGGATGCGCGGTGGCCGGAGGAACTTCCGGGCCTCCTCGACTGGCTGCGCGACAGCGCCGCCGACGAGGTACTGGCCGGCGACGCGGACGCCGCCCTGCTGTGCCGCGCCGCCGCGGCACAGGGCCGCGCACCCGCCCCCGTACGGGCCCTCACGGTGTCCACGCCCCACGACGGCGCGAGCCCCGACACCGTCGGGTTCGCCCGTGCCCACGGGCTGGCGCTGACCGTACGCGGAGGTCCCGCCGAGGCCCGTCTCCTCACCGGGCACGCGCCCGGCACGGACGACGCCGGGCACGTCTGGAACCACCGGGCGTACGTGCTGGACGAGGCCCTGCGGCCGGTACCGGCGGGAACCACCGGCGCGCTGTACGTCGCCGGTGCGGGCATCGCGCTCGGCTACGCGAACCGACCCGGTGCCACGGGCGAACGCTTCGTCCCCGACCCCTTCGAGGCACCCGGCGGCCGCATGTGGCGCGCCGCGCGCGCCGCACGGCGGGACTCCGACGGCGCCCTGGAGGTGCTCGGCGAGCCCTGGTCCGACGACCCGTTCGAGGACGAGTACGGGACGTTCGCCGTCCTCGCGAACGACCGGGGACAGCGTGCGCTGTGGCCCACCACCGTCCCGGTACCGGACGGGTGGCACGAGGCGCACCCCGAAGACCTCCGCGAAACCTGCCTCGACGCCCTGAACGAACAGCCGGCGGCCGATCTCGAAATCGGCAATTGATCCGCCGCACCCGCAGAACTCCCGCGAAACGGAAGGCCTACCCATGCCCACAATGACGCAGGCCAGTCCTTGGGACTTGCGCCACCACATACTCGACCTGTCCGAACGAGACGCGTACGCCGCCCGCGAGCTGGCCGAGCGGTGCGCGAAGGAGTTCAAGACGGCTGACGATCCCAAGTTCCTCGACGAGGCGCCGGTCATCGCCCACGACCTGCCCCTGGCCGTACGCCGGCACCTCAACGCCGCGCGCCGGGACGAGAACACGCACACGACCGTGATCCGCGGCAACGTCCTCGACCAGACGGCCCTGGGCGCCACCCCGGGCCACTGGAGCGAGGCCGACACCGAGTCGAGCCAGACCTACGGCTGCCTGCTCGTCCTCTACTCCGCCCTCCTCGGCGACGTCATCGGCTGGGCGACCCAGCAGTCGGGCCGGCTGGTGACGGACGTCCTCCCGAGCCGGGGCTACGAACACAGCCTGGTGTCCGCGTCCAGCGAGCTCGAACTGGCCTGGCACACCGAGGACGCCTTCTCGCCCCACCGCGCGGACTGGGTCGGCCTCCTCGCGCTGCGCAACGCGGCCGAGGTCCCCACCACCGTCTCGCACGTCGACGTCCGGCGCGTGCCCGAGAACATCGCGAAGGTCCTCGCGCAGCCCCGCTTCGTCCCCATCCCCGACGCCTCGCACGAATTCGCCGAACACGAGCCGGAGATGGACCCCGTCCCGGTCCTGGGCGGCCACCCCGACTGCCCCGTGCTGCGCATCGACCGCGACTACTTCCGCGCGCAGGACCAGGACGCCGAGGCGGCCGAGGCCCTGGCCTGGATCGTGGACCACCTCGACGCCAATCTCACCGACGTCTTCATCCGCACCGGCGACGTCTGCTTCGTCGACAACCGCAACGTCGTGCACGGGCGCCGCCCGTTCCGCGCCGGATTCGACGGATCGGACCGCTGGCTCAAGCGCGTCAACATCGTCCGCGACCTGCGGCGCACCCGGCCGGGGCGCCTCGACGGAACGACCCGCGTCATCGGCTGACAGGCCGAGCCCAACACCGCCACGCACAGCACACCCAGATCACCCGAGGAACCCGACATGACCTCCCAGACCACCCGCCCCGTCGTACTGCTGGTGGAGAGCCGCCGGGCGACGTTCACCGACAGCGTGCTGAGCCGCGACGACGTCACGGTCGTGCTGCTGCGCTTCGACTCCGTGGAGCTGACCCCGGAATACGTCGAACGCACCGCGCACATCCCCACGTTCACCCTGGCGACCGCCGCCCCGCTGGAGGCCGAGGCGGCCCGGTACCTGAGCTGGATCGCGGAAGCCGGGGTCCTGCCGGAGTACTTCTGCAACCCGAACGAGGCACTCCAGGCGGACGCCCAGCGCTTCGCCGCGCTCGTCGGCCTGCCGCACCTCGACCAGGAGCAGGTCGCCTGGGTGCGCAACAAGATGTCCATGAAGGACCGCTACGCCGAACTGGGCATTCCGCACGCGGCGTACCGGCCCGTGGACGCCCTGGAGGACGTCGAGGCGTTCGCCGCCGATCACGGCTGGCCGGTCGTGCTCAAGCCGATCGACTCCGACTCCTGCATCGCCACGTACCGGATCGGATCGACGGACGAACTGGCGGCCATTCCGCCCCTCGACCCCAAGCTGGAGTGGATGGTCGAGCAGTTCATCAGCGGCCGCGAGTTCCAGCTCTGCGCCGTCGTGGCACGGGGGCAGGTGGTCGACGCGTACCTGTCCAAGAACCCGCGGCCGATCCTCGAAGTCCTCGACGGTGCCATCAACGCCAACATCACGTACGCGCCGAGCGAGCAGCTTCCCGTCGACGCCAAGGCACTGGCCCAGCAACTCACCGACGGCCTGGGCATTCCCCACGGATACCTGCACGGCGAGTTCTTCCTCACCGACGAGGGCGAGTTCTTCATGAGCGAGGTCGCGGCCCGGCTCAGCGGCTGCGAAGTGCCCATGAACCACGGTCTCGCCTACGGCTTCGACTTCCTCCACGTCATCCTCGACACCTACCTCGACCGGGTTCCGGTACCCGCGTACACCAAGGACCGCGCCGTCGGCGACCTGCTCCTGCCCATCCGGCCCGGAAAGCTCCTCCACATCAGCACCGAGGAGGAACTGCGCCGGCTGCCCGGCGTCCTCGGCGCCCACCTCACCGCGGCCCCCGGCGACCTGCTCGACCCCCCGCGGGCCTCGCACGCCAGCACCGGCTACGTCCACGTCGAAGGCGCCACCGCGGACGAGGTCGAGCAGCGCATGTACGCGGTGCTCGACCACTTCGAGCTGAAGGTGGAAGAGGCGTGAGCGGGCCGGAGCGCGGCGCGCTGTTCGTCGCCTGCGAGACGCTGCGGGACTTCGACGAGGCCGTGGCCCGGCTCCTTTCCGACGACCGGGACGCCGAGCCGATCCCGGTGTGGAGCGGGGACCGTCCCGAACTGCTTCGAGGGATCTCCCTGGCGGAGCAGGTGTACGACAGCCGACGCGCCCCGGCCCCCAGCACCACCGGGGTCGTCATCGGCGGGCCGCTGCCCGAGCCGCTTCGGCGCCTCGCGGAACCCCTGGCCCGCTCCTGGGTGGCCGACGTGTCCGACCTGCCCGACTCCGGTTCCGTGCTCCTCGTCGGCGCGTACGCGGATCTGCGCTCCGACGCCGTACAGGAGGTCATCGACCGGGCCCACGCGCAGGACCGCCCGCTGTTCGTGCTCACCGGCCGCGATGTGCACACCCTCAGCTGGATGGTCGCCAAGCAGTACGGCAAGGTCGTACCGCACGGCGAGGTGGGGATGATCTCGGAACTGGACACGCTGGCGCCGGTACCCGGCACGGTCTGGCTCGGCGCCGAAGAGGTACGGCACCAGGACGTCCAGAGCATCGCTCTCGGCCGCGTCTGGAGCCGGGTCCTGTTCCACGGCAACGGCAAGGACGACCAGCTCAACCTGGGCCAGTTCACCCTGTGCGGGCTGAGCCCGGCCGGCGAGCGGCAGCCCGGCGCGGACGGCCCCAAGTGCGCGTACGGGCTGGGCTGCCCCAAACCGGAGGACAAGCTCATCCCCGCGCGGCACATCCGCGCCGCGGAACTGGTCCTGGGCAACTGTTTCAGCGGCCCGCTGTCCGACCACGCGATGTACGACCCGAAGTACGTGATCCTGCTCGACGCGCTGGACGGTCCCGCACAGACCGTCGTCGCCACCCTCACGGCCTGCGACGCCCAGCGCCCGGAGAACCTCGCCTGGCTCACCGACACCGCCTCCCGGGGCAGTGCGGCCGGCGCGATCAACGAACGGCTCACGGACATCAACCCGTACCCGTCCTTCGTCCAGATCGGGCTGCAGTCCTCCGGGCTCACCGAGCAGCCCGCGCCGGTACAGGAGGAGCAGGAGACGGCGGACGCGGCCCTGCACACCCTGGGAGCCCGGCTGTCCGGCCTGCTCGACAGCGGCCTGCTGAACGAGGAGTACCCGCTGCGGCCCCGGCTGCGGCAGCTCGCGGACACCGTACTGCGCGATGCCGTGCGGACCGTGCTGCTGTCGCCGCCGGACGGCGGCGCGGCCCTGTCCGCGATCGCGGCCGAGACGAAATCGCTCGACCTGGCACTGGCCCAGCGGATCGCCAAGCACCACGACGACCCCGTGCTGCAGTTCCCCACGTACTTCGGGGAGCGCAGTGTCGCCGAGGAGCCCGTGGACCTCGACTGGCCGTGCACCTGCGGCAGGCCCCTGCGCAGCTACACCCGCCGGGGCCGGGTCCCGGTCGTCACCGACACCGTCCAGGCGGTGTGCGCGCGCTGCGGCGACGTGGTGAACTCCCACGACGACGCGCCGGAACTCCACGTGAAGTCGGCCGAGCGGACCGCGCCCGGAGAGAGTCTGCACATCGTGGTCGAGGCGGTGCCGCTCCGCGCGGGCACCGTGAACATGGGGATCGTGCTGCCCATGTACCTCGACGCCCGGGTGCGGCCCGCGCTGCGCCGGGCGCAGGTCGCGGCGGGAGAGACCGCCCGCGCCGAGTTCGAGATCGAGATGGCGCCCGGGGCCACACCGCAGGCCTACTACTTCACCCCCTACGCCGTACAGGACCTGGGGATTTCCACTCGTCGCGTGCACTTCACCCTGGCCGGGAGCCCCACCCCGTGAGTCGTTCCCTCACCGACAACGTGTCTCTGGCGCCGCTGCGGCACCGCAACTTCCGGCGGCTCGCCGCGGGGCGGCTGCTCATGTACTTCGCCAACTCGATGGCGCCGATCGTGCTCGCCTTCGCCGTACTCGACCTCACCGGCTCCACGACCGACCTCGGCATCGTGGTGGGGGCCCGGTCGCTCGCCAACGTCGTGCTCCTCCTCCTCGGCGGAGTCATCGCCGACCGGGTCTCCCGCACGCTGATCCTGCAGGGGTCGGCCGCCGCGGCCGCATGCGTCCAGGGGGCCATCGCCCTCAGCGTGCTGCTCGGATTCACCTCGATCCCCCTGCTGATCGTGCTCAGCGTCCTGAACGGCGCACTCGCCGCACTGTCCTTCCCGGCATCGGCGGCCATGACCCCGCAGACCGTGCCCGCCGAAACGCTCCGCCCGGCCAACGCCCTGATGAGGATGGGCATCAACATCGGCATGATCATCGGTGCCTCGCTCGGCGGCATCGTCGTCGCCCTGCTCGGCCCCGGGTGGGGGCTCGTCTGCAACGCCGTCGCCTTCCTCGTGGCAGCCCTGTGCTTCCTCGGGATCAAAGTGGAGGCCGCGGAGACCGATCCGGCCGAACGGTCCCATCCGATTCGCGAACTCCGCGAGGGATGGCGGGAGTTCACCTCCCGCACCTGGGTGTGGGTGGTGGTGCTCCAGTTCATGGTGGTGAACGCGGTCGTCGCCGGCGGCATCCAGGTCCTCGGCCCCACCGTGGCGGACGACACCTTCGGCCGTACCGCCTGGGGAGTGGTGCTCGCCGCACAGATGGCGGGAGCGGTGGTCGGCGGCTTCCTCGCCGCCCGCTCGCGGCACCGCCACGCGCTGCGCATCGGCGTGGCCGTCGTGGCCTTCGAGGCACTCCCGCTGGTCGTTCTCGCCGAGGCACCGGGAGCCCTGCTGCTGAGCCTGGCGATGTTCGTGAACGGGATCGCCCTCGAACAGTTCGGGGTGGCCTGGGACGTCTCGCTCCAGGAGCACATCCCGGCCGACCGCCTGGCCCGCGTGTACTCCTACGACGCGCTCGGGTCGTTCATCGCGCTGCCGATCGGCGAAATGGCCGCCGGCCCGGTGACCGGCCTGATCGGCAGGGAGACCACCCTGCTGGCCGGCGCCGTCCTGGTGGCGGCGGCCACGGCCGCGGCCCTGTGCAGCCGGGACCTGAGAAACCTCACCTCCAAGCCGCCCGCCCCCGTCGAGCAGCCTGCCTGACGGCCCGGGGCCCCACCACGGCGCGGGAGGTCAGCGCCGGCAGCATGCCGCCACTTCGGTCCGTTGGCCCCCTCATGGCCGAAGATCGCGGCTCTTCGCTGTACCAATGGCCCAGTGGTACGGGGCCCGGTTGAGCCATTGCCCCCGCAGATGCTTATCTGTGTCGTATCCATGTACTTACGGCGCCGCGCAGCGCCGGACGGCAACGAGGCCGGATCCGGAGCGCGGCGCCTTCGCCGTGCCCGTACGCCGCCCACCACCCCCGGGCGGCCGCCGGCCGGCGCGCACCACTGCAAGGGGGGCGGCACACCGCCGTGAAGAGGATGTTCGTGGCTCCGGATCCGGGGCGTATGAGACTCAGGAACTCGGCCCGCGCGGTCGTCGGCGTCTGCGCCGCCGTCGCCCTCGCCGAGCTGTGCGGCCTCTCCCTGACCGCCTCCATCACCGGGGGCCTGGCGGCCCTGCTGGCCCTCTTCACCGTGCTCGACGCGACCGTCCGCGCCCAGCGGGCCACCACCGCCCTGCTGCCACTGGCCGGCTTCCCCGTCCTGGCGCTGGCCACCACCCTGCACGGGGTGCCGCTCGCCCGTGACGCCGCCTTCCTCGCCGTCGTGTTCGCCGGGGTCTACGCCCGCCGCTTCGGCCCGCGCGGGCACGCCCTCGGGATCTTCGGCTTCATGATGTTCTTCGTCACCCAGTTCCTGCACGCCCAGCCCGGGCAGCTGCCCGAGCTCTACGCCGCCGTCGGGCTGGCGCTCCTCGCCGCCGGGGCCGTGCGCTTCCTCCTGTGGCCCATCGAGCGGCGCACCCCGCCCGCCGCCGCCCCGCCCGGGCTGCCGGGCACGGGGCTCGCCCGGCCCACCACCCGCCAGGCCTTCCAGGCCACCGCCGCCTGCGCCTTCGCGCTCGGCATCGGCCAGGCGCTCTCCGAGGACCGCTGGTACTGGGCCGTCGGCACCGCCTGGTGGATCTTCGTCAACACCGCCTCCCGCGGCGAGACCCTCGTCCGCGGCTTCCGCCGGGTCCTCGGCACCGTCCTCGGCATCGCCGCCGGGCTGCTGATCGCCGTACCCCTGCACGGCGCGCCCCTGCCCACCGCCGTACTCGTCGCCGTGTGCGTCTTCGGGATCTTCTACACCGCGGCCCCCTCGTACTCCTGGATGATGTTCTTCGTCACCGTCATGGCGGGGCTGCTCTACGGACTCCTCGGCGTGCTCCACCCCGGCCTGCTGGTCCTGCGCTTCCAGGAGACCGCGATCGGGGCGATCGGCGCCGCCCTCGCCGTCGTGATCATCCTCCCGGTGACCACGCACGGCGCCAACGACGCCTGGATCCAGCGCGCTCTGCACTGCGTACGGGCCTCCACCGCGGCCTCCCTCGACCGGCTCGCCGGGAACCCCGACGCCGACCCGGCCCCCCACGCCGCCGAGCTGGAACTGCTGCTGGGCCGCGTACGGATGGCGCTCGCGCCCCTCGTCCACCCGCTGAGCCCGCTGCGCGCCCGCAAGGCCCGGGCCCGGCAGGTCCTGGCCCTGCTCGACGACTGCGCCCGGGAGGTGCGCGGCCTGGTGGCGGTCGCCGCCGACCCGCAGGCCTCGCACGACGCCCGGCTGGCCGCCGCCTGCTGGCGCGTGGAGGCCGCCGTGGAAGCCCTGACCGCCCCGCGGAGCACACCGGAACCCGAGCCCCCGGTGCTGCCCCGCCCGGCCCCCGCGGAGCCGGCCCTCGCCCACCTGCACGGCCTCGAGCACGCCCTCGTCGCACTCGCGGCCCCGCTGCGCACCGACCCGCGGGCCCCGCTCGTCATCAGCGCCTGAGCAGACCCTCCGGGCCCAGCCCCGCCGGCAGCAGGCCCTCGGTGTGCACCACCCCGAGGGCCTGGGTGGCCCGGGTCAGCGCCACGTACAGGTCGCTCGGCTGGAGCTCGGCCGGCTCCACCACGATCACCGTGTCGAACTCCAGCCCCTTGGCCTGACGCGGATCCAGGAGGACGACCTCCCGGGTCAGATCCGGCTCCGCACCCGCCCGTACTCCCGGCAGTACGGCGGCCAGGGCCCCGTGCAGCGCGCGCGGCGCGATCACCGCGAGCCGCCCTTCGGCCGGCCGCTCCCGCTCCACCGCCTCCCCGACCGCCCCCGCCAGGTCACCGGTCGCCCGCGCCCACGGCAGCACCCCGGTGGACCGCACCGAGCTGGGCGGTTCGAAGCCGGGATCGCGGGACCGCAGCACGGATGCCGCCACCTCCATGATCTCGGCGGGCGTACGGTAGTTGACCCCCAGCCGGACCAGCTCCCAGCGCTCGCCCACGTACCGCCCGAGGATCCGCTCCCACGATCCGCACCCCGCCTCGTCGGCGGTCTGCGCGGGATCGCCGACCAGCGTCATCGACCGGGTCGGGCAGCGCCGCATCAGCAGCCGCCACGCCATCTCCGACAGCTCCTGCGCCTCGTCCACGATGACGTGCCCGAAGGCCCAGGTGCGGTCGGCCGCGGCCCGCTCGGCCGCGCTGCGGTGGTCGGCCTCCTCGTGCCGCTCGGCCATCCGCTCCGCGTCGATGATGTCGTGCGCCGCGAGGTACTCGTTCTCCTCGTCCTCGAACTCGTAGGACTCCGAGCCCTGCGACAGGTCCAGCACCCCCTGGGCGTAGGCGATGCCCTGCTGCCGCTCCCGCTCCTCGGCGGCGCGCCGGGCGCTGTCGTCCTCCCCGAGCAGCTCGGCGGCCTCGTCCAGCAGGGGCACGTCGGCCGGGGTCCAGTCGGGGCGCGCCGACGGCTCGCGCCGGATCAGCTCCGCCTCGCGCGCGGGCAGGTGCGTGGGCTCCGCCAGGAAGTCGGTGATCAGCTGCTGCGGGGTCAGGGAGGGCCACAGCGAGTCGATCGCGGCGTGCACGGCCGGGCTCATCGCGATCTCCTTGCCCAACTGGGCGACGTCGTCCGAGCCGAGCAGGTTCGGGCCGCCGTACGGATCGGCACCCAGCCGGTCGGCGAGCTGCGCCGTGAGCGCGTCGATGATCCGGAAGGCGAAGGCGGGCCGGGCCTGGTTGTGCGGCATCCCCGTGGCCCGGGCCCGGTCGCGCGCCTCGTACGCCATGGTGCGGTCCAGCAGCAGGGTGCCGTAGTCGTCGTGGTCGATCTCCAGCGCGGGCTCGGGGACCGTGTCGTACTCCTCGCCGCTGTCCGCGGGCGTGGCCTCCGGCAGGCACTGCCGGTCGGCGACGACCCGGGCCAAGACGTCCGCCATCGTCGCCCGGCCCTTCACCGCGGTGGCGCCGGGGCGGTCGGTTCCGGTCGCGTGGACCCCGGGGAACAGCTCGCCGGGGGTCGCGAGCAGCACCCCCGTCTCGCCGAGCGCCGGCAGCACCCCGCCGATGTAGCCCAGGAACGCCGGGCCCGGGCCGACGATCAGGACTCCGCGCTTGGCGAGCTGCTCCCGGTGGGCGTAGAGGAGGTACGCCGCGCGGTGCAGCGCGACCGCCGTCTTTCCGGTGCCCGGACCGCCCTCGACGACCAGGACGCCGCGGTGCGGGGAGCGGATGACGCGGTCCTGTTCCGCCTGGATGGTCCGCACGATGTCGTGCATCCGGCCGGTCCGGGCGGCGTCGAGCGCGGCGAGCAGCACGGCGTCCGCGTCGGCGCCTTCGTGCCCGGTGCGCTCCGTGTCCGTCAGGTCCAGGATCTCGTCGTGCAGGGCGGTGACCACCCGCCCACGGCTGCTGATGTGCCGGCGGCGGCGCAGCCCCATGGGGGTGTGGCCGGTGGCCAGGTAGAAGGGGCGGGCCACGTCCGCCCGCCAGTCCAGGACCAGGGGGGTGCGCTCCGCGTCGTCCGCGCGGATTCCGAGCCGGCCGATGTGGTGGTCACGGCCGTCGGAGAACTCCAGACGGCCGAAACACAGGCCGTTCTCACCCGCATTCAGCGCGGAGAGCAGGCCGGACTGCTCGGCGACCTGGACTTCGCGCTCCAGGCGCTCCTGAAATCCGTTCCCGACCTGGCGCAGGGCCCCCTTGAGCGCGTGTTCGGCCTGGTCACGCAGGTGGTCGAGGCGCAGATAGAGGTCCGTGACGAATTGCTGCTCTTTCCGGAATTCCTCGGTTGACAATTGCACTCCTGCCGCGATACAGTGTCCTCGTAAGCTGGTTCACGTCTTCGTTTATGGCGAAGTCATGAACCAATCAATATACGCTCTCTCTTCCCTCGGCAGCGAATTCGGCCGGGGGATTTTTTGCGTACCGTGGTTCTCATGACCACCGCACACGGCTCTGCCGACGGCATCGTCTACCGCCTCGCCCGCCCCGAGGACGCGGGTGCCATCGAGGCCCTGGACGGCTCCTTCACCACCGCCACGGTCTTCGAGGTGGCCGCCTCCGGAGCCGGCTTCACGCTCCGGGAGGTCCCCGCGGACCCACCGGTGTACAAGGAGTTCCCGCCCGAGGAGCACGACGAGCAGGGGCTCGGCCGCGGCTCCGGCGCGGACGGGGACGCCCGCACCTACGTGGCCCTGGACGACGGGCGGCTGTGCGGCTTCGTCGCCGCCGGCTACGCCGCCTGGAACCGACGCCTCACGATCGAGGACATCGAGGTCGCACCGGACCACCGGGGTCGCGGCATCGGCCGTGCGCTGATGGAGTACGCGGCCGAGTTCGCCCGTGAACGGGGCGCCGAGCACCTCTGGTTGGAGGTCAGCTCCGTCAACGCCCCCGCCGTGCACGCCTATCGGCGCATGGGCTTCACCCTCTGCGGCCTCGACACCACCCTGTACGGCGGCACGCCGGCCGTCGGAGAGCAGGCGCTGTTCATGAGCAGGCCCTGCCGCTGACCCGCTACGGGGACAGTCGGGTGGGGCCAACTCCCGGACTGCGGCGGATCGTACGCCCTGCCGGCAGCGGCCCGCAGTCCGATCCGCGAAGATCACTCGGAGGAGTGTTCCGGGCGCGCCATCCGTACGCCGCTGACCTGCGGCATGTACAACGGGTGATTGTTCATTGCACATTCATCCGGCATGTACAGGGTGGATCTGGTCGGACAGGGGGTAACCGCCCGGAATGGAAATACTTCAACAGCGCTCCACCACCGCTCAGGTGTGGGAAGCGGCCGAGGAGTTCATCCGACTCTTCCACAGGGAGCACGCCGACGCCGGTGATCCGCGTGCCCGGCTCGCCGCCGTGCGGGCCGAGCTCGCGGAGACCGGCACCTACCGGCACACCCCCGAGGAGCTGGTCCACGGGGCCCGTGTGGCCTGGCGCAACAGCAACCGCTGCATAGGCAGGCTGTATTGGAACTCCCTGCGGGTCCGTGACCGCCGCGGGCTCACCGACGCCGACACCATCGCCGCCGAATGCTTCGAGCACCTGCGCGAGGCGACCAACGGCGGCCGGGTCCGGCCCACGATCACGGTCTTCGCCCCCGACACCCCGGAGCGACCGGGTCCGTTGATCTGGAGCGAGCAGCTCGTCCGCTACGCGGGCTACGGGGACCATCCCTCCGTCACCGTCGGCGACGCCCGCAACGCCCCGCTCACCGAGGCCCTGCTCCGGCTCGGCTGGCCCGGCGGCGCCGGCACCCCCTTCGACCTCCTCCCGCTGGTGGTCCAGGGGGTCGACGACAAGCCCCGCTGGTTCGACACCCCCGCGGACGCCGTGAGGGAGGTGCCGATCGAGCACCCCGACGGTGACGGGGGCGGCGACGGCTGGGCGGACTGGGGCCTGCGCTGGCACGCCGTGCCCGCCATCTCCAACATGTGCCTGGAGATCGGCGGCATCCACTACCCGGCCGCCCCGTTCAACGGCTGGTACATGGGCACCGAGATAGGCGCCCGCAACCTCGCCGACACCGACCGCTACAACCTCCTGCCCGCCGTCGCCCGCCGGCTCGGCCTGGACACCACCAGCGACCGCTCGCTCTGGAAGGACCGTGCGCTCGTCGAGCTCAACCGGGCGGTCCTGCACTCCTTCGACCGTGCCGGAGTCACCATCGCCGACCACCACACCGAATCGCGCCGGTTCCTCTCCCACATGGCGCGGGAGGAGCGCAAGGGCCGCGACGTGGGGGCGGACTGGTCCTGGATCGTGCCGCCGATCTCCGGCTCCGCGACCCCGGTCTTCCACCGCACGTACGAGGACCGCCCGAGCAGCACGGCCTACGTCCACCATCCCGGTGCGCAGGAACGGGCCCAGGGGCGGGACTTGGTCTAGACCTTCTGTTACGGTCGGCAGCGAACGGATCCGGAACGGCGGAGAGGGCATCCCGTGGGCGGCGCGGACAGTACGGACCAGAGCGGCGGACACCGGGCCTACATCGGCTCGTTCACCTCGGGGGGCGGCCGCGGCATCACCACCGCGGCCGTGGATCCGGCAACGGGGGAGCTGAGCCCGCTCACCGCGACCGGCGTCCTCCCCGATCCCTCGTACCTCGCCGTCGCCCGCGACACCGGCGTGCTCTACGCGGTGAGCGAGGCTGAACAGGGGGCGGTGGCCGCCTTCGAGCCCACCGCCGAGGGCCTCTCCCCGCTCGGCGCACCCGCGCGCGTCGGCGGCTCCGGTCCCACCCACCTCAGCCTGGCCGGGCGCCGGCTGCTCACCGCCAACTACACCTCCGGCAGCGTCAGCAGCCTCCCCCTCGCCGCCGACGGCAGCCCGGCCGGTCCCGCCTCCGTCCTCACCCACCAGGGATCCGGCACCGATGCCGAGCGGCAGGACCGGTCGCACGCCCATCAGGTGCTGCCCGACCCGACCGGCCGCTGGGTGCTCAGCGTGGACCTGGGCACCGATTCCGTACGGGTCTGCGCGCTGGACGCGGCGACCGGGGAACTGCGGGTGCACGCCGAGACCGCCCTGTCGGCCGGGACCGGCCCCCGCCACCTCGCCTTCCACCCGGACGGCACGGTCGTCTACGTCCTGCACGAGCTGGTGCCGCAGCTGACCGTCTGCCGCTGGGATCCGACCTCCGGGCAGCTGGAACCGGTCGGAGAGGTTCCGGTCGCCTCGGAGGGCCCTTCAGGGGCCGCACGGGCCTATCCCTCGGCGGTCGTCGCCTCACCCGACGGGCGCTTCGTCTGGGCCGCGATCCGCGGGGCGGACACCATCGCCACCCTCTCCCTCGCCGGAGGGGCCGAGAAGCCCCGGCTCACCGGCACCGTGGCCTGCGGCGGCAGCTGGCCGCGCGATCTCGCCGTCGACCCCTCGGGGCGCAGGCTCTACGCGGCCAACGAGCACTCGGGGGACGTGTCCTGGTTCGACGTGGACCCGCAGACCGGGCACCCGCGCAAGGCCGGCTCGGTGGCGGTGCCCGCCGCGACCTGCGTGGTCTTCTGCTGAGCGCGTACGCACAACGCACGTAAGAGGGCCCGCCCCCCGGAGTTCGGGGGGGCGGGCCCTCTTACGTGCGACGTGCGGTCAGTGCGCAGAGGCGCCCTGGGTGATCCCGAGCGCCGCGGAGTACTGCGCGACGGCCAGCTTGCCGAGCGCCCCGTAGGCGCCGAGCACCTCGGAGGCGGCGCAGTCGGCCTCCTTGCACGCGGTGTCCAGCAGCCCCTCGGCGGCCTCCGGGCCGATCAGGTACGGGGCGAGCGCGAGCTGCGTGGAGCCCTCGCGGCGCAGCTGCTCGGCGACGGCGGCCACCGAGCCCTCCTCGTCCAGCGCGGCCGCCTTCACGGGGACGGCGAGCCGGGCGGCGAGCAGCATGCCGGTGATCCCGGCGGCCTGCACGGCCTCCTCGCCACCGGTGGTGGCCAGCACGATGCCGTCGGCGGTGGTGGTCACGGTGAACAGCCGCGCGCGGTCGGCGCGGGCCAGGCCCGCCTCCGACAGCCGCACGTGCAGGCCCTCGGCGAGCAGCGGGTGCGGGCCGAGTACGTCGGCCAGCTCGGCGGCGGCCGAGGAGTCCATCAGCGCCTGGCGGACCCGGCGGAGCAGATCGCCGTCCGGACCGGCCAGCAGGGGCACGACCACGGCGTCGGGGCCGGTCGGCGCGGGCACCTCGTGGCCGGCGGCGCGGGCGAACTCCGCACGCGCGGCACGCTCGGTCGCGACGGCCGTCAGCACGCCCGACAGGGACGGGAACTCGGAGTGGTCGTCACCGTCGAGGAAGCCGATGCGGGCGTCGAGGCCCGGCAGCTCGGAACGGCCGATGCTGATGATCTCTTCCGCCAGCCCCCGCGAGGCGGCCGAGGGGGCACCGGGCACGGCGAGCACCAGCGCGGGCGCGCCCTCGGGCGCCGCCGCGGGCTCGGGCCGGCGGTGCCGTCCGGTCTGGCGGGGTCGCGGCATTCGTACGGGCAGGCCATTTGCGGGCCCAGTGGGGGAGCTCATGGCGCCGCATGCTACTGGCTTATCGGAACCGGGTGTTCGGGCAGGGCCTCATCGCGTGGCATCTGTCCGTATTTATCCGGTGAATTGGAGATACCTTCAACTGACGGACGGCAAGCGCCAGTCCACAGGCTGTGCACCCTGGCTCACCAGCAGGTCGTTGGTCCTGCTGAAGGGCCGGGAGCCGAAGAACCCGTAGTCGGCGGACTTGGGGGAGGGGTGGGAGGACTCCACCACCGGCAGGTCGCCGAGCAGCGGCCGCAGATTGCGGGCCGCCCGGCCCCAGAGGATGGAGACCAGCGGTGTGCCGCGCGCCGCGAGGGCCCGGATGGCCTGGTCGGTGACGGCCTCCCAGCCCTTGCCCTGGTGCGCGTTCGACCGGCGGGGCGCGGTCGTCAGCGATCGGTTCAGCAGCAGCACGCCCTGCCGGGTCCACGGGGTGAGGTCGCCGTTCGCGGGGCGGCCCGTGCCGAGGTCCCGGTGCAGTTCCAGGAAGATGTTGTCGAGGCTGGGCGGCACCGGCCGTACCTCGGGGGCCACCGAGAAGGACAGGCCGACCGCGTGTCCGGGGGTGGGGTAGGGGTCCTGGCCGACGATGAGGACCTTGACCTCGTCGAAGGGTTGCTGGAAGGCGCGCAGGACATTGGCCCCGGCGGGGACGTAGGTCCTCCCCGCCGAGATCTCCGCGCGCAGGAAGTCGCCCATCGCGGCGATCTGCCCCGCAACCGGCTCCAGAGCCCGGGCCCAGCCCGGCTCGACGATCTCGTTCAACGGTCGTGCTGCCACGGTGGATCACTCTACTGGCCGATCGTCGCCGCCCGCACACACAGGACGTCCGGCAGGTGCTCGGCCAGCAGCTGCCAGCTCTCGCCGTCGTCGTGGCTGGCGTAGAGCTCGCCGTTGCGGTTGCCGAAGTAGACACCCGCCGGGTCCGCATCGTCGGTGCACAGCGCGTCCCGCAGGACCGTGCCGTAGTGGTCCCCGGCGGGCAGCCCCTTCGAGAGCGGTTCCCACGTGGCACCCGCGTCCCGGGTGCGGAAGACGCGGCAGCGGTGCTCGGCCGGGACCCGGTCGGAGTCGGCGTTGAGCGGGAAGACGTAGGCGGTGTCCGGCCGGTGGGGGTGGGCGGCCACCGCGAAGCCGAAGTCGGAGGGCAGTCCGCCGCCGATGTCCGTCCACCGCGTGCCCGCGTCGTCGCTGCGGTAGACGCCCCAGTGGTTCTGCAGGTACAGCCGGTCCGTGTCCCCGGCGTCCTGGGCGATCTTGTGCACGCACTGGCCGAACTCGGGGTGCGGATCGGGCAGGAACACCGCCGACACCCCGTCGTTGGACGGGGTCCAGCTGGCGCCGCCGTCCTTGGTCCGGAACACCCCGGCGGTGGAGACGGCCACGGTCACCGCCTCCGGGTCGCGGGGATCGGTGATCACCGTGTGCAGTCCCTCACCGCCGCCGCCCGGCTCCCACTTGGCGCGGCTCGGGTGCTCCCACAGCGGGCGGACCAGCTCGAAGGACTCGCCGCGGTCCACCGAGCGGAACAGCGCCGCGGGCTCCGTCCCCGCGTACACCACGTCCGGGGCCTCCGGGCCGGCCGGCTGGAGCTGCCAGACCCGCTCCAGCGAGGCACCGGTGTCCTTGGGGAACTTCACCGCGGCCGCGGCCGGCTCCCGCCAGGTCGCGCCGAGGTCGTCGGAGCTGAAGACTGACGGTCCCCAGTGCAGGCTGTCCGCGCCGACCAGCAGCCGGGGTGCCGGGCCCCGCCGGTCGACGGCGGCCGCGTACACGGCCTGGGCGTTGAAGTGGGGCCCGTCGAACTCCCACGGGCCGTCGGCTTGTCGGCGGCCGATGAACAATCCCTTGCGGGTCCCCACGAGCAGCAGTACGTCGGCCATGGCCGGCACCTCCGGACTTCGTCGTCCACGTGTCTCGGGCTTTTCGGCCAGTCTGCACCCACCCACTGACAGCAGCCCGGCGGGCGCTGCGGGGCTCTGAGCTGCAGATCAATACCGATCATTTACCCGCTGGAAATGCCTACTGCTTGCATCTGGATGTTCGCAATGTGTTGACTTCAGGCCACTGCCGCCGCATGCGAGAGGACCTACGTGGCCACCGAGCACCTGTCCCCGCTCGACCTCGCCTTCTGGCGGATCGAATCCGCCGCCCACCCCATGCACCTGGGCGCCCTCGCGGTCTTCACCGCCGCCGACACCGGCGCCGCCGCGGGAACCGGCACCGCCGCCGGAACCGGCGCCGCCGAGCACGCCGCCGAACTGCTCACCGCCCGCTGCGCCGCCGTGCCGGGCCTGCGCCGCCGGATCCGCGACGTCCTGCTGCCCGTCGGCGCGGCCGCCTGGTCGCCGGACCCGCACTTCGATCCGGCGCGCCACGTGTTCCTCGTACGCACGGACGCCGTCGACCCGCACGCCGCCGCGGGCCCCCTCATGGCGCGGCCGCTCGACCGGGAGCTGCCGCCCTGGGAGGCGCACGTGCTGGCCGGGCCCGACCCCGACTCCTTCGCGGTGCTGTTCAAGTTCCACCACGCCCTCGCCGACGGCCTGGGCGCCCTCGCGCTGGCCGCGTCCCTGTTCGACGAGGGCCCGGCCCTTCGGACGCCCCCGGAGCGGCCCGCCCCCGAGCGGCGCCCCGTCCCCGAGCAGCGGGCCGGCTCCGCCCTGCGCCGCCTGCCCGGCGTCCTCGCCGCCCGGGTCCAGGACGTCGGCCAGGCCCTGGAGATCGGCGCCGCCGTGGCCCGCGCCGGGCTGCCGCTCGGTGTGCCCGCGGCCCTCACCGCCGACGCCGCCGGCCGGGGAACCCGTACGGTCGCGGGCCTCGCCCTCGACCTGGACGAGGTCAACCTGGTCCGCAAGGGCGCCGGGGGCACCGTCAACGACGTACTGATCGCCCTGGTCGCGGGCGCGCTGCGGCGCTGGCTGGCCGACCGGGGCGACCCCGAGCCGCACGGCGCCGGACCGCGCGCCCTGATCCCCGTGTCCCGCCGCCGCGGCCCGGCGGGCACCTCCGGCGCCGGAAACCGGCTCTCCGGATACCTGCTCCGCCTGCCGCTCGCCGAGCCCGACCCGCTGCGCCGCCTGGCCCGCGTCCGCGTCGCCATGGACCGCAACAAGGACGCCGGACCCGCCCGCGGCGCCGGGGCCGTCGCCCTCCTCGCCGACCACGTCCACCCGCTCGGCCACCGCCTCGGCGGCCCGCTCGTCGCGCAGGCCGCCCGGCTGCTCTTCGACATCCTCGTCACCAGCGTTCCGCTGCCGGGCCTCACCTTCTCCCTGGGCGGGAGCCGGGTCCGCGAGGTCTACCCGCTCGCCCCGCTGGCCGCAGGCCAGTCCCTGGCCGTCGCGGTCTCGACCTACAAGGGGACGGTGCACTTCGGCCTGGTCGCCGACGCGTCCGCCGTCCCGGACCTGCCCGCCCTGGCGGGGGCCCTGCGCGCGGAGCTGGACGCGCTTGTACGAGAGGTCTCGTAGTACGAGAGATTTCGTAGTACGGTGTCTCTCGTACTTAGCCGCCGATCCCCGGCGCGCCCGGTGATGTCTGGAGAGCCCTGATGAGTGCCGCCCCTGCTGCCCCCGCCGCTTTCGCCGCCCTGTTCGCTCCCTACACCCTCCGCTCGGTCACGATCCCGAACCGCGTGTGGATGGCCGCGATGTGCCAGTACAGCGCCGAGGCCTTCGGCCCGAACGCGGGCGTGGCCAACGAGTGGCACGTCGCGCACTACGCCGCCCGGGCCGTCGGCGGCACCGGCCTGATCGTCCAGGAGGCCACCGCCGTCTCCCCGGACGGCCGGATCTCCCCCTACGACCTCGGCATCTGGAACGACACCCAGGTCGAGGCGCTGCGCCGGATCACCTCCTTCATCAAGGCCCAGGGCGCGGTCCCCGGCATCCAGATCGCCCACGCCGGACGCAAGGCCTCCACCGACCGGACCTGGAAGGGCGGCGCCCCGGTCGGGCCCGAGGCGCACGGCTGGCAGCCGGTCGCCCCGAGCGCCGTACCGTTCGCCGACGGGTACCCCGTACCCCACGAGCTGACGGCCGATGAGATCCGCGAGATCGTGGGCCGGTTCGCTGCCGCGGCCGAGCGCGCGCTCGCCGCGGGCTACGAGGTCGTCGAGATCCACGGCGCCCACGGCTACCTGATCGGGGAGTTCCTGTCCCCGTACAGCAACAAGCGCACCGACGAGTACGGCGGCTCCTTCGAGAACCGCACCCGCCTGGCCCTCGAAGTCGTGGACGCCGTCCGGGCGGTGTGGCCCGAGGAGCTCCCGCTCTTCTTCCGGATCTCGGCCACCGACTGGCTGGAGGCGGAAGGCTGGACGGCCGACGAGACGGTCCGGCTGGCCTCGCTCCTCCAGGAGCACGG
This sequence comes from Streptomyces sp. NPDC059989, assembly GCF_042736975.1. Classification (NCBI taxonomy): domain Bacteria; kingdom Bacillati; phylum Actinomycetota; class Actinomycetes; order Kitasatosporales; family Streptomycetaceae; genus Streptomyces; species Streptomyces sp. NPDC059989. Next base: position 71,829 of record NZ_JBHWUO010000029.1, read on the forward strand.
GGTGGACCTGCTCGACGTCTCCACCGGCGGGCTCGCCCCGCACGCGAAGATCCCCGTCGGCCCCGGCTACCAGGTGCCGTTCGCCGCACGGGTCAAGGCCGAGACCAGCCTGCCGGTGGCCGCCGTCGGCCTGATCACCGATCCGGAGCAGGCCGAGAAGATCCTGGCCAACGGCGAGGCCGACGCGATCCTGCTGGGCCGCGAGCTGCTGCGCGACCCGTACTGGGCCCGCCGCGCGGCCGCCGAACTGGGCGCGGAGATCCGTACGCCCGAGCAGTACCACCGGTCCTGGTGACCCGGTGCGGCCCGGGCCGCCCTCAGGCCCGGGCCGCACCACCCCGCCGTCCTACGACGGCTCTCGTACGATGGGGACCCGAAGCAAGCCGAGCGAGTGGAGCAGGGACATGACGGAACGTGACGCGGCCCGCGCCCTCGCCCACCCCGATCCGGACGCCATCCGCCTGGAGGGCGTGCTGCACGCCCTCTCCGACCCGGTCAGGCTGTCCATCGTCCGGGACCTGGCCGGCTCCTCGGCGGAACTGGCCTGCTCGTACTTCGACCTGCCGGTCACCAAATCCACGACGACCCACCACTTCCGCGTCCTGCGCGAGAGCGGTGTCGTACGCCAGACCTACCGCGGCACCACCAAGTTCAACACCCTGCGCCGCGAGGAGCTCCAGTCCCTCTTCCCCGGGCTGCTGGACAGCGTCCTCACGGCCGCCACCGCCGAAGAGACCCGCCTCGCCGGTCAGGCCGCCCGCTAGTGCTGTGACCGGAAAGGTTCACCGGGTCGCGGCGCTCCCCCAGCTACCGCTGGGAGGTACCCCCAGGCACGGCACCTCGCCGCGTTGTCGGACCACGCAAGTACGTCCAGTACGAGCCGCGGTCCTCCGCCTTGCGATGCACCGCACCGGACGCCGCGACCCGGCAAACCTTTCCGGCCACAGCACTAGATCCGCGCGTCCAGACGGTGCAGCAGGACCCCGTCAGGGCCGAAGACGTCCATCAGGTAGCCCCTGTCCAGCGAGAGCCCTTCCTCTGCCGAGAGGTAGGAGGTGATCCGGGCGGACTGCCTGTCGAAGAGCGTGCCGTCCGAGTCCGCGTTGTGCGTGCGGACGATCAGCAGGGGCACGCCCTCCGGTCCGGACTCCCGCTGGATGCCGTACACGTCCGGGTCTCCGCCGGCGGCCCGGTAGCGCTCGGCCAGTGCGACCGCGTCCGGCGGCGCGGCGGTCGCCGTCACGGTCGGGCCGGGCGCGGCCGTCCTGCGGACCTCCTCCGTACAGCCCGACAGCAGCGCGGCGCACGCCACCACCAGTGCCACGCACGTACCCCGCCCCCAGGACGTCCCCATCGCCAACTCCCCTGATCGGTAAAGGAGTCGGTCACCCTACGCGAGGCCCGCGGCGCCCCGTAGGCCGGCCCAGTCCGGGATCTTCACCGAGCGGCGGCCCAGCGAGCGTCCCAGATCGGCCTCGGCCGCCTCGATGGCCACCCATCCCGGCCACTGCACCGGGTGCAGACCCGCCGCCTGCAGTGCGTCCAGCGGATCCCCCGGCAGCTCGCGCCGGGCCAGTGCCCCCGCGTCCTGGAGCAGCGAGGAAGCGGTCTCCTTGGCGCAGGGCCGGTTGGTGCCGATCACGCCCGTCGGGCCGCGCTTGATCCAGCCCGCCACGTACTCGCCGACCGAGGCCCGGCCGCCGCGCAGGACGCGGCCCGCCGCGTGCGGCACCGTGCCCCTGCCGGGGTCGAAGGGGAGCCCGGCCAGCGGGACGCCCTTGTACCCCACCGAGCGCAGGACCAACTGCGCGTCGATGTCCTCGTACACGCCCGTCCCGGTCACCCCGCCGCTGCCGTCCGGGGCGGTCCGCTCGAAGCGCATCCCCGTCACCCGGCCGTCGGGTCCGCCGAGGACCTCCACCGGGCGCAGGTAGAACCGCAGGTCGATGTGGCGCTCCGCGTCGCCCGGGCCCCGCTCCGCCCAGCCGCGCAGCACCTCCAGGTTGCGCCGCGCCACCGCGGGCAGCGCCGCCGCCGCGCCCGGGTCGGTGTACATGGGGTCGAGGGCCAGCTCGGCCGCGTCCGCCCGTGCGTCCACTCCCGGCAGCGTGCCCAGCTCCCGCAGTTCCTTGGTGGTGAACTTGCCCTGCGAGGGGCCGCGCCGGGCCACCATCGCCACCCGCCGCACCCCGCTGTCCGCGAGCGCGCCCAGCGCCGGCTGCGGCATGTCGGTCGGCGCGAGTTCCGCCGCGCCCCGGGCCAGGATCCGTGTCACGTCCACCGCGACGTTGCCCGCCCCGACCACCACCGCCGAGTCCACCCCGGGCAGGTCGAAGGTCTCGCCCACGGCGTCGGGGTGCCCGCTGTACCAGGACACGAAGGCCGTCGCGGAGTGCACCCCGGCCAGCTCCTCGCCCGGGATCCCCAGCAGCCGGTCCCGCGCCGCGCCCACGCAGTAGATCACCGCGTGGTACAGCTCCAGCAGCCGCTCCGTGGGCAGCAGCTCCCCGCCGACCTCGACGTTCCCGAGGAAGCGGATCCGCTCGTCCTCCAGCACGGTGCGCAGACTGCCCTGCAGCGACTTGATCTTCTCGTGGTCGGGGGCGACCCCGTACCGCACGAGCCCGTACGGCGCCGGCAGCCGGTCCAGCACGTCGACCCGCACTCCGGGCACCTCGCGCTGCTGGACCAGTGTCTGGGCCGCGTAGACCCCGCTGGGGCCCGATCCGACGACGGCGATACGAAGCACGGCGGAGCTCCTCCCGCAGGTGTTCCCAGCATGACACCGGCTCCGGCGGCCGTCAGCCCATCGCGCGCATCCGGTGGATCTCGGCGGTCTGCGTCGCCACGACCTCGTTGGCCATTTCCTCGACCATCACGTTGTTGCCGTCGGCCAGCGCAGCGCCGGCCATCTTGAGCGCACCCTCGTGGTGGGCGATCATCAGCTTCAGGAAGAGCCGGTCGAAGTCGGTGCCCTTGGCGTCCGCCAGCTCCTTGAGCTGCTGCTCCGTCGCCATGCCCGGCATCGCGCCGTGGTCGTGCCCGCCGGATCCGGCGGGCGGCGCCGGATGGCGGGCCAGCCACTTCTCCATCGCCCCGATCTCGGGCTGCTGGGCGGCCGTGATCCGCTCCGCGACCCGCTTGACCCCCTCCGCCGAGGCCCGGTCGGGGGCGAGCGCGCTCATCGTCAGGGCCTGCCGGTGATGTTCGATCATGTGCCGCGTGTAGGTGTGGTCGGCCGCGTTGGGAGTGTCGTCGGGCTTTTCCCTGGCGGCCTGCTCCGGGGTGAGGCTGCGCGCCTCCTCGCCCGGTCTCCCGGGCGCGATAACCGCTGCCCGCCCGTCCTTCCCGCGGTCCGCCCCGCTGTCCGTGTCGCAAGCGGCGAGGGCGAGCAGGAGGCCGGCGACCGCGGCCGCGCCGGTGCATCGACGAAGCCGCGTTGCCCAGGGAGTGTGGCGTCCCGAGGCCTTGTGGCGCCGGGGGGCTTTTGCCATGTCCATGAAGAGGAAGATACTGCCGGGGTCCTGGTTCTGTTCCCACCCTGAACGGAACCGATCGGACTCCCTTGGGAGGCAACATGACCTCGTTGCACACCACAAGAGCGCGGAACAGGAGTCTGGGCGTGGCCGCCGCGGCGGCCGGGCTGCTCACCACACTCCTGGCGGCCGGGCCGGCCGCCGCCACCCCGGACCCGGGTGACCTGTTACCCGGGCGCGGCGATCAGCAGAGCGCAGGACTCCTCCAAGGCAGGGAACTCGCCCCCGGCGAGATACCCGGCCAGGACGAGATCGTGCACAGCGCCAACATCAAACCCCTGGCCAACATCCCCAGCACCGATCCGGACGGCATCAACTCCGACCTGGCCTTCCAGGGCCGGTACGCCTTCGCGGGCAGCTACAGCGGGTTCACGATCTACGACATCGCCAATCCGAAGGCACCGAAGACCGTCACCCAGGTGCTCTGCCCCGGCGGTCAGAACGACATCTCCGTCTACGGCGACCTGCTCTTCCTCTCCACCGACTCCTCGCGCAGCGACGACTCCTGCAACAGCGTCTCGCAGCCCGCGACGGAGAAGTCCTCGTGGGAGGGCATCAAGATCTTCGACATCAAGGACAAGAAGAACCCCAAGTACATCAAGTCCGTGGAGACCGCCTGCGGTTCCCACACCCACACCCTGGTGCCGGACGGCCGGGACATCTACGTCTACGTCGCCTCGTACTCCCCGAGCGAGGCCTTCCCCGACTGCAAGCCGCCGCACGACGGCATCTCGGTGGTGAAGGTCCCGAAGAAGGCGCCGACGAAGGCCGCGGTCGTCGCCTTCCCGATCCTCTTCCCGGACGGCGGCAACCCGGGCGGGCCCACCAACCCGGGCGTCTCCAAGACCACCGGCTGCCACGACATCACCGTGCTGCCGTCGAAGAACCTGGCCGCCGGCGCCTGCATGGGCGACGGCATCCTCTTCGACATCAGCAAGCCCGAGCAGCCGCGGGTCATCGACCGGGTGCAGGACAATGTGAACTTCGCGTTCTGGCACTCGGCCACCTTCAACGAGCGTGCGAACAAGGTGGTGTTCACCGACGAACTCGGCGGCGGTGGCGGCGCCACCTGCAACGAGGCGACCGGTCCCAACCGGGGCGCCGACGGGATCTACGACATCACCGGCAGGGGGGACCAGCGCAAGCTGGCCTTCCGCAGCTACTTCAAGATCCCGCGCCACCAGGCCGACACGGAGAACTGCGTGGCCCACAACGGCTCGCTGATCCCGGTCGGCGGCGGCCGCGACATCATGGTCCAGGCCTGGTACCAGGGCGGCGTCTCCGTCTGGGACTTCACCGACTCCGCCGCACCCAAGGAGATCGGCTACTTCGAGCGCGGCCCGCTCACCACGGATCAACTCGGACTCGGCGGGTCCTGGTCGGCCTACTACTACAACGGGCACATCTACTCGAACGACATCGTCAAGGGCCTCGACGTGCTGCGGCTCGACGACTGGCGCACCGAGAGCGCCAAGTGGGTGTGGCTGGACCGGCTCAACGTGCAGAGCCAGCCCGAGTACCACTGACGCCAGGGCGCTAGGGGTGTGAGGGAAACGTTCCGGCGGGCGGTCCGCCGGGCGGCGGGACGCCGAGCTCCCAGTCGAGCCCGTAGCGCTGGAACAGCTCGGCCCGCAGCCGCGCCGCCGGCATTGGCGCGCCCGGCAGCAGGACGGCCACCACGGCGCCCATCAGCAGGGCCCGCAGGAGCGGATAGTCGGCGTCCACGTCCGGCGAGCCGTACCGCGTGACGGTGTCCCGCAACAGCTCGGCGAGCCGCTGCTGTTCGGGACACTGCACGAATCCCTCGGCCGTGAGGATGCCCGCCATGTGGGTCCGCATCAGCAGCGGCTCGTCGCGGGCCAGCCCGAGGATCGCGTCCACCGCCCGCGCGAGCCGCTCGCGCCCGTCGTCGCTGCGCGGCTCGCGCTCCAGGGCCGCCTCCAGGGTGAGGTGCATCAACCGGTGCACCGCGGACTGGAGCAACTGCCGCTTGCCCGGGAAGTAGTACGAGACCAGGCCGCGGGCCGCGCCCGCCCGGTCGGCGATGTCGCCGAGCGTCGTGGCTTCGAAGCCGCGCTCGGCGACGAGCTCGACCGTGGCCTGGAGCAGCCGCTCCCGGGAACGTCTGCGCAATTCTTCATTGACCGATGCGCTGCGCGGGGACATGCTTACTCCTGCGTTGACTGGCTCGGAGCCAATATACTCAGCGCGCGGGGCCGCCTGCTCTGGGTGACACGGGGGATCGCCCAGGGCAGGCACACCCACACCACTATGGTCCGGCGGATCCGGACCCGTGCCGCGGGCCGGGCCAGGACGTCGCCAGAGCCACCAGGACCACGCCCAGCAGCCAGCCCGCGACCACGTCCGACGGCCAGTGCACCCCGAGGTAGACCCGGGTGAAGCCGACCCCGAGCACGGACACCGCCGCCGCGGTCCAGGCGGCCGCCGCGGCCCACCGCGGGGCCGGCCGGGGGAGCAGCCACAGGAGCAGCCCGCACACCACGGTCGCCGTCAGGGCGTGGCCCGACGGATAGGCCGCGTAGTCCGCCGAATCCACCGGATCAGGCCACACCGGCCGCGCCCGCCCCACCAGCGCCTTCAGCCCCTGCTGCACCGCCGTGGCCACCACCACCGCCAGTACCACCCGCAGCGCCCGCTCCCGCTGCCCGCGCCACCAGAGCAGGCCGCAGGCGAGGACGGCCAGGGCCCTCATGGCCCACGGGTCCCACAGCCAGTCGGACAGGATCCGCATGGTGTGGGTGACCCCGGGATGGGCGACGGCATGGGCGTGAAGATCCCGGGCGACCTGGTCGTCGTACGAGAGGAGCGGCCGCCACCCCGCCACCACCAGCGCCGTCAGGACGGCCGCGAGCAGCGCACAGCCGAGACCCGCCCACCGCACGACATGATCGCTCCGCATACGGGGGATCCTCGCACCGGCCGGGCGCGGCCGGGCGCGGACACCCCCCCAGGCCGTCTCTTTCGGATCTTGCCTGACCCGCGCCGCCCGGCACCGCACCTCGCCGCGTTGTCGAGGCACCCGAGGACGTCCAGTAATCGGGAGCCTCTCCGCCTTGCGATGCACGGCACCGGACGACGCGGGCTGAACCGGCAAGATCCGAAAGAGACGGCCTAGGCGAGGGCGCTCAGCCCCGGTACGAAGGCCACCAGCAGTGGTACCGCGGGGACCAGCGTGGCCAGCGCCGTCAGCCGCAGCCTGCGGGCCGCCGGCAGCCGGGGCGCGGCCGAGAGCAGCCGCCGCACCCGCTGCGGGACGTGCGCCTGCGGGTGCGAGCAGGGCCCGAACACCCCGCGGTCCTCGTTCAGCCCGACCAGGGCCAGCGCGATCGTCAGCCGCCCGTACCGCCGCGAGGCCACGTCGTCGGCGGCCAGCTCGACGAGCCGGTGCATCTCCGCCTCGAAGGCCGCGAAGACCGGCACCTGCGGGAACCCTCCGGCCAGCGCCCGCGAGCAGTGCAGCAGCCAGTCGTGCCGGGCCGCCGCGTGCCCCTGCTCGTGGGCCAGCACGGCATCGAGCTGACTGCCCTTCAGCCGGCCCAGCGCCGCCGTCGTGACCACCAGCTGCGGGGCCGCCCCCGGCAGCCACCACGATGCGGGCCGCCGGCCCTCCAGTACGACGAGCCGCGCGCCCGTGGGGTCCTCCCCGGGCAGCAGCGGGGCCCGCTCCCGCAGCTCGGCGCTCCGGGCGCGGCGTCCCGCCCGGGTCCGCAGCACCTCGCGGGCCAGCAGCGCCGCGGTCCACAGCGCACCGCCCGCCAGGGCGAGGGCCGTGCCCGCCGCCCAGGGACCGCCGGAAGCGCCCATGGCGTACGCGTCGACCACCCCGTGCGGGGCGGCGGCGAACAGCCGGCCCCGTACCGCCTGCCAGGCGGCCGCCGCGCTCAGCAGCATCGACAGCCCGAGGCACAGGAGCACCGCACCCACCACGCACTGCCACACCCACAGGGCGACGACCGGTTCGCGCTCGGGCCATTGGGCCCGGGCCAGCAGACGGGGGGCGAGCACCGCGGTCAGGGCGCCGAGCATCAGGAGAGCGGCGGGGACCATCATGGCCGCCAGCCTATGAGCGCGGGGCTACCTGCGGGTACGGCCTCGCGGGATTGGTGACGCAGGACACGTCGGCCCGCGCCGTCACATGGTGAGCAGCATCGCCAACATCCCGATTCCCATGGCCAGTCGGCAGGCGCGGGTCAGCTCGCCGGAGCCGCCCCGCGCGCCTGGGGACGGCTGGGTGACGGAGCCGCCGGCCGTCACCAGCCGCGCCCCGCCGAGGACCACGTATCCGGCGTAGTAGAGGAGCAGCAGCCCGGTCAGCAGCGGCAGTCCGGCCTCGTGCCCGTGGCCGGAACCCGAGGCCGCCACCAGGGACATGTAGACCATCGTCAGCGAGCCCACCAGGTGGTGCGCGTGGTGCGCCCCGCCCCGCAGCAGCCACACGGCGTGCAGGGCCGCGCCGCAGAAGACCACCCCCAGCGCGGGAGCCTGCCATCCGCCGGCGCCCCAGAGGGGCACCGCCATCAGCGCCATGCCGAACCCCATCACGGCCTCACCGGCCGCCCCGCCGCCCGCTCTGCGTACCTGCCGCAGGCAGTACGCGCCGCTCACCGCGCACAGCAGCACGAGCAGCCAGGAGGAGACGGAGGAGGAGAGCGAGGGGGACATGGCGGAACCGTGCACGGCGGAACCTCCCGGTTCGTCGGCGTCACGGGAAGAGATGCCCCTCTCACACGGCGCTCACGCGGCCCCGGGTTAGGCTCTCCTTGCCCTACCCGGCATGTCATATGCCACCGCGTGGAACGGAGCCCCCGATGTCGTCGACCGCCAACCCCGCAGCCCTGAGCTTTCGCAGCGCCGTCGAGGCGGACGTGACCGAGCTGGTGGCGCTCGTCGAGTCGGCGTACCGCGGTGACGCGAGCCGCGGCGGCTGGACCACGGAGGCGGACTTCCTCGACGGGCAGCGCACCGACGCGGACGGGGTCCGGCAGGTCATCAACACCCCCGACAGCGTCCTGCTGGTCGTCGAGCGTGCGGGCGAGCTCGTCGCCTGCTGCCAGCTCGAACACCGCGGGGACCACGCCTACTTCGGGATGTTCGCGGTCCGCCCCGGGCTCCAGGGCGGCGGCCTCGGCAAGGAGATCCTGGCCGAGGCCGAGCGCCGCGCCCTGGAGACCTGGGGCGCCAAGGAGATGCGGATGACGGTGGTGAACGTACGGGAGGAGCTCATCGCCTACTACGTGCGCCGCGGCTACCGGCGCACCGGCGAACTGAGCCCGTTCCCGTACGGCGACGAGCGCTTCGGCGTCCCGCTCCGCGACGACCTGGCCTTCGAGCTGCTGGTCAAGCCGCTGTAGCGGGCGCCGTCCCGGTGAGCGGCCCCGTCACGGTGAGCCGCCCCGTCACGCGGTGAAGCGGCCCGTACTGCGGATCTCCGGGAAGTCGGTGGCCGCGCCGTCCAGCCCCAGCGCCCGCGCGAGCCGCAGCTGGTCCAGGGTGTTGACCGTCCAGCCGGTCACGCGCAGCCCGGCCGCGTGCGCCGCCTCCACGGTCTCCAGGGCGAGCCGCCGGATGTCCAGGGCAATCGTTCCCGCACCCGCGGCCAGGGCCCGGCCCACGACGTCGTCCCCGTGCGGGCCCGCGTGCAGGGCGGTCCGCACGCCCGGCACCAGCCGGGCCGTCTCGACGAGCACCGCGCCGTCGGAGGAGGCCACCTCCACCCGGGCGGTCAGGTCGCGGCGCAGGATCAGCTCCGCGAGCGCCGCGGCCGCGGCCCGGTCCCGTACCGACACCTGGAGCGGGACCCGGACGGCGTCCAGGACCTCCTCGAAGACCGGCACCTGCTCGCCCTGGCCGGCGTCGAGGGCGCGCAGTTCGGCGAGGGTCAGATCGGCGACGGCCCCCGATCCGTCGGTGGTGCGGTCCACTTCGGGGTCGTGCAGGGCGACGAGTGCGCCGTCCTTGCTCAGTTGGAGATCCAGAGCGATGACGTCCATGCCGGAACGTTCCGCACGGACGAACGACCGGAGGGTGTTCTCCGGCTCGACACCCATGACCCCGCGGTGACCGATGGTGAGGAAAGTCAAGGTTCTCTCGCTTCCGTCGACGGCGGCTCCCCGCGCGGTCGCGGTGTCCCGACCGGCCGCGCGCGATGAGGACGCATGCTAGTGGGCCGAGGGTGCGATGGGACCGCCCGTGCAGCGTCCCGGAAGGGCGCACCGGCCGCTTCCCGCCGGGCTTGTCCGCGCTCTTGACCTCCTGCCGCGTCACCCGGCCGTGGGCGCGTCCCCATCGGCTTGACGGCCCGGGGTCCCGGCCTCGGGCGCGGCGTGTTCCCCGTCCTCGGCGAGGCCCGCCAGATCGGCCAAGAGGGCTTCCGCAAGCTCCAGTTCGGCCAGGTGCTGCCGTTCGCTCCAGCGCAGCGCGAGGGCGGGAAAGGCCCATTCCGGTACGTCGGCCGCGTGCTCCATGGCCTCCCGTACGGCGGCCAGCTCCTCCCGGGTGCGCTCCATGTGTTCGCCGACCATCGCGCGCAGGAGCTCGGGCTCGGCCAGGTGCCCCAGCCAGACCCGCAGGAGCAGCCCGTGCTTGAGCACCGGCGGCCCGGCCTCGGCGGTGTCGGCGGCCCAGCCGGCCAGGGCCTCGCGTCCCGCGTCGGTGATGGCGTAGCGGCGCTTGGCGCGTGCCTCCTCGGGGCCCGAGCGCGCGGAGGAGGCGTATCCGAGCTCCTCCAGCCGGCGCAGTTCCGCGTAGATCTGGCTGATCGCCGGCGACCAGTAGAAGAAGCGCAGCGAGGAGTCCGCCCACTTCTTCAGCTCGTAGCCGGTCCGTTCCCCCGGAAAGGAAAGGAGCCCGAGCACCGCCCACGCGGTCGGCGGCAGCTCTTGCTTCTTCGTCTTCTGACTACTAGTCATATTTCGAATTGAAGTGAGACCGGGCACGGGACGCACACCTGGAGGCACAGTGGAATTCTCCGTGATCTTCGAAGCTCAGCTTGCCGACCCGACGGTGGAACGGGAGCACCAGGTCATCCGCGACTGCGTCGGGCAGGCCGTGCTCGCCGAGCGTATGGGTTTCGACCGGATCTGGGCGGTGGAGCACCACTCGCTGAAGTGGTACGCACACATGTCGGCTCCCGAGATCTTCCTGACCTGGGTCGCGGCCAGGACGAACACCATACGCATCGGCCACGGTGTCGTCTGCATGCCCTTCAACTTCAACCATCCGGTGCGGGTGGCCGAGCGGGCCGCCATGCTCGACCTGCTCTCGGGCGGACGGGTCGACCTCGGGGCCGGGCGCGGCGCCACCGCGCAGGAGACCTCGCTGTGCGGGGTGGACAAGGAGCGCACCACGGCGGAGGTGGAGGAGGCCCTGCGGATCATCGGCAGGGCCTGGCAGGAGGAGGAGCTGGAGTACCACGGCGAGCTGCTCGACATCGATCCGCATCCGATCCTGCCGAGGCCCGAGCAGACCCCGCACCCGCCGCTGTTCCTGGCGTGCAGCCGGGGCGAGACCCTGGTGCAGGCCGCCGAGCTGGGGATCGGGGCCCTGGTGATGGGCTTCGCCGGACCCGAGTCGATCGCCGGGATGCGGTCCGTCTACGACGCCGCGATCGCCGGGCGGGACGGCAGCCGGTTCGTCTCCTCCGTGGTCAACGACCACTTCTCGGTGCTCTGCCCGACCATCGTGCTCGACGATCCGGAGGAGGCGCGGCGGATCGGCGTCCGCGGGCAGCGGTTCTTCGCCCAGTCCATCGGCCACTGGTACGGCGGGGCGGGCGTCCCGGACGAGGCCGTGGTCGCGGGCGCCGACGAGGCGGCGGAGATGCGCAGGGCCGCCGAGCAGGTGGTGGCCCGGCTCCACGAGCTGGACATCCCCGTGCGGCCGAACTCGACGGCGACCTTCAACGCCGACCACGCCTACGGGAGCGCCGACGACGCCATCGCCTACGTGGAGCGGCTTCGGGCGGCCGGGGCCGACGAGGTCATGTGCCTGATCCAGATGGGCACGGTGGAGCAGGAGGCCTGCCTGGAGACCCTGCGGCAGTGGGGCGAAAAGGTCATCCCGCACTTCCGGGGGTTGTGATGCCCGCTACAGCCACGAGTACGGCTGACGAGCCGGGCCATGGCTCCTGGGCAGTGGCCGGGGTACCGCCGCAGGCCCTGGAGGCCTTGGCGCGCCTGGGCGGAGCCACCGATTCCACGCTGACGAACGGGAAGACTTCCGGTGAAGCGGGGGGTCTCGCAGGATAATTTCCGGAGTTCCCTCTTGAGCGGGAGAGCCTCGCACGTTTACGCTGCCTTGACGTGAGGTTCTCCTGTGGAGGAAGTGACATGACGGAAACTCTTGTGCCGGGCGTCGGCGGTGCCGTGATAACCGCTGGGGCGCGGGTGGTCGACCACCCGGCGTGGCCCGAGCTCAAGGCCGCCGTGGAGGAGATCCGCCCCTGGCAGTCCGCGGACGGCTCCATCGACTTCGAGGCGGAGGGCGAGCACGCACGCGCCACCGTCTTGGCCGCCGTCGAGCGCGTGATCGAGGGCGTCGAGACGCTCTCCCCGCTGCTCCCGCACGCCAAGGAGTACCACCGGGCGCTCGTGGCCGACCTGCGCAAGTGGGCCGAGGGCGGTTTCCTCGTGCCGGACTTCCTCGACTCCCTGCTGGCCTTCCAGCCGGCCGCCGAGCGCGCCGACGGCGTCCAGCACCTGGTCGTCTTCCCCATGTACACGCAGAACGGCAACCCGGACCGCAATCTGGAGGCCGTCGTCCTGAAGATGGTGTGGCCCGAGTGGCTCGCCGAGCTGGAGCGCACCCGGTACGACAACCCGCTCTTCCTCGGCATCACCTTCGAGGACTTCACCCCGGGCTACGACACCAACTCCGCCGTGCTCTTCCCGGAGACCATCGCCGTGCGCGAGGCCCCCGAGCGCTTCACCTGGGGCGGCATCTTCTGCGACCGCGAGGCCGCGCGCTACCGCAAGGTCACCGAGGCGGCCGTGGACATCCTGGGCATCGAGCTGCCCGAGGACATCGCCCGCATGGTCGAGGACCAGGAGCGCTGCGAGAAGGCCTTCGTCCTGTGGGACATGGTCCACGACCGCACCCACAGCCACGGCGACCTGCCGTTCGACCCCTTCATGATCAAGCAGCGCCAGCCGTTCTGGATGTACGGCCTGGAGGAGCTGCGCTGCGACCTCACCGCCTTCAAGGAGGCCGTGAAGCTGGAGTCCGAGGGCAACGAGCACGGCCGTGACGTCCAGTACGCCGTCCTCTTCGACCGGATGTTCCGCTTCCCGGTCTCCGGCGACCGCAACCGCAACTACGACGGGCTCGGCGGCCAGCTGCTCTTCGCGTACCTCCACAAGCACGACGTCGTGCGCTGGACGGACAACAAGCTGAAGATCGACTGGATGCGCGCCCCGCAGGTCACCAACCAGCTGTGCGCCGAGATCGAGGACCTCTACCGGGCCGGCATCGACCGCCCGAAGCTCGTCCACTGGTTCAAGGCATATGAGCTGGTCTCCACCTACCTCGCACCGCACCCGGGCTCCAAGTGGGCCAAGGGCCCCGACGCCCTCGACCTGACGCAGCCGCCGCGGAAGCTCGTGGACGACGTGCTTCCGGACGAGTTTCCGCTGAGCATGTTCTATGAGGCGCTCGCCAAGAAGCTCAAGGGAGTGATCGCCTCCACCAAGGGCATCACCGCCCTGAACGCCGAGCGCGCCGAGCGAGTCGCCGCGTGAGCACCCGCCCTCAGGAGGCTGCACAGATGAACGGCTCCGGGAACGGCAACGGAAAGCTGCACGGAGCGGTGGTGGCGGTGGCCGGGGCCGGCGGGCCCGCCGGCCGCGCCACCCTGCTCCGCCTCGCCGAGGCGGGTGCTGTGGTCGTCGCGTCCGACGCCGATCCGGCGCGGCTCGCCGAGGCGGTCGACGCGGCGCGCTACGCCCACGGCGGCGCCACCGTCACAGGTGACACCGTGGATCTGCTCGATCTCGCCGCGACCAAGGCCTGGGCCGAGCGCACCGAGAAGGAATTCGGCCGCATCGACGGCCTCGTCCACCTCGTCGGCGGCTGGCGCGGCAGCACCACCTTCACCGACACCGACCTCGCGGACTGGGACTTCCTGGAGAAGCTCCTCATCCGCACGGTCCAGCACACCTCGCTCGCCTTCCACGACGGACTGCTGCGCAGCGACCGCGGGCGCTTCGTCCTGGTCAGCCAGTCGGGCGCGCACAAGCCGGTCGCCAACAACGCCGCGTACAACGCCGGCAAGGCGGCCGCCGAGGCGTGGACCCTGGCCCTGGCGGACTCCTTCCGCAAGGTGGGGGGCGATGAAGGCCCCGGTGCGGCGGCTGCGATCCTGGTGATCAAGGCACTGGTGCACGACGCGATGCGCGCCGAGCGCCCCAATGCGAAGTTCGCGGGCTTCACGGACGTCAAGGAGCTGGCCGAGGCCATCGCCGGCGTCTGGGAGCGGCCCGCCATCGATGTGAACGGACAGCGTCTGTGGCTCACTCCGCAACCGTGAGAACCGATGCCGGGAAGACCGACGCCCGGCGCCACCACGACCCGGCGGTGCGCGGTTTCGCGAGCGACAACTACGCGGGGGTGCACCCCGAGGTCCTGGCCGCCATCGCGCTGGCCAATGGCGGCCACCAGGTCGCCTACGGCGAGGACGAGTACACCGAACACCTGCAGAAGGTCATCCGCAGCCACTTCGGGCCGTACGCGGAAGCCTTCCCGGTCTTCAACGGCACGGGCGCCAACGTCGTCGCCCTCCAGGCCCTGACCGACCGGTGGGGCGCCGTGATCTGCGCCAAGACCGCCCACATCAACGTGGACGAGGGCGGCGCGCCGGAGCGGATGGCGGGCCTCAAGCTGCTCACCATCCCCACCCCGGACGGCAAGCTCACTCCCGAGTTGATCGACCAGGAGGCCTGGGGCTTCGAGGACGAGCACCGGGCCATGCCGCAGGTCGTCTCGATCACGCAGAACACCGAACTCGGCACGGTCTACACCCCGGACGAGATCAAGGCCATCTGCGACCATGCCCACGGCCTCGGCATGAAGGTGCACCTCGACGGCGCCCGGATAGCCAACGCCGCGGCATCGCTCGACATGCCGATGCGCAGCTTCACCAACGCGGTCGGCGTGGACGTGCTGTCGTACGGCGGCACCAAGAACGGCATGATGTTCGGCGAGGCCGTGGTGGTGGTCAACCCGGACGCGGTCCGGCGGATGAAGCACGTCCGCAAGATGTCGATGCAGCTCGCCTCGAAGATGCGGTTCGTGTCGGTCCAGCTGGAGGCGCTGCTCGCCAAGGACCTGTGGCTGCGCAACGCCCGGCACTCCAACGCGATGGCGCAGCGGCTCGCCGCCGGCGTGCGCGAGACGGACGGGGTGGAGATCCTCTACCCGGTGCAGGCGAACGCCGTGTTCGCGCGGCTGCCGCACGAGGTGTCGCTCCGGCTGCAGAAGCGTTACCGCTTCTACTTCTGGGACGAGGCCGCCGGCGACGTGCGCTGGATGTGCGGCTTCGACACCCAGGAGGAGGACGTGGACGGCTTCCTCCAGGCGCTGAAGGAAGAGATGTCCCGCTAGCCCAGCCGACGAGGCAACGGTGAATATTTATGCCCCCGGCCGTAAATCTATTGATCTACGGCCGGGGGTTTGCCTATGCTCCGGGCCATGCGACTGATCCAACAGAACCCTGACATTCATGCCTATTTGGCATCGGATGAGGCGATCGACCACTGGCATCCCCTCGTGCAGGAGACCGCGGACGCCCTCTGGTCGGCCACCGGAGATGTATACACATACGCCAAAGCTGCCTTCGAGTTCGTCCGCGACACCATCCCGCACTCGGCCGATTCCGGTGATGTGCGGGTCTCCTGGCGCGCCTCCGACGTGCTCGGCACGCGCAACGGCATCTGCTACGCCAAGTCCCACGCGCTCGTCGCCCTGCTGCGGGCCCAGGGCATTCCGGCGGCCCTGTGCTACCAGCTCCTCGCCGACGACGACGGGAGCAACCCCGTGATCCACGGGCTCGTCGCCGTCCGGCTGCCCGGCAGCGAGGACTGGGCCCGCATCGACCCGCGCGGCAACAAGCCCGGGGTGGACGCCCGGTTCAGCCTCGGCGAGGAGAGGCTGGCCTTCCCGGTGCGCCCGGAGCTCGGCGAGGTCGACTACCCCGAGCTGTACGCCGCCCCGCACCCGGCCACCCTCAAGGTCCTCAAGGAGTCCGCCGACCGGCCGGAGCTGTGGCGGAACCTTCCGTCCGCCCTGTAGCGACCACCGGCGGCGGTACGGGCCCCCGTCGCGCCGTCAGCACGTGCAGCAGGGCCGCCGCGAGCTGCACCCCGGCGATCCCGGTCAGCAGCATCCACGCGGGAGCGTCGGCCGCGAACCCCACCAGGGCCGCCCCGGTCGACGCCGCCGTCACCTTGAGCCCCGCGCCCAGGGTGAACACCTGCGTCCGCACCTCCTCCGGTGCGTGCGCCGCGCGGATCCGCAGCGTGGACGTGAGCAGCGGCCCGTCGCACACCCCCGCCACCGCGAACAGCGCCGCCGTGACGGCGACGGACGGCGTGAACGCCGCCGCGGCCAGGGCCACCCCGGTCCCGGCCAGCGCCCACCGCACCAGCCGGCCCGGCTCCACGGACGTCATCCGGCCCAGCGTCAGCGAGCCGCCGAGCGCGCCCACCGCGAAGGCCGTCATCAGCACGCCCCCGGCGCCCGGGCTGCCCAGCCCGGCGGCCAGCAGCACCGCCGTGGTGGTCAGCGAGCCGATGCCGACGAAGGCCAGGGTCGTCGCCGCGGTGACCGCCCGCAGCTCCCTCACGCGCCACAGGGCCGCGAGCCCCGCCCCCAGCCCGGCCCGGGGCGCGCCGGCGGTCCGGCCCGCGCGCGGATCCTCGTAGGGGAGGGTGGCCGCCAGCGCCGCGGCCAGCGCGGCCGACACCCCGAGGACGGCCATCGCGGGGCCGCCCGACCACAGTGCCGTGGCGAGGCTGACCGCCGCCGGCGCGGTGACGCCCGCGGCGTTGTAGGTCGAGGCGTCCCACCCGTACGCGCGGTCCCGCCCGGCCCCCGCCGGGACCAGTCCCGTGACCAGGCTGGACAGCCCGCCCGTGATCATCGGCCCGCAGCTGCCGCCGAGCACGGCCACGGCGAGCACCAGCGGCACCGGGGCCCGGCCGAGCAGCACGGCCAGTGCCGTCACGGCGGCCGCGAACCCGGCCAGGGCGCCGACGTGGAAGAGCCGCGGCCGGCGGGCCCGGGCCGCGGCGGCGCCCGCCAGGGGGGCCGCCAGGACGTGCGGAGCGAGCCAGGCGGTCAGGACGAAGGCGCCGTACGCTGCGCTCCCGGTGCGCTCCAGGGCGAGCAGCACCACGGCCATGGCCATGCCCTCCGAGGCGAACCGCGCGGCCAATGCCGCCGCCAGATACCGGCCGAACCCACCCATCCCGGACCCCCCGCAAGATGTGCAACCTGATAGTCCGACAAGACGTTACTCGCCGGGAATGCAGGGGGACTCGTGCCGCCGACGCTCGCGAATGCCCACGATGCCTGGCGCTGCCGTCGCCAGCTGGGAGGGCTGATAGGAAACTTTCTTGTCGGACAACGTTGTCAGCTTGGCATGGACATGAGTATCTTCGGGCCACCGGCCCCTCTCTCCGGCCCTTCTCTCTCCGGCACCCCTCCCACCGGAAGGCCCCCCATGCGTTTCGGAATCCCCGCCGCGCTCGCGACCCTGGCCCTCGGCTTGGCGGCGACCCTGCTTCCCGCCCCCACCTTCGCCGCGCCTCCGCCCGCCGCGGCGCCCGCCGCCCCCGCGCAGTTCGCCCACCCCGGGGTCCTCAACAGCCGCGCCCAACTGGACTTCGTACGCACGCAGGTACAGGCGGGCCGGCAGCCTTGGAAGGCGGCCTACGACCAGATGCTGGCGAGCAAGTACGGCTCGCTGTCGCGCACGCCCAAGCCGCGCGCGGTCGTCGAGTGCGGCTCGTACTCGAACCCGAACATCGGCTGTTCCGACGAGCGCGAGGACGCCATCGCCGCCTACAGCCAGGCGCTCGCCTGGTACATCACCCGGGACGCCAGGTACGCCAAGAAGTCGATCGAGCTGATGGACGCCTGGTCCGCGACGATCAAGGACCACACCAACAGCAACGCGCCGCTGCAGAGCGGCTGGTCGGGCTCCACCTGGCCGCGCGCCGCCGAGATCATCAAGCACTCGTACACCGGCGGCTGGCCGAACCAGGGGCGCTTCGCGACCATGCTCCGCGACGTCTACCTGCCCGAGGTGATCGGCGGGAAGCCGAACAGCAACGGCAACTGGGAACTGATCATGATGGACGCCGCCGTCGGCATCTCGGTCCACCTCGACGACCGCGCGAGCTACGACAAGGCGATGGGCATCTACCTCGGCCGCGTCCCCGCCTACTTCTACCTGGCCTCCGACGGCGCGCAGCCGCTCTACCCGCCGCGTTCGAGCATCGACACGAAGGGTGAGCTGATCGACTACTGGCACGGCCAGAGCACCTTCGTGGACGGCCTCGCCCAGGAGACCTGCCGGGACTTCGGCCACACCGGCATGGGCATCGCGGCGGCCATGCACGTCGCCGAGACCTCAAGGATCCAGGGCCGCGACCTGTACCCGCAGTTCAAGGACCGCTTCCGGCACGCGCTGGGCTTCCACGCCGGCTACGAACTGGGCGAGGCGGTGCCCTCCTGGCTGTGCGGCGGGAGCCTGACCAAGGGCATCGGCCCGGCGACCGAGGTCGGCTACAACGCCCTGCACACCCGGCTCGGCGTCACCATGGAGAAGACCCGCGGCCTCACCGAGGGGCGTCGGCCCGCGGGCACCGAGAACCACTTCGAGGCCTGGGAGACCCTGACCCACGCCGAGAACCCCAACTGAGCACCGGTCGCGGCGAAACCGCCGCAGGCGAAGGCAACGGCCCCGCGACGCGGGGCCGTTGCCCGTCCGTCCGGACGGGTCAGCCGGCTTCCTTGACCTGGGCGGCCGTCGGGGCGGTGCCGCCCAGGTGGGCCGGCAGCCACCAGGAGTCGGCGGCGTCCTTGGGCTTGTCCGGGTAGGCGCGCTGCGCCGCGTCCAGCAGCTCCTGCACGCGCTCGCGCAGGCGGCGGGTGATGGCCCCGGCGTACTGGTCCGTCGGCGCCTCGATCGGCTCGCCCACCCGCATCGTCACCGGGATGTGGCTGCGCTTGAAGTTCTTCGGGCGGCCCTTGGTCCACAGCCGCTGGGTGCCCCACAGGGCCACCGGGATCAGCGGGACGCCGGCTTCCTGGGCCATGCGCGCCGCACCCGACTTGAAGCTCTTGAGCGTGAAGGACTGGGAGATCGTCGCCTCCGGGAAGACGCCGATGATCTCGCCCGCCCGCAGCGAGTCCAAGGCGTGCTGGTACGCCGTCTCACCCTGCTTGCGGTCCACCGGGATGTGCTTCATCGCGCGCATCAGCGGACCGGACACCCTGTGCCGGAACACCGACTCCTTCGCCATGAAGCGCACCAGGCGCTTCTGCGGCCGCGCGGTCAGGCCGGCGAAGATGAAGTCGAGGTATCCGATGTGGTTCGACACCAGGACGGCCCCGCCCTTGCGCGGGATGTTCTCGGTGCCCTTCATGTCGATGCGGATGTCCAGCGCACGGAAGAGCCCGTGGGCGGCGCCGATCACGGGAGGGTAGACGAGCTCAGCCATGGTGGGGAGACCCCGCTTTCTGCCTGGGGAGGTGCTCCCGGCCGGAAGTTACGGAAGCGTAGGTACGCGACCATGGGGATCGTGCCCCATACGCGGGCTGCTGGCCAGCCCAGACGCTCGTGCCCGGCGAGATTCTCGTCACGCCGGGAATGCGGACAGTGTCCAGGGCGCTGGCTCCAGCGTATGTGCCCACGGGGATGATGTACCCGTACGGATGGCGACGAGGGGAGCACGCTGTGCTCGGGCAGGACGACGGGCGGGCCGTGCTGGGCGCCGCGGAGCTGGGCGAGGAGCCGGGGGAGCGGGCCAGCCTGGTGCAGTTCTCCAGCGCGTTCTGCCAGCCCTGCCGGGCCACCCGGCGGATCCTCGCCGACGTCGCGGCGATGGTGGAGGGGGTCGCGCACATCGAGATCGACGCCGAGGACCGGCTCGATCTGATGCGTGCCCTGGGGATCGAGAAGACCCCGACCGTGCTCGTCCTGGACGCGGCGGGCCGGATCGTCCGGCGGGCCGCCGGGATGCCGCGCAAGGTGGATGTGATCGCCGCCCTGGGGGCCGCCGTATGACGCCCGCCGTACGCCCGCCGTACGACGGCGCCGCGGGCGAGGAGCGCCGGTGCACGCGCCCGCACGCAGCGTGACGCGCCTGACATCTGACGGATCCCGCTTGACTGTGTACACGGGGAATCGCGAGTCTTGCGGCATGCGGTATGAACTCCTGCTCTACGGACGGGTCCACGTGGACCTCGTCCGCTACGCGAGCGCGCGCTGTTGGGATCACTGAACGCCCCCGACCCCTGATCCCCGACCGTGCCCGCGCACCGCGCGGCAGAAGGAAGACCCCGATGACCGCTCCTGCGGCCCCGACGGCTCCGTCCCCCCGATCCGGCACCGGACTCCCCGGCTCGCCCGACCTCCTGCGCTCCGTGTTCCGGCAGCATGCCGCCGGAGTGGCCGTGATCACCGCCCAGACCGGCGGCCGGCCGGCGGGCTTCACCGCGACCTCGCTCAACTCCGTCTCCGCGGACCCGCCGCTGCTCTCCTTCACCATCGGCACCGGGGCCTCCAGCTGGCCCGCCGTGCGCGACGGCGAGTACCTCGGCGTCCACATACTCGGCGAGCACCAGCGGGAGCTGGCGGGCCTGTTCGCCCGCAGCGGAGCCGACCGCTTCGGGCCGGCCACCGACTGGAGCGTCGGACCGCACGGGGTGCCGGTCCTGGACGGCGTACTGGCGTGGCTGGCGTGCCGGGTGGTGGCGAGGGTGCCGGCCGGCGAGCATCGTGTGATCATCGCGGAGGCGGTTGCGGGGGATCCGACCGGGGAAGGTCGTCCCCTGCTCTACCACCAGGGTCGCTTCAACGCGTTGCGCGACTGAATCGTCCCTGCTGGGGCGCGTCGGGCGGCGTTGGACAGATCACAGTTCACCGGCCTTGCACCTTCGCGAGACCCACGGTGTACTGACGAGTAACATTCCCTTCGGAGCGCGGGCCGCCCCGACCGGGATCCGCCCGACAAGGCGCCTATGCTGCCTGCACAAGGCGGTACCAGAAAAGACGATGCGGTAGGAGAGCCGGCGTGAGCCTGAGGATCGTTGTCTGTGTGAAGTACGTGCCCGACGCCACCGGCGACCGGCAGTTCACCGAGGACTTGACCGTCAACCGTGACGACGTCGACGGCCTGCTGTCGGAGCTCGACGAGTACGCCGTCGAGCAGGCGCTGCAGATCGCCGAAGAGGCCGACGACGCGGAGATCACCGTCCTGACGGTGGGCCCCGAGGACGCCAAGGACGCGCTGCGCAAGGCGCTGTCGATGGGCGCCGACAAGGCCATCCACGTCGAGGACGACGATCTGCACGGCACCGACGTCATGGGCACCTCGCTGGTGCTCGCCAAGGCGATCGAGAAGGCCGGCTACGACCTGGTCATCACGGGCATGGCCTCGACCGACGGCACCATGGCCGTGCTCCCGGCGATCCTGGCCGAGCGCCTGGGCGTCCCGCAGGTCACCCTGCTCTCCGAGGTCAAGGTCGAGGACGGCACCGTGACCGGCCGCCGCGACGGCGACACCGCGAGCGAGACCCTGGAGGCCTCCCTCCCCGCGCTCGTCTCCGTGACGGACCAGTCGGGCGAGGCCCGCTACCCCTCCTTCAAGGGCATCATGGCCGCCAAGAAGAAGCCGGTGGAGTCCTGGGACCTGGAGGAGCTGGAGATCGAGGCCGACGAGGTCGGTCTGGAAGGCTCCTGGACCAAGGTCGACTCCGCGGCGCAGCGCCCGGCGCGCACCGCCGGCACGATCGTCAAGGACGAGGGCGAGGGCGGCAAGCAGCTGGCCGGCTTCCTTGCGGAGCAGAAGTTCATCTAAGGCACAGCCCTGGCCGGCCAGAAGTTCATCTTTTTTGAGAACTTCGGCCAACCCCCTCAATAGCCCCCAGACACTTCGCAATAGCAGGAGAGCAGTCCCATGGCTGAAGTTCTCGTCTACGTCGACCACGTGGACGGCGCCGTCCGCAAGCCCACCCTCGAGCTGCTGACGCTGGCCCGCCGCATCGGCGAGCCCGTCGCCGTCGCCCTGGGCGCCGGTGCCGCCGACACCGCCGCGGTGCTCGCCGAGCACGGCGCGGTCAAGGTCCTCACCGCCGACGCCCCCGAGTTCACCGAGTACCTCGTCGTACCGAAGGTGGACGCGCTCCAGGCCGCGTACGAGGCCGTCTCCCCGGCCGCCGTGCTCGTCCCGTCCTCCGCCGAGGGCAAGGAGATCGCCGCCCGCCTGGCCGTCCGCATCGGCTCCGGCATCATCACCGACGCCATCGACCTGGAGGCGGGTGACGAGGGCCCGGTCGCGACGCAGTCCGCCTTCGCCGCGTCCTTCACCACCAAGTCCCGTGTCTCCAAGGGCACCCCGGTCATCACCGTGAAGCCGAACTCGGCTCCGGTCGAGGCCGCTCCGGCCGCCGGCGCCGTCGAGGCGCTCGCCGTCACCTTCGGCGCCCTGGCCACCGGCACCAAGGTCACCGGTCGCACCCCGCGCGAGTCGACCGGTCGCCCCGAGCTGACCGAGGCCGCGATCGTGGTCTCCGGCGGCCGCGGCGTCAACGGCGCCGAGAACTTCCACATCATCGAGGACCTCGCGGACTCCCTCGGTGCGGCCGTCGGCGCCTCGCGCGCCGCCGTCGACGCCGGCTGGTACCCGCACTCCAACCAGGTCGGCCAGACCGGCAAGTCGGTCTCCCCGCAGCTGTACATCGCCTCCGGCATCTCGGGCGCGATCCAGCACCGCGCCGGCATGCAGACCTCGAAGACCATCGTGGCCATCAACAAGGACGCCGAGGCCCCGATCTTCGACCTGGTCGACTACGGCGTGGTCGGCGACCTCTTCGCGGTCGTCCCGCAGCTGACCGAGGAGATCAAGGCGCGCAAGGGCTGACCTGCGCTTCTCTTCGGAGTTCTCTTCGTCGCCTGATGTTCTCGGGGCCGTGTGGTGTTTCTCACCGCACGGCCCCGAGTCGTTTGTCCAGGAGAGCGGAGGGACCATTGACTGAGCGGAACCCCGTGACTAAATTCTGCAATGCGGATCTAAGCTTCCGTGAAGCGGAAAAGAGGAGAGTGCACGATGGGTCAGCAGGAGAAGGTGGCGACGAGCCTCGCAGGCGCGGTCAGTGAGGGCATCAGCGCCTCCCTCGCGCCGGTGGACGCGGAACTCGCGCGCCACTACCCGGGCGACCCCGGCACCCGCCAGCCGATCCACACGGTCTACGTGCCCGGTGACGTCTTCGCCGCGGACACCATCCGCTCCTGGGGCGACCAGGCCCTCGCCGCCCTCGACGAGCACGCCCCGGACGCCGCGACCTTCGCCAAGGTGCTCGGCATCTCCGACGAGCTGGCCGTACCGGTCTACGACCGCGTCCGCGCCAAGCTCCTGCGCGAGCCGATCGAGGACCTCCGCGTCGACTTCGAGGACGGCTTCGGCGTCCGCTCCGACGAGGAGGAGGACCAGGCCGCGGCCCGCGCCGCCCGTCTGATCTCCGAGGCGTACTCCAACGGCACGAACGCCCCGTACATGGGCATCCGCATGAAGTGCATGGAGTCCAACGTCCGCGACCGCGGCATCCGCACCACCGACATCTTCCTGTCCGGCCTGCTCGCCCACGGCGGCCTCCCGGACAACCTGGTCCTGACCCTGCCCAAGGTGACGTACGCCGAGCAGGTCACCGCCTTCGTCAAGCTGCTGGAGGCCTTCGAGACCACCCGCGGCCTGCGCCCGGGCCGGATCGGCTTCGAGATCCAGATCGAGACCAGCCAGTCCATCCTCGCCTCCGACGGAACCGCCACCGTCGCCCGCATGATCGAGGCCTCCAAGGGCCGCGCCACCGGCCTGCACTACGGCACCTTCGACTACAGCGCCTGCGTCGGCGTCTCCGCCGCCTACCAGGCCAGTGACCACCCCGCCGCCGACCACGCCAAGGCGATCATGCAGGTCGCGGCCGCCGGCACCGGCGTACGCGTCTCCGACGGCTCGACGAACGTCCTGCCCATCGGCACCACCGAGAAGGTCCACGAGGGCTGGCAGCTGCATTACGGCCTGACCCGCCGCGCCCTGGCCCGCGCGTACTACCAGGGCTGGGACATGCACCCGGCGCACCTGCCGACCCGCTACGCGGCCGTCTTCACCTTCTACCGCGAGGGCCTCGAAACCGCCGCCGCGCGCCTGAAGGCGTACGTCGCCAAGATCGAGGGCGACGTGATGGACGAGCCCGCCACCGCCAAGGCGCTGGCCGGCTACCTGGTCCGCGGCCTCGACTGCGGCGCGGTCGGCGCCGAGGAGGTCACCGCCCTCACGGGCCTGACCCGCGCCGAGCTGGACGCCTTCGCGATCCCGCGCCGCTCGGCGACGCTGACGGCGACGGCCTGATCCCTACGCGCGCGAGGCCCGGCCCCGGTTCACCGGGGGCGGGCCGTCGGCGTGCGCGGGCCCGGCAGCAGCCAGCAGCGCAGGGTGCCGTCGTCCCCGGAGGCGGCCAGCAGGCTCGCGTCGGGGGAGAAGGCCACACCCCGGACGGCTCCGGTGTGGCCCGTCAACGGGAGATCGGTGGCGGGCTCACCCGTGGCCGGGTCCCAGAGCTGCACGGTGCCGTCCGCGCCGGCGCCGGCGAGCAGATGTCCCTGGGGGGAGAACGCCAAGTCGTACACCGGCCCGGAGTGCCCGGAGAGGTGGCGGCCGGGGCTCCTGGGGGCGGTCGTGTCCCACAGCAGGACGGTTCCGTCGGCGTCGCCGGTGGCCAGCAGGCGGCCGTCCCGGGAGAAGGCCACGGCGGTGACCGTGGTCCGGTGGGCGTCCAGCTCCCGGGCGGGGCGTTCCGGGGTGGCGGGATCCCACAGCACCACCAGCCCGCCCATCACGGCGGCCAGCAGGCTCCCGTCGGGAGCGGCGGCGAGGGCGAAGACGTCCGACACCCACGGCGGAACGTGCGCGGCGACCGTGCGGCCGTCGGCCGTGTTCCCGATGAGCACCCGCCCTTCCGCGCCGATCATGGCCACCTGCCAGGCGGCGGCGCAGAACGCGACGCTCTCCACCAGGGACACGGGGCGGCCGGGCGTCCTGGCCGGGGTCCACAGCACGGCCGGGCCGCCGCCGGCGGGGAAGTCCAGGGCCCAAGGGGCGGAACCGGGCGGCAGGAGCAGGGTCTCGGGCAGCGGGACGCGTGCCGCCGGATCCAAGACGAGGATCATGCGGTGCTCGGTGCGGACCAGGAGGCGGCCGCCATCCGGCGAGAACGCCAACCGGCGCAGGGCGACTCCGCTCTCCGCCGCCAAGGGAGGCAGAGCTACGGCCTGACGCTGACGCAAGGCGGAGTCGAGGGCTCGTGCCGCGAGCGGCAGAGAAGGCGAGGGCGCCGCGTACGGCTCGTCGTGGTACACCACCAGGGTGTCGGCCTCGCCGCAGACGGCGAGCATACGGCCGTCGGGGGACATGGCCAACCGGTCGAACGGACCCTTGTGCCCCGCCAGGGGCGGGCCCAGGAGAGTGGCGGTCGAAGGGTCCCACAGGCGTACGGTGCCGTGGTCGCTCATGGTGGCCAGCAGGCGGCCGTCCAGGGAGAAGGCCATGGTGTCCCCACGGCCGGCCGCTTCGGGCAGCCTGCACGCCACGGTGCCGGTCGCGGTGTCCCACAGCAGGGTCTCCTCCCTGACGGTCGTGGCCAACAGGGCGCCGTCGGCGGAGAACGCGGCCCCGATGGTCTCGGGGAGCGTCTCGATGAGGGGCTTGCCGATGCTCGCACTGGTCGCGAGATCCCACAGACGTAGCGTGTGCCTGGTCCTGAGCGCGGCCAGGATGCTGCCGTCGGAGCGGCAGAGCATTGTCTTGACCTCGCCGATCAGAGGCGATCCGGCGAGCTCTCCGGTCGCCGTATCCCAACGGTGGACGATCTCGTCGTCGGCCGTGACCAGTGTCCGGCCGTCCGCCGCGAAGGCGATCACGCCGATGGAGCTGTGGTGGCCGAGCAGGGGCGGCCCTGCCCGCTCGAGCGTCTCGGTATCCCACAGGGTGACCGCGCCCCCGTCGTCTCCGACGGCCAGGAGGTGGCCGCTGGGGGAGAACGCCAATGAGAATGCGAGGCATCCGCCTTCGAGCTTGCCGATGGCGACTCCGCGGACAGGATCCCACAGTTGGATCACTGCGCATTCTTCGGTCTCCCCGGACACGGCGAGGATCCGGCCGTCGGGCGAGAACACCGCACACCAGTTGTTGTTCCCGCATGTGTTGAGGACGTGGGCCACGGCGAAGCCGGTCCTGCCGACGGAAACGGGTGCAGGTCCCGGAAGGGGGGCTCGCTGAGCCGTGACGGACTCAGGTGCTGGGGAGCGCCGGACCGGATCCAGGGCGGCCAGGTCGCGCCAGCGGCGGCGCCAGGGTTCCAGTTCGGGAGAGTTGTGGGGCGGGACAGGCCGCTCCTGCCCGAACTCGTCGTAGGAGTGGAGGATCCGGACCAGGCCCATGAGGCGGTCCAGGCCCGGAAGGCGGTCACCACGGAACGCGTCGCTCTGGGTGGACACGGGAAGCCGGATACCGGTCTGGGACTTCGCAGCACGCGCGGCCAGTTCGCGGTACGACGGCTTGCCCCGGTCGAGCCGCAGTCGACGCAAGTCCGCGGCGAACGACTCCAGTTCTTCGCTGAATGCACGCACGCTGTCCATCACCGCACAGGTTAGGGGCGTGCCGGGCGCTCCGCCGGACAATCCCGAACAGCGTGGAACGGCGCCGGTCAGTGCCGGTGTCCGGCGGTGTTCGGAGGCGGTCCGGGTCGTTCGGCTCAGGCGGCGCGCGGGCTCGAAGGGCGGTGGAATCGGGGCATGACCACGCCCCCGGAGACCGATCCGCCCTTCCTGACCCTGCACGCCGCCGTCGTGCTCCTCGGCGCCCTGTTCGCCGGCTTCGTCACCGGCGGGCTGAGCTACCTCGGCGGAGTGCCGACTGCGCTGGCCGTCCTCGCCGGGCTCGCCGCCGCCGGCGGGGCCGTGCCCGTGCTGCGGGGGCTCATCCGCTGACCGGCGGGAGTTCGCCCGAGCCGCGGGGGATGAGGCGGGTCGGGAGCTCGATGCGGGACGGCGGGAGGTCGGTTCCGGCGAGGCGTTGGAAGAGGCGGTCCGTGGCCACCCGGCCCAGTTTCGCCGGGTCCTGGGCGACCACCGTGACGCCGGGGCGGAGCAGGTCGGCCAGTTCGAAGTCGTCGAAGCCGACCAGGGCCACCGGGTGCTCCCGGTCGGCGAGGACCCGTACCAGCGTGACCGTCACCCGGTTGTTGCCGGCGAAGACGGCGGACACCGCCTCCGGGCCCGCGAGCATCGCGCGCGCCGCCGCCGCGACCCGGTCGGGGCCCGTGGAGCCGAGGGAGACCCAGGCATCGGCCACCGGCAGGCCCGCGTCCGCCATCGCCGCCCGGTAGCCGCGCAGGCGCTCCGTCGCCGTGTGGATGCGCGGGTGGTCACCGATGAAGCCGATCCGGCGGTGGCCGCCCGCGATCAGGTGGGCCACCCCGTCCCGGGCGCCCCCGAAGTTGTCCGAGAGGACGACGTCCGCGTCGATCCGGCCGGCCGGGCGGTCCACGAACACCGTGGCCACGCCGGCCCGGATCTCCGGCTCCAGGTAGCGGTGGTCGTCACCGGCCGGGATCACGATCAGCCCGTCCACCCGGCGGGCGCACAGCGCGAGCGCCAACTCCCGCTCCCGTTCCGGGTCCTCGGCGCTGGAGCCGTTGATGAGCAGGGCGCCGTGCGCGCGGGCCACCTCCTCCACCGCACGGTTCAGCGGACCGTAGAAGGGGTCCGCGAGGTCCTCGAGGACCAGGCCCACGGTGGCGGTACGGCCCTTGCGCAGCACGCGTGCGCTGTCGTTGCGGCGGAACCCGAGGGCGTCGATGGCCTCCTGGACGCGCCGTTCGGTGTCGGGGGTGACGCCGGGCTCGCCGTTGACCACGCGCGACACCGTCTTCAGGCCCACGCCCGCCTGGGCCGCCACGTCCTTCATGGTCGGCCGGTTGCCGTAACGGGGGTCGGACGGGCGGCGGCTGTGGGGCACGGTGGGAAACCTCCGGAGGTATCGGGCAGCGCTCTGACCTTGAGGATAAGCAGTAGGCCCAAGTTGAGGTTTCCGTGGCAGGGTGGTGCGGGCAAGCCACTGGGGGCTCCGGACGAGCCATGGGGAGAGGGGTAGACGTGATTGTCTGGATCAACGGCACATTCAGTGCCGGAAAGACCAGCACGGCCCGCGAACTGACCGGAATCCTGCCGGACAGCACCCTGTTCGACCCGGAGTTCATCGGTGACGCGCTGCGCGTGCTGCTGCCGCGCAAACGTCTCGCGGAAGTGTCCGACTACCAGGACCTGCCGAGCTGGCGGCGGCTGGTGGTGGACACGGCGGCGGCGATGCTCGCGGAACTGGGCGGGGTGCTCGTCGTACCGATGACCCTGCTCAGGCAGGAGTACCGGGACGAGATCTTCGGCGGGCTGGCGGCCCGTCGGATCCCGGTGCGCCATGTGCTGCTGGCCCCGGCGGAAACGATCCTGCGCGAGCGGATCGCCACCCGGGAGGAGCCCGGGTCGCCGCAGGAGGTGGACCTCCGGGTCCGCCAGTGGGCCTACGACCACATACCGGTGTACCAGCAGGCACTCGGCTGGCTGACCGCCGACGCGCACCTCGTCGACAACGGCGCCCTGACCCCGCGGGAGACGGCGGAGCGGATCGCCGAGGCCGTCCGCACGGACACGGCCCGGGTCAGCGAGATCGTGCAGAGCCCGGAGCCCACGCGGGAGACGGTGGCCTCCGGGGTGCTGCTCTTCGACGACCAGGACCGGGTGCTCCTCGTGGATCCGACGTACAAGGCGGGCTGGGAGTTCCCGGGCGGCGTCGTCGAAGCCGGAGAGGCACCGGCGTGCGCGGGCGTACGGGAGGTCGCCGAGGAACTGGGCCTCGTACTGGACCGGACGCCGGGCCTGCTGGTGGTCGACTGGGAGCCCCCGCTGCCCCCCGGCTACGGAGGGCTGCGGCTGCTCTTCGACGGCGGCCGCCTCCCGGACGGAGCGGCCGAGCGCCTCAGGCTGCCCGGCCCGGAACTGCGGGCCTGGCGCTTCGTCACGGAGGCCGAGGCCGCCGCCCTCCTCCCGCCGCACCGCTACGAGCGGCTGCGCGGGGCCCTGCGCGCCCGCGAACGCGGCCGCCCCCTCTACCTGGAGGCGGGTGTCCCGGTCGGCTGAACCCCGCCGGGGGATCAGCCGGTCGGAGTGTCGGCGGCCGCCTTCGCCAGGGCGGCCGCGGTGTCCACCGTCAGGGGGTCGCCGTGGCCGAAGCAGGCCGTGGACGGGGCGAGGGCGGCCAGGCGTTGGAAGGACTCGACGGCCCGGGCGCGGTCCACGTTGAAGACGCCCAGCATCAGCGGGCCGACGGCGGCGATGCAGTCCCCCGTGAACAGCACGCCGTAGTGCGGGAGATGGATGCCGATGCTGCCGTCCGTGTGGCCGGGGGCGTGCACCACGTACGCCCCGTCCCCGAAGCCCAGGGCCTCGCCGTCCTCCAGCTCCCGGTCCACCGGGGTGGGCGAGGCCTCGGGGACGGTCAGGCCGTGGGCGTACAGCGGGATCTCCCAGTCCAGCAGCACCGGTTCGGGTACGGGCCGCTCGCCCCGGATCACCGGTGCGTCCAGACGGTGCGCCAGCACCTGCGCGCCCCAGCGGGCGGCGAGTTCGCCGGCCGCGCCGACGTGGTCGCGGTGGCAGTGGGTGAGGACGATCCGCTCCAGCCCTTCGGGCGGCAGCCCGAGGGAGCGTATGGCCCCCTCGATCTCGGCGGCGGACCGGGCGTTGCCCGCGTCGATGAGGGTGAGGGCTGCGCCGTCCTGCCAGAGATAGGCCTGGCCGATAGGGAAGCGGAGCATGTGGAGCCGGTTCGGGATGATTTCGACAAGATCCATACGCCCGACGCTACGGATCCGGGTCCGCCCCGCGCACGCGACTTCACCGGGAGCGGAGTCCGCCGAGAGCGGACGCTGCCGGGGGTCCGCCCCGGAAAGCCCGGGCGGAGGCCGGGGCCGCTCGCGCGGCGGCGCCGCTCCCCGGCCCCGGCCCCCACCGGGGTCAGCCGCGCTTGGACTCCGCGTAGTTGACCAGGAAGAGGGCCTCCGCCACGGAGAGCCGCTCCAGTTCCTCCGGCGACACGCTCTCGTTGACCGCGTGGATCTGCGCCTCCGGCTCGCTCAGCCCGATCAGCAGCATCTCCGCCTCCGGGTACAGCTCCGTCAGCGTGTTGCACAGCGGGATCGAGCCGCCCATGCCGGCGACCTGCATCTCCTGGCCCGGGTACGCGGCCTGGAGCGCCGCCGCCATCGAGGCGTACGCCGGGCTGCTCGTGTCCGCCTGGAAGGGCTGGCCCTGGCCGACGACCTCCAGCTCCAGGCGCGCCTTCCACGGGGTGTGCGCCACCAGGTGCGCCTCCAGCAGCTTGATGGCCGCCGAGGTGTCCACGCCCGGCGGCACCCGCAGGCTGATCAGCGCGCCGGCGCTCGCGTGCACCGACGGGGTCGCGCCGACCACGGGCGGGCAGTCGATGCCGAGCACCGTCACGGCCGGGCGGGCCCACAGCCGGTCCGCGATCGTGCCGTCGCCGATCAGCTCGACCCCGTCCAGCACCTTCGCGTCGGCGCGGAAGTCCGCCTCCGGGTACTGCAGGCCCTCCCAGACCGCGTCGGAGGCCAGCCCGTCGACGGTCGTCGAACCGTCGGCCGCGCGCAGCGAGTCGAGTACGCGGATCAGCGCGGCCAGCGCGTCGGGGGCCGCGCCGCCGAACATGCCGGAGTGCAGGTTGCCGCCCAGTGTGTCGATCTTCACCTTCAGCAGGGTCATCCCGCGCAGGGTGGCCGTCACCGTCGGCAGGCCGAGGCGGAAGTTGCCCGCGTCGCCGATGACGATCGTGTCCGCGGCCAGCAGCTCCGGGTGTGCCTCGGCGTACTGCTGGAGGCCGCCCGTGCCCTGCTCCTCGGAGCCCTCGACGATCACCTTCACGCTCACCGGCACCCCGCCGTTGGCCTTCAGGGCGCGCAGCGCCAGCAGGTGCATGATGAACCCGCCCTTGCAGTCGGCGGAGCCGCGCCCGTACCAGCGGCCGTCGCGCTCGGTCAGCTCGAAGGCGGGGGAGATCCAGGCGGCGTCGTCCAGCGGCGGCTGCACGTCGTAGTGCGCGTAGAGCAGAACGGTCGGCGCGCCCTCGGGCCCGGGGAGGAAGCCGTACACCGACTGGGTGCCGTCGGGGGTGTCGAGCAGCGCCACGTCCTGGAAGCCCTCGACGCGCAGGGCGTCCGCAACCCAGTTGGCGGCGGCCTCGCTCTCGCTCTTGGGGAACTGCGCCCAGTCCGCGACCGACTGGAAGGCCACCAACTCGGTGAGCTCCTGCTTGGCGCGGGGCATCAGCGAGGCGATGGTCTCGGCGATCGGATTCTGGGACATGGGCACGCTCCTCTTGGGTGCGACGTTGTTCTCAGTAGTACGCCGCCCGGATCCGCGTGGTGGGCGTATGCCGGGTACGGCGAAGACAGTCCCGATCCTCGCACAACAGGACGGGGCGGAGTCTCGCCGTAGGATTTGCCCGGCATCGGAGCAACCGGGTGATCAGGAGCATCAGCACATCGTGAGCAGCGACGACGACGTACGCGACGCAAGCGCAGGGCAGGCCGCGCAGGGGGCCGGGGACGAGGCGGTCGGGGGGACCGGCGAGGTGTGGGACGTGGTCGTGGTCGGGGCCGGACCGGCCGGCTCCTCGGCCGCGCACGCGGCGGCGACGGCGGGGCGGCGCGTCCTGCTGCTGGAGAAGGCCGAGCTGCCCCGGTACAAGACCTGCGGCGGCGGCATCATCGGCCCCTCGCGCGACGCCCTGCCCCCGGGGTTCGTGCTGCCGTTCAAGGACCGCATCCACGCGGTGACGTTCTCGCTCGACGGGAAGCTGACCCGGACCCGGCGCTCGAAGCAGATGCTGTTCGGGCTCATCAACCGGCCGGAGTTCGACGCCGGACTGGTCGCCGAGGCCGAGAAGGCCGGCGCCGTCATCCGTACGGGTACTGCCGTGGCCCGCGTGGAACAGCACGGGGCGGCCGTGCCCGACCGGCGCACGGTGGCCGTGGTGCTCGCGGACGGGGAGACCGTCCTGGCCCGCGCGGTGGTCGGCGCGGACGGCAGCGCGAGCCGGATCGGCGGGCACGTCGGGGTCGAGATGGAGCAGGTGGACCTCGGCCTGGAGGCGGAGATCCCCGTCCCGGAGACGGTGGCGGAGGACTGGAAGGGGCGGGTGCTGATCGACTGGGGCCCGCTGCCCGGCAGTTACGGCTGGGTCTTCCCCAAGGGCGACACCCTCACCGTCGGGGTCATCTCGGCGAAGGGGGACGGCGCCGCGACCAAGCGCTACCTGGACGACTTCATCGCCCGGCTCGGACTCGCCGGCTTCGAACCGGCGGTCTCCTCCGGGCACCTGACCCGCTGCCGCAAGCCCGATTCGCCGCTCTCGCGCGGCCGGGTGCTCGTCGCGGGCGACGCGGCCGGGCTGCTGGAGCCGTGGACCCGGGAGGGCATCTCCTTCGCGCTGCGCTCGGGGCGGCTCGCGGGGGAGTGGGCGGTGAAGATCTCCGAGGCACAGGACGCGGTGGACGCGCGCCGCCAGGCGCTCAACTACGCCTTCGCCGTGAAGGCGGGGCTGGGTGTGGAGATGGGCGTCGGCAAGCGGATGCTGGGCGTCTTCGAGGCCCGGCCGGGGATGCTGCACGCGGCGATCACCGGGTTCCGGCCGGCGTGGCGGGCCTTCGCCCGGATCACGCGCGGCTCGACCACCCTGGCCGACATGGTGCGGACGTACCCGCTCGCCCGCCGGGTGCTGCACGCACTGGACGCACGCCAGGCGGCGCGTGCAGGCGGCGGCCGGGGCTAGCGCCGTGACCGGGAAGGTTCACCGTACTGGGGAGTCGCGCGGCGAGCGGTAGGTCGGGGTGGCGGTGGTGGCGCTTGCGCCCGGCCGCCCCGGCCGCCCCGGCCGCCCCGGC
>NZ_JBHWUO010000030.1:0-103769 GCF_042736975.1 Streptomyces sp. NPDC059989
GGACCCGGCGGGGGCTCCGCCCCCGTACCCCCGCGCCTCAAACGCCGGCGAGGCTGGATTTCCAGCCCCTCCGGCGTTTGAGGAGCGGGGTCTGGGGCGGAGCCCCAGGAAGGCGGTGGCCCGATGAGCCCGCAGGAGCCGCCGCGGCGAAGGGTGCCCGGCCCGGGAGCAAGGGTGCCCGGCCCGGCAGCAAGGGCGCGGGCCACGGCCCGCCCGGCCTCGCGGCCCGCGACGCGGCGGCCCGCCGCGACCAGGCGCCCGCACACCATCCGGCTCGGCAGCCCCAAGCCCCGGCTGCGCCTCGTCAGCGTCGGCCTGACGCTCGTCATGGTCGCCTTCGTCGTCCGCCTGCTCCAGGTGCAGGCCGTCGACGCCTCCGCCTTCTCCGCCGAGGCCTCCAAGAACCGCTACACCAGCGTCAAGCTGGCCGCCGAGCGCGGGGAGATCACCGACCGCAAGGGCGTGGCCCTCGCCACCAGCGTCGACGCGTACGACATCACCGCCGACCCGAAGATGTTCACCCCGCAGGACAGCAAGGCCCCGGACGCCCCCGAGCAGGCGGCCGCCCTCCTCGCGCCCATCCTCGGGAGGGACGCCAAGGAGCTCGCCGGGCGGCTGAAGACCAAGAACACGCGCTACGTCGTCCTCGCCTACCGCCAGACCCCCCAGGTCTGGAACCAGATCAAGGACCTCAAGAAGGTCTTCGCGGACAAGGCCGAGGCCGACAAGAGGAACAACGGCCCCGGCGCCAACGTCCTGGCCGGCGTGTTCAAGGAGGACAGCAGCAAGCGCGTGTACCCGGGCGGCGACCTCGCCGCTGGGATACTGGGCTACGTCAACGCCGACGGCAAGGGCGGCGGCGGCCTGGAGTCCTCCCTCGACAAGAAGCTGTCCGGGAAGGACGGGGAGGTGACGTACGCCCAGTCGGGCGGGCGCCGCGTCCCCACCGCCGGCTCCAGCGAGAAGCCCGCCGTGCCCGGCGAGGACATCGAGCTGACCATCGACCGCGACATCCAGTGGGCGGCGCAGAGCGCCATCACCGAGCAGGTCCAGAAGTCCGAGGCCGACCGCGGCTACGTCATCGTCCAGGACACCCGCACCGGCGAGGTCCTGGCCATGGCCAACGCCCCCGGCTTCGACCCCAACGACCTGACCCGCGCCCGCTCCGCCGCCATGGGCAACGCCGCGCTCCAGGACGTGTACGAGCCCGGCTCCACCGCCAAGGTGATGTCGATGGCCGCCGTACTGGAGGAGAAGAAGGCCACCCCCGAGACCCACGTCGAGGTCCCGAACCGGCTCCACCGCGGCGACCGGCTCTTCAAGGACGACATCGACCACCCGACCTGGTACCTGACCCTCAACGGGGTCCTCGCCAAGTCCTCCAACATCGGCACCATCCTGGCCACCGGCCAGCTCGGCCCCACCCAGCCCGAGGCCAATAAGGTCCTGTACTCGTACCTGGACAAGTTCGGCATCGGGCGGCCCAGCGGCCTGAACTACCCGGGCGAGTCCCGCGGCATCCTCGCCAAGCCCGAGGACTGGTCCACCTCCCAGCAGTACACGATTCCTTTCGGCCAGGGCCTGTCCCTCAACGCCATGCAGGCGGCCTCCGTGTACTCCACCATCGCCAACGGCGGCGTGCGGATCACCCCGACCCTGGTGCGCGGCACCAAGGGCCCCGACGGCCGCTTCACCCCGGCCCAGGCCCCCGAGCAGACCCGCGTGATCAGCCCGGAGACCGCCAAGACCCTCGCCGAGATGCTCGAATCCGTCGTCGACGACCAGGAGGGCACCGGAACCAAGGCGAAGATCCCCGGCTACCGGGTCGGCGGCAAGACCGGCACCTCCAACCGGGTGGATCCGGCCACCGGCCGCTACAAGGGCTACACCGCCTCCTTCGCCGGTTTCGCGCCCGCCGACAACCCGCGCATCACCGTCTACTGCGCGATCCAGAACCCCACGAAGGGCAGCTACTTCGGCGGCCAGATCTGCGGCCCGATCTACAAGAAGGTCATGGAGTTCGCCCTGAAGACCCTCCAGGTCGCCCCCACCGGTACGGCCCCCGCCGGGCTCCCGGTCACCTTCGAAACCGGTCCCCAGCCCGCCCCGCAGCCGGCCCCGCAGCCCAGTCCGCAGCCCGGTCGGTGACCCACCGCCCGGCCAGAAAAGCGTGAGGCACCACCAGTGACAACGATCACCCCGAAACCCGGGAACCAGTCGGCCGCCGCCGCCGAGACCGGGCCCTCACTTCGCGACCGGCCCGCCGCGCCCGGTACGCTCACCGCCGTGCCCCACGCTGATCAGCCCAGAACCACCCAGAAAGACGCCCCGGCAGCGCCGCCGGGAGCGCCCCGGCCCGTGTCCGCCCGCCCGACCCCTCTGGGCGAGCTGGCCACCCTGCTGGGCGTCCGAGCGCCAGGCGCAGCGCAGATCACCGGCATCACGCACGACTCCCGTGCGGTCCGCCCCGGCGATCTGTACGCGGCCCTCGCGGGAGCCAGGACGCACGGAGCCGACTTCGCCGCCCAGGCGGCCGGCCTCGGCGCCGCGGCCGTGCTGACCGACCCCGCGGGGGCGGAGCGCGCCGCCGCGACCGGCCTGCCCGTCCTCACCGTCGAGGACCCGCGCGGCCGGATGGGCGAGCTCGCCGCCGCGATCTACGGCCGCCCCGGCGAGGACCTGCTGCAGATCGGCATCACCGGCACCTCCGGCAAGACCACCACGGCGTACCTCGTCGAGGGCGGCCTGCGCGCGGCGGGCCGCGCCACCGGACTCGTCGGCACCGTCGAGATGCGCATCGGCGACGAGCGCATCAAGTCCGAGCGGACCACCCCCGAGGCCACCGACCTCCAGGCCCTCTTCGCGGTCATGCGCGAACGCGGGGTCGAGGCCGTCGCCATGGAGGTCTCCAGCCACGCCCTGGTGCTCGGCCGCGTCGACGGCTGCGTCTTCGACGTCGCGGTCTTCAACAACCTGAGCCCCGAGCACATGGAGTTCCACTCCGACATGGACGACTACTTCCAGGCGAAGGCGGGGCTCTTCACCCCCCGCCGGGCCCGCCTGGGCGTGGTCAACCTCGACGACGAGTACGGCCGCCGCCTCGCCAAGGAGGCGACGGTGCCGGTGGTCACCTTCTCCGCCGCGGGCGACCCGGCCGCCGACTGGCGCGCCGAGGACGTGGTCTTCGGACCGGCGAGCTCCACCCTGACCCTGGTGGGCCCCGAGGGACAGCGCGTACGGGCCACCGCGCCGCTGCCCGGCCCGTTCAACGTGGCCAACACCGTCGCCGCGATCGTCACCCTGGCCGCCGCCGGCCTCGACCCGCAGACCGCCGCCGACGGCGTCGCCGCGGTCCCCGGGGTCCCCGGCCGGCTGGAGCGGGTGGACGCGGGACAGCCGTACCTGGCCGTCGTCGACTACGCGCACAAGACGGACGCCGTCGAATCGGTCCTGCGCGCCCTGCGCGAGGTCACCACCGGCAGGCTGCACATCGTGCTCGGCTGCGGCGGCGACCGCGACACCACCAAGCGCGGCCCCATGGGCGCCGCCGCCGCCCGCTACGCCGACGTGGCCGTCCTGACCTCCGACAACCCGCGCTCCGAGGACCCCCTCGCGATCCTCGCCGCGATGTTCGAAGGCGCCGTGTCCGTACCGCCCGCCGAGCGCGGCACCGTCCTCGTCGACGCCGACCGGGCCGCGGCCATCGCCGCGGCCGTCGCGCGCGCCGAGCCCGGCGACACCGTGCTGGTGGCGGGCAAGGGCCACGAGCAGGGCCAGGACACCGCGGGTGTCGTACGGCCCTTCGACGACCGCGAAGTGCTCCGCTCCGCCATCGAGGCGGCGCAGAGGAACGACGTGCTGAAGAACGACGCGCTCAAGCAGGCCGAGGTGAACCAGTGATCGCCCTTTCCCTCGCCGAGATCGCCGACATCACCGGCGGGCGGCCCCACGACATACCGGATCCGTCCGTGCGGATCAGCGGGCCCGTCGTCATCGACTCCCGCCAGGTGGAGGCCGGCAGCCTGTTCGCCGCCTTCGACGGCGAGCACGTCGACGGCCACGACTACGCCGGGCGCGCGATCGAGGCCGGAGCCGCCGCCGTGCTCGCGGCCCGGCCGGTCGGCGTACCCGCCATCGTCGTCCCCGATGTCGAGAAGGCGCTCGGCGCCCTCGCGCGGGCCGTCGTCGAGCGGCTCGGCACCGACGTGGTGGCCCTGACCGGCTCGGCCGGCAAGACCTCCACCAAAGACCTGATCGCGCAGGTGCTCCAGGCCCACGCGCCCACCGTGTGGACGCCCGGCTCCCTCAACAACGAGATCGGCCTGCCGCTCACCGCCCTCAAGGCCACCGCGGAAACCCGGCACCTGGTGCTGGAGATGGGGGCCCGCGGGATCGGCCACATCGCCTACCTCACCGGCCTGACCCCGCCGCGCATCGGGCTCGTCCTGAACGTCGGCACCGCCCACATCGGCGAGTTCGGCGGCCGCGAGCAGATCGCCCAGGCCAAGGGGGAGCTGGTCGAGGCCCTGCCCTCCGAGGCCGAGGGCGGGATCGCCGTCCTGAACGCCGACGATCTGCTGGTGCGCGCCATGTCCGCCCGCACGAAGGCCCGTACGGTCCTCTTCGGCGAGGCCGAGGACGCCGACATCCGGGCCACCGAGGTACGGATGACCCCGGGGGGACAGCCCGCCTTCACACTCCACACACCGACCGGGTGCAGTGATGTGACCTTGCGGCTGTACGGTGAGCACCACGTGTCGAACGCGCTCGCCGCGGCCGCCGTCGCCCATGTACTGGGCATGTCCGTCGAGGAGATCGCCACCGCGCTCTCCGGGGCGGGCACCCTGTCCCGGTGGCGGATGGAGGTCACCGAGCGGGCGGACGGCGTCACGATCGTCAACGACGCCTACAACGCGAACCCCGAGTCCATGCGGGCCGCTCTGCGCGCGCTTGCCGCGATGGGCGGCGCCGCCAGGGCGAACGGGGGACGCACGTGGGCAGTGCTCGGTCCCATGGCCGAACTCGGAGACGCATCGCTGGCCGAGCACGACGCGGTGGGGCGGCTTGCCGTCCGGCTCAACGTGAGCAGGCTCGTCGCAGTCGGGGGCAGGGAAGCGTCCTGGCTGCAACTGGGCGCATATAACGAGGGTTCGTGGGGTGAGGAGTCGGTGCTCGTGTCCGACGCGCAGGCGGCGGTCGACCTGTTGCGCAGTGAACTGCGCCCGGGTGACGTCGTGCTGGTGAAGGCTTCCAGGTCGATCGGCCTGGAGAGGGTCGCGCTTGCGTTGCTGGAGCGCGAGGGCGAGGTCGCCGACCGATGAGGCAGATCCTGTTCGCCGGTGTCATCGGCATGTTCCTCACCATTGTCGGCACCCCGCTGCTGATCAAGCTGCTGGCCCGCAAGGGCTACGGCCAGTTCATCCGCGACGACGGCCCCCGCGGCCACGCCGGGAAGAAGGGCACGCCCACCATGGGCGGTATCTCCTTCATCCTGGCCACGATCGTCGCGTACGCCCTGACGAAGGTCATCACCGGTGAGGCGGTGAGCTTCTCGGGCCTGCTCGTGCTCTTCCTGATGGCGGGCATGGGCCTGGTCGGCTACCTCGACGACTACATCAAGATCGTCAAGCGGCGCTCGCTCGGTCTGCGGGCCAAGGCCAAGATGGCCGGCCAGCTGATCGTCGGCATCGCCTTCGCGGTGCTCGCGCTCCAGTTCAAGGACTCGCGCGGGCTCACCCCGGCCTCCACCAAGCTGTCGTTCGTCACGGACTTCGGCTGGTCGATCGGCCCGGTGCTGTTCGTGGTCTGGGCGCTGTTCATGATCCTGGCCATGTCCAACGGCGTGAACCTGACCGACGGTCTGGACGGCCTCGCCACCGGCGCCGCCGTGATGGTCTTCGGCGCCTACACCTTCATCGGCGTCTGGCAGTTCCAGGAGTCCTGCATCAACGCGCAGACCCTGACCAACCCGAACGCCTGCTTCGAGGTGCGCGACCCGCTGGACCTCGCGGTCGTCGCCTCCGCCCTGATGGGAGCCTGCTTCGGCTTCCTGTGGTGGAACACCTCGCCCGCCAAGATCTTCATGGGTGACACCGGCTCGCTCGCCCTCGGCGGCGCGCTCGCGGGCCTGGCCATCTGCTCCCGCACGGAGTTCCTGATGGCCCTGCTCGGCGGCCTGTTCGTACTCATCACGATGTCGGTCGTCATCCAGGTCGGCTCCTTCAAGCTGACCGGCAAGCGGGTCTTCCGGATGGCCCCGCTCCAGCACCACTTCGAACTCAAGGGGTGGTCCGAGGTCCTTGTCGTGGTCCGCTTCTGGATCATCCAGGGCATGTGCGTGATCGTGGGTCTCGGTCTCTTCTACGCGGGATGGGCAGCCGACAAGTGACCTCCTGGCACGGCAAGAACATCACCGTCGCCGGCCTCGGCGTGAGCGGCATCAGTGCCGCCCGCGCCCTGGCCGGCCTCGGCGCATCGGTGACCGTCGTCGACGGGGGCGACAGCGAGGGCCACCGCGCCCGCGCCGCCGAGCTCGGCGAGCTGGGGATCTCCGTGCGCCTGGCGGACGCGGAAACCCTCCCCGAGGGCACCGACCTGATCGTCACCTCGCCCGGCTGGAAGCCCGACAGCCCGCTGTTCGCGGCCGCCGCCGCGGCGGGCGTGGACGTGGTCGGGGACGTCGAGATCGCCTGGCAGCTGCGCGGCGAGAAG
Organism: Streptomyces sp. NPDC059989; assembly: GCF_042736975.1. NCBI lineage: Bacteria > Bacillati > Actinomycetota > Actinomycetes > Kitasatosporales > Streptomycetaceae > Streptomyces > Streptomyces sp. NPDC059989. The sequence continues at coordinate 6,712 of NZ_JBHWUO010000030.1, forward strand.
GCGGCGCCCTGGCTCGCCATCACGGGGACGAACGGCAAGACCACCACCACCCAGATGCTGGCGTCGATCCTGAAGGCCGCGGGTCTGCGGACCGCCGCGGTCGGCAACATCGGCACGCCCATCATCGACGTGGTCCTCGGCGAGCAGCAGTACGACGTGCTCGCCGTCGAGCTCTCCAGCTACCAGCTGCACTGGGCGCCCTCGCTGCGCGCCCACTCGGCGGCCGTGCTCAACCTGGCCCCCGACCACCTGGACTGGCACGGCTCCATGGAGGCGTACGCCGCAGACAAGGCCCGGATCTACGAGGGCAACCAGGTGGCCTGCGTCTACAACGTCGCCGACCCGGCCACCGAGAAGCTGGTCGAGAACGCCGACGTCGAAGAGGGCTGCCGGGCGATCGGCTTCACCCTCGGCGCCCCCGGCCCCTCCATGCTCGGCGTCGTCGACGGCATCCTCGTCGACCGGGCCTTCGTGGAGAACCGGCAGAAGAACGCCCAGGAGCTCGCGCAGGTCGAGGACGTCAACCCGCCGGCCCCGCACAACATCGCCAACGCGCTCGCCGCGGCGGCCCTGGCCCGCGCCTTCGGCGTGGAGCCGCGCGCCGTCCGCGACGGACTGCGCAACTTCCGCCCCGACGCCCACCGCGTCGCGTACGTGGACGAGGTCGCGGGGGTCACGTACATCGACGACTCCAAGGCCACCAACACGCACGCGGCGGAGGCCTCCCTCGCCGCCTTCGAGCCGATCGTCTGGATCGCCGGCGGCCTCGCCAAGGGCGCCACCTTCGACGAGCTCGTGCAGAAGTCCGCGAAGCGGCTGCGCGGCGTGGTGCTGATCGGCGCCGACCGGGCGCTGATCGCCGAGGCGCTGGCGCGACACGCCCCCGAGGTCCCGGTCGTCGACCTCGACCGGACCGACACTGGGGCGATGCTCGCAGCGGTCCGGGAAGCGGCCCGGCTCGCCGAGCCCGGCGACACGGTCCTGCTGGCGCCTGCCTGTGCCTCGATGGACATGTTCGCGAACTACAACAAGCGTGGGGACGCGTTCGCCGACGCGGTACGCGAACTGGCAGCCGAGAGCGCCTAGACAGGGCTCCTGGAACGGGTCTCTCCGGCCGGCTGCTCGCCTCGTACGAGTGGAGGGGAAGATCACATGCCGGCCAAGCAGATGCTGCCGGGGCGGCGGCCGTCCGCCGTGAAGGCGCAGGGCCGCAAACGCCCCGCGGTGAGTGCCAGGCGGCCCGCCGGGCGCGGGCCGCTGGCCCGGCTGCGGCGTACGCAGCGGCAGTTGCGCAGGGCCTGGGACCGCCCGCTCACGGCGTATTACCTGATTTTCGGCAGCTCGCTGCTCATCACCGTGCTCGGCCTGGTGATGGTCTACTCGGCCTCCATGATCAAGGCCCTCCAGCTGGGCCTCGGCGACGCCTACTTCTTCAAGAAGCAGTTCATCGCGGCCCTGATCGGCACCGTGCTGATGCTGGCCGCCTCCCGGATGCCGGTCAAGCTGCACCGGGCGCTGTCCTATCCGGTGCTCGCCGGCACCCTGTTCCTGATGGTCCTGGTCCAGGTCCCCGGGATAGGGGTCTCGATCAACGGCAACCAGAATTGGATTTCCCTTGGCGGTCCGTTCATGTTGCAGCCCAGTGAGTTCGGCAAGCTGGCACTGATCCTGTGGGGCGCCGACCTGTTGGCGCGCAAGGGCGACAAAGGGCTGCTCAGCCAGTGGAAGCACCTGCTGGTGCCGCTGGTCCCGGTGGCCTTCCTGCTGCTCGGCCTGATCATGCTGGGCGGGGACATGGGCACCGCGATGATCCTCGGTGCCGTCCTGTTCGGCCTGCTCTGGCTGGCGGGCGCCCCGACGCGGCTGTTCGTCGGCGTGCTGGCGTTCGCCGGTGTGATCGTCGCACTGCTGATCAAGACCAGTCCGCACCGGATGGACCGGCTGGAGTGCCTCGGCGCGACCGATCCGGGCAAGAACGACCTCTGCTGGCAGGCGGTCCACGGGATCTACGCCCTCGCCTCGGGCGGATGGTTCGGTTCCGGTTTGGGTGCCAGTGTGGAAAAATGGGGGCAACTACCCGAAGCCCACACCGACTTCATCTTCGCCATCACCGGGGAGGAACTGGGTCTGGCGGGGACGCTGTCGGTGCTCGCCCTGTTCGCGGCTCTAGGCTATGCGGGTATCCGCGTGGCCGGACGCACGGAGGACTCCTTCGTACGGTTTGCCGCGGGAGGCGTGACCACCTGGATCACGGCCCAGGCCGTGATCAACATCGGTGCGGTGCTCGGTCTGCTGCCGATCGCCGGAGTCCCGCTCCCGCTGTTCTCCTACGGGGGGTCGGCCCTGCTGCCGACGATGTTCGCGGTCGGACTGCTCATCGCGTTCGCGCGGGAGGAGCCGGCGGCGCGCGCGGCGCTCGCGATGCGCCAGCCGAAGAACGGCTGGAGGCGGACCGGGATGAGATGGAAGTCGATGAGACGGCGCGTCAAGAAGCGTCCGTCCGGAGAGCGGTGAATTTCGGTGCATGTCGTACTCGCCGGTGGGGGGACCGCCGGCCACATCGAGCCGGCGCTCGCCCTCGCGGACGCCCTGCGCAGGCAGGACCCTTCAGTGGGCATCACCGCCCTCGGCACCGAGCGCGGACTTGAGACCCGCCTCGTGCCGGAACGCGGCTACGAACTGGGGCTGATCCCCGCCGTTCCGCTGCCCCGCAAGCCCACCCCGGAACTGATCACCGTTCCCGGGCGGCTGCGCGGCACCATCAAGGCCGCGGAGGAGATCCTCATCCGCACCAAGGCGGACTGCGTCGTCGGCTTCGGCGGCTACGTGGCCCTGCCCGGCTACCTCGCCGCCAAGCGGCTCGGGGTGCCGATCATCGTCCACGAGGCCAACGCCCGGCCGGGCCTCGCCAACAAGATCGGCTCCCGGTACGCGCACGCCGTCGCGGTCTCCACCCCCGACAGCAAGCTGCGCGGCGCCCGCTACGTGGGCATCCCGCTGCGGCGCTCCATCTCCACCCTCGACCGGGCAGCGGTCCGCCCGGAGGCGCGCGCCGCCTTCGGCCTGGACCCCAACCTGCCGACGCTGCTGGTCTCCGGCGGCTCGCAGGGCGCCCGCCGCCTCAACGAGACGATCCAGGCGATCGCTCCGACCCTCCAGCGCTCCGGGATCCAGATCCTGCACGCCGTCGGGCCGAAGAACGAAATGCCGCGTGTCGACAACATGCCCGGGATGCCGCCGTATGTGCCGGTACCGTACGTGGACCGGATGGATCTCGCGTACGCCGCCGCCGACATGATGCTGTGCCGCGCGGGCGCGATGACCGTCGCCGAACTGTCCGCCGTCGGGCTCCCCGCCGCCTACGTCCCGCTGCCGATCGGCAACGGCGAACAGCGGCTCAACGCCCAGCCGGTGGTCAAGGCCGGCGGCGGCCTGCTCGTGGACGACGCGGAGCTGACGCCCGAGTGGGTGCTGAGCCAGGTCCTCCCGGTGCTGTCCGACCCGCACCGTCTGTACGAGATGTCCCGTGCGGCCGGTGAGTTCGGCCGCCGCGACGCCGACGACCTGCTGGTCGCCATGGTGTACGAGGCGATCGCAGCCCACAGGAACCGCTGAGGCGGGACGCACTGACGCAGGAGGCACAGGAGTGGCCGGAGCGACGACCGCACAGCGCGGGGGACCGTTTTCCGATCGGTCCGGCCGGTCCGGACGGAAGGGCTCCGGCTCTCCCGAGGCTCCCAAGCCGCCCAAGCCTCCGAAAGCGTCGAAGAAATCGGGCCCGCAGGGCCCCGGCGGAAGGCTCCGCCGGGGCCCCGTGCTGGCTTCCCTCGCCGCCGCGGTGCTCCTCGTCGCGGGCGGCACCTGGGCGCTCTACGGCTCCTCCTGGCTCCGCGTCGAGAAGGTCACGGCGACCGGCACCGAGGTGCTCACCCCCGAGCAGGTGCTGGCCGCGGCGGCCGTCCCCGTCGGCGCACCCCTCGTCAGCGTCGACACCGACGAGATCGAGGAGCGCGTCCGCGGCCGGCTGCCACGCATCGATTCGGTCGATGTGGTGCGGGCCTGGCCGCACGGAATCGGGCTGAAAGTGACGGAACGCAAACCCGTCCTGCTCATCCAAAAGGACGCCAACTTCGTCGAAGTGGACGCTTCGGGTGTGCGATTCGACACTGTCGCGAAAGCACCGGGCGGCGTTCCGGTCCTCGAATTGAACGCAGGTCAGTCCCCGAGCGCCCGCCGCTTCGACGAGGAACGGCTGCTGCACGAGGCGGTTCTCGTCGCCGGCTCCCTTCCGGAGCCGATCGCCAAGGAGACCGTGCAGGTCAAGGTGGGTTCGTACGATTCGGTCGTTCTGGAGCTCACGCGGGGCCGCACGGTGGTGTGGGGGAGCGGCGAACAGAGCGACGCGAAGGGGCGTGCGCTGACCGCTCTGTTGAAAGCCGCGCCCAAGGCCGGACACTTCGACGTGAGCGTCCCCACCGCCCCTGCGGTGTCCGGGAGTTGACGTCGGGTCGAACAGCGGCGCACCCTGGTTGGCCAGCGATACGGGTGATCACATAGGGTGAAAAGAAAAACGGGAGGTTCGGCGTGTTCGTTGAACACGCGCTACTTGTCGACTTAGTGTCCTGTTCGGAAGTCCATGGGATCCAGCAACAAGACACACCCCTAACCCTAAACTTCAGGGTGAGGGTTCGGGTCGGCGCGTTCGGACCGTCCCTATTTCGGCATCAGTCGTCGCAACGCAGGCCCGCGAGGCGGCGACACGTAACTCGAGGCGAGAGGCCTTCGACGTGGCAGCACCGCAGAACTACCTCGCAGTCATCAAGGTCATCGGTGTCGGCGGCGGTGGTGTCAATGCCATCAACCGAATGATCGAGGTCGGTCTCAAGGGCGTCGAGTTCATCGCCATCAACACGGACGCCCAGGCGCTGTTGATGAGCGACGCCGACGTCAAGCTCGACGTCGGCCGTGAACTCACCCGGGGCCTCGGCGCCGGCGCCAACCCGGATGTCGGCCGCAAGGCGGCAGAGGACCACCGCGAGGAGATCGAGGAGGTCCTCAAGGGGGCCGACATGGTCTTCGTCACCGCCGGTGAGGGCGGCGGCACCGGAACGGGCGGCGCACCCGTCGTCGCCAACATCGCGCGCTCGCTGGGCGCCCTGACGATCGGTGTGGTCACCCGGCCGTTCACCTTCGAGGGCCGGCGCCGCGCGAACCAGGCCGAGGACGGCATCGCCCAGCTCCGCGAGCAGGTCGACACCCTCATCGTCATCCCCAACGACCGGCTGCTGTCCATCTCGGACCGCCAGGTCAGTGTGCTCGACGCCTTCAAGTCGGCCGACCAGGTCCTGCTGTCCGGCGTCCAGGGCATCACCGACCTCATCACCACCCCGGGTCTGATCAACCTCGACTTCGCCGACGTCAAGTCCGTGATGTCCGAGGCCGGCTCGGCCCTCATGGGCATCGGCTCGGCCCGCGGCGACGACCGCGCGGTGGCCGCCGCCGAGATGGCGATCTCCTCGCCGCTGCTTGAGGCGTCCATCGACGGCGCCCGCGGCGTGCTGCTCTCCATCTCCGGTGGCTCGGACCTCGGTCTCTTCGAGATCAACGAGGCCGCGCAGCTGGTGAGCGAGGCCGCGCACCCCGAGGCGAACATCATCTTCGGTGCCGTCATCGACGACGCGCTCGGCGACGAGGTGCGGGTCACCGTCATCGCGGCCGGGTTCGACGGCGGACAGCCCCCGGCCCGCCGGGACAACGTCATCGGCGCCGCGTCCACGAAGCGCGAGGAGCCGGCCCCGGCGCCGGTCCGCGCCCCCGAGCCGGTCCGCCCGGCCTTCGGCGGACTCGGTACGGTCACCCCGCGCGAGGAGCCCCCGGCTCCCGTCGAGGCGGCCCCGACCCAGGCCCAGGCCCCCGCGCCGCAGGTCCCGACGGCCCGGCCGTACCAGGACAGCCCGGCCGAGGAACTGGACGTCCCGGACTTCTTGAAGTGACACCGGAGCAGCACCACGTGGGCGGCGCCCACTTCGCCTTCACCGACCGGTGGGGCGGAGTGAGCGCCGTTCCGTACGAAGAGCTCAACCTCGGCGGCGCGGTCGGAGACGACCCGGCCGCCGTTCGCGCGAACCGGGCGCTCGCGGCGAAGTCGCTGGGGCTCGACCCGGACCTGGTGGTCTGGATGAACCAGGTCCACGGCCGGGACGTGGCGGTGGTCGACGGACCGTGGGGTCCGGACCAGGACGTCCCTTCGGTGGACGCGGTGGTGACCGCCCGTCGGGGGCTCGCCCTCGCCGTGCTCACCGCCGACTGCACGCCGGTCCTGCTGGCCGACCCCGTCGCCGGGGTCGCCGGCGCCGCCCACGCCGGGCGGCCGGGGCTGGTGGCCGGAGTGGTCCCCGCGGCGGTCGAGGCGATGGTCGCCCTCGGGGCCGAGCCCGGGCGGATCGTCGCCCGGACCGGACCCGCGGTCTGCGGGCGCTGCTACGAGGTGCCGGGCGAGATGCGGGACGCGGTGTCCGCGGTGGTTCCGGCCGCGCGGGCCGAGACGAGCTGGGGGACCCCCGCCGTCGACGTGGTCGAGGGAGTGCGCGCCCAGCTGGCGGAGGCGGGGGTGGTGGATGTCCGCCGTTCCCCGGTCTGCACACTGGAGTCGCGGGACCACTTCTCGTACCGCCGCGACCGGGTGACCGGGCGGCTTGCCGGATATATCTGGTTGGAATAGGAAATGACGGACCGTAAGTCGGAACTCGCGGAGAACCTGGCGCGGGTGGAGGAACGTATCTCGTCCGCCTGCGCGGCCGCGGGGCGCAAGCGGGAAGAGGTGACGCTCATCGTGGTCACCAAGACCTACCCCGCGAGCGACGTACGACTGCTGGCGGAGCTGGGTGTCCGTCATGTTGCGGAAAATCGCGACCAGGATGCCGCCCCCAAGGCGGCGGCCTGCGCGGATCTGGCGCTCAGCTGGCACTTCGTCGGCCAGTTGCAGACGAACAAAGTCCGTTCCGTGGCGGGATACGCGCATGTGGTGCAGTCGGTCGACCGCTCCAAGCTCGTGACCGCCCTCTCGGCCGCCGCCTCGAACGCCGGCCGGGAACTCGGCTGCCTCGTGCAGATCGCCCTCGACGCCGAGTCGGGCGGGCGGGGGATCCGGGGCGGCGCCGCACCCGAGCAGCTCGCGGAGTTGGCGGACCTCGTCGCCGGGGCGCCCGGACTGCGGATCGACGGTCTGATGACCGTGGCTCCGCTGTCCGGCCCCTACGCGGGACGCGAACAGGCGGCCTTCGAGCGGCTGGTGGAATTGTCATCCCGCCTGCGCGCGGACCATCCGGCTGCCACGATGGTGTCGGCCGGGATGAGCTCGGATCTGGAACAGGCCGTTTCGGCCGGTGCGACACATGTACGCGTCGGCACTGCGGTACTCGGCGCGAGACCCCGGCTCGGGTAACGTCGCGAAGAAAGTCGGACCACAGCAGAAAATATGGTCATTCCCGCTGATGGGCGGGCAGACCACGTGGATCGCGGGCAGTTGGTGACATTCGTGACACGGCGGCACCTGCGACAGGGCGATCCACCACAGAGCGGAGGACTCAGAGAATGGCCGGCGCGATGCGCAAGATGGCGGTCTACCTCGGCCTCGTGGAGGACGACCGGTACGACAACCCGGGGTACGACCCCGACGACGAGTTCGAGCCCGAGCCGGAACCGGATCGGGCCCGGGACCGCCGACAGCAGCCCGTGCACCAATCGCCCGTATCGGACGAACCGGTACGAGCCGTACAGCCCCCGCCGCAGCGCGAACCCATCCCAATTCCGGTGGAAAACGGACGTCCTGCGCGAATTGCCCCCGTGGCATCCATCACACCTGATCGCACGAACCTGGAGAAGAACGCCCCCGTGATCATGCCCAAGGTCGTCTCCGAGCGGGAGCCGTACCGCATCACGACGCTGCACCCCCGGACCTACAACGAGGCCCGTACCATCGGGGAACACTTCCGTGAGGGCACTCCGGTGATCATGAATCTCACGGAGATGGACGACACGGACGCGAAGCGTCTCGTGGACTTCGCCGCCGGTCTCGTCTTCGGTCTGCACGGCAGCATTGAACGCGTGACACAGAAGGTGTTCCTGCTGTCGCCTGCTAACGTCGATGTCACGGCGGAGGACAAGGCCCGCATCGCGGAGGGCGGGTTCTTCAACCAAAGCTAGACCGATCCGTCAGATACGGGACCGGGAACAGAGCGAGAAACGGGGAGAGGGAAGCGCGGGATGGGCGTCGCACTGCAAGTGGTCTACATCGCGCTGATGTGCTTCCTCATCGTGCTGATCTTCCGACTGGTCATGGACTACGTGTTCCAGTTCGCACGTTCATGGACACCCGGCAAGGCGATGGTGGTCGTTCTGGAGGCCACCTACACTGTCACCGATCCACCGCTCAAGCTTCTCCGGCGATTCATCCCGCCGTTGCGTCTCGGGGGCGTGGCACTCGACCTGTCCTTCTTCGTTCTGATGATCATCGTTTACATCCTCATCAGTTTCGTGAGCACCGCTGCGAGAAGCGTGTGAACGATGAGCTTCCCCGCAGGCGCGGGGACAGTCCCGATACGGTCTTGCCGACTGCCGACGACTACGTAGAGGTGAAGAAGACATGCCGCTGACTCCCGAGGACGTGCGGAACAAGCAGTTCACGACCGTCCGCCTGCGAGAAGGCTATGACGAGGACGAGGTCGATGCCTTCCTCGACGAGGTCGAGTCCGAGCTGACGCGCCTGCTGCGCGAGAACGAGGACCTGCGCGCCAAGCTGGCTGCCGCCACGCGTGCCGCTGCGCAGAACCAGCAGCAGCAGGGCATGCGCAAGCCGGAACCCCAGGACCAGCGCGGCCCCGGCGCCCCCGTGCCCGCGGCCATATCCGGCCCGCCGCAGCAGCAGCAGCCGCAGATGGGCCCGCCGCAGCTCCCGGGCGGCCAGCCGCAGCTGCCCGCCGGCCCCGGCGGACACGGGCCGCAGGGCCCGGGCCCGATGGGCGGCCCCATGCAGCAGCACCCCATGGGTGGACCGCAGGGCATGGGTCAGCAGCAGTCGATGGGCGGCCAGAACCCGCTCGGCCAGCAGATGCAGCCCATGGGCCAGCAGATGCAGCAGATGGGGCAGCAGATGCAGCCCATGGGTCAGCCCATGCAGCAGATGCAGCAGCCGCAGCAGCTCCCGCAGCAGGGCCCCGGTGGCGACAGCGCCGCCCGCGTCCTGTCGCTGGCGCAGCAGACCGCCGACCAGGCGATCGCGGAGGCCCGCTCCGAGGCCAACAAGATCGTCGGCGAGGCCCGTTCGCGCGCCGAGGGCCTGGAGCGGGACGCCCGCGCCAAGGCCGACGCGCTGGAGCGGGACGCGCAGGAGAAGCACCGCGTCGCGATGGGCTCCCTGGAGTCCGCCCGCGCCACGCTGGAGCGCAAGGTCGAGGACCTGCGGGGCTTCGAGCGTGAGTACCGTACGCGTCTGAAGTCCTACCTGGAGTCGCAGCTGCGTCAGCTGGAGACCCAGGCCGACGACTCCCTGGCCCCGCCGCGCAACCCGGGTGCCCCCTCGCTGCCGCCGTCGCCGTCGCCTTCGATGGCTCCGGCCGGTGCGATGGGCCACTCCATGGGCGGTCCCTCGATGGGCGGCCCGTCGCCCATGGGCGGTCCCTCCCCGATGGGCGGAGGCCCGTCGTACGGCGGTCAGCAGCAGATGTCTCCGGCGATGACGCAGCCGATGGCTCCGGTGCGGCCGGCTGCGCCGCAGCCGATGCAGCAGGCGCCGTCTCCCATGCGGGGCTTCCTGATCGACGAGGACGACAACTAAGCGCGGCCCCTGCGGGTCGGCAGTCGCTTCACGGGCCGGGCCCGGTTCCCCTTCGGGGGCACCGGGCCCGGCCCGTTCCCGTACCCGGGCGCGGCGCGGCTGCCGAGGGTTGGCCCCTGGCCCGGTGGGCCGGTGCGGCGCCGTTGCGGGGGCTCTGCCCCCGAGCCCCCGCGCCTCAAACGCCGGCGGGGCTGGATATGCCTCCGGCGGCGCCTCAAACGCCGGCGAGGCTGGAATGTGCCCCGGCGGGGCCGGATGGGTCTGGAGCTGGGCTCCGCGCCACCTTGGGTCGAGCACCGGGGGCACCTCCCAGCCCCGCCGGCGTTTGAGGCGGGAACGGTGGAAGGGCGGGTAGGGGAACAGCAAAGAGGCCCGCACCCCCCGGGGAGGGGGGTACGGGCCTCTGGGGCCTGGCTACGCCTTGCGGAGGCGGAAGGTCAGGGACAGGGATTCGTCCGTGAACGGGTCGCCGTACGTGGCGTCGGCCTCGCCGGAGGCGAAGTCCGTCGACAGGACCTCGTCCGCGATCAGGGCCGCGTGGTCCGTCAGGGCCGTGACGACCTCCGCGGAGTCCGAGGTCCAGCGCAGGGCGATGCGGTCGGCCACGTCGAGGCCGGAGTTCTTCCGGGCCTCCTGGATCAGGCGGATCGCGTCACGCGCCAGCCCCGCCAGCCGCAGCTCCGGGGTGATCTCCAGGTCCAGGGCGACCGTCGCGCCGGAGTCGGACGCCACCGACCAGCCCTCGCGCGGGGTCTCCGTGATGATGACCTCCTCCGGAGTGAGGGTGACCTGCTCGCCGTTCACCTCCACCGAGGCCCCGCCGGCGCGCAGCGCCAGGGAGAGGGCTGCCGCGTCGGCCGCCGCGACGGCCTTCGCCACGTCCTGCACGCCCTTGCCGAAGCGCTTGCCCAGCGCCCGGAAGTTCGCCTTCGCCGTGGTGTCCACCAGCGAACCGCCGACCTCCGAGAGGGAGGCCAGGGAGGAGACGTTCAGCTCCTCCGTGATCTGGGACTGCAGCTCCGGGGACAGGGTGTCGAAGCCCACCGCGCCGACCAGGGCCCGGGAGAGCGGCTGGCGGGTCTTGACGCCCGACTCCGCACGCGTGGCCCGGCCCAGCTCGACCAGCCGGCGGACCAGCAGCATCTGCTGGGACAGGGTCGGGTCCACCAGCGCCGCGTCCGGCACCGGCCACGACGACAGGTGGACCGACTCCGGGGCCTCCGGGGTGACCGGGACGATCATGTCCTGCCAGACCCGCTCCGTGATGAAGGGGGTGAGCGGGGCCATGAGGCGCGTGACCGTCTCGACGACCTCGTGCAGGGTGCGCAGCGCGGCCTTGTCGCCCTGCCAGAAACGGCGCCGCGAGCGGCGGACGTACCAGTTGGAGAGGTCGTCGACGAAGGAGGAGAGCAGCTTGCCGGCGCGCTGGGTGTCGTACGCCTCCATCGCCTCCGTGACCTCGGTCGTGAGGGTGTGGAGTTCCGAGAGGAGCCAGCGGTCGAGGACCGTGCGGTCCGCCGGTGCCGGGTCCGACGCGGAGGGCGCCCAGTTCGACGTACGGGCGTACAGGGCCTGGAAGGCGACCGTGTTCCAGTACGTGAGGAGGGTCTTGCGGACCACCTCCTGGATCGTGCCGTGGCCGACGCGCCGCGCCGCCCACGGGGAGCCGCCGGCCGCCATGAACCAGCGCACCGCGTCCGCGCCGTGCTGGTCCATGAGCGGGATCGGCTGGAGGATGTTGCCCAGGTGCTTGGACATCTTGCGGCCGTCCTCGGCGAGGATGTGGCCCAGGCAGACCACGTTCTCGTAGGAGGACTTGTCGAAGACCAGGGTGCCGACCGCCATCAGCGTGTAGAACCAGCCGCGGGTCTGGTCGATCGCCTCCGAGATGAACTGCGCCGGGTAGCGCTTCTCGAAGATCTCCTTGTTCTTGTACGGGTAGCCCCACTGCGCGAACGGCATCGAGCCCGAGTCGTACCAGGCGTCGATGACCTCCGGCACGCGGACCGCTTCGAGGGAGCAGCCCTCGGCGGTGCAGGTGAAGGTGACGTCGTCGATGTACGGGCGGTGCGGGTCCAGGTCCGAGTGGTCCTGGCCGGAGAGCTCCGACAGCTCCGCGCGCGAGCCCACGCACGTGAGGTGGTTCTCCTCGCAGCGCCAGATCGGCAGCGGGGTGCCCCAGTAGCGGTTGCGGGACAGCGCCCAGTCGATGTTGTTGTTCAGCCAGTCGCCGAAGCGGCCCTGCTTGACCGAGTCCGGGAACCAGTTCGTCTTCTCGTTCTCCCGCAGCATCGCGTCCTTGACGGCGGTGGTGCGGATGTACCAGGACGGCTGCGCGTAGTAGAGCAGGGCCGTGTGGCAGCGCCAGCAGTGCGGGTAGCTGTGCTCGTAGGCGATGTGCTTGAAGAGCAGGCCGCGGGCGTCGAGGTCGGCGGTCAGCTTCTCGTCGGCCTTCTTGAAGAAGACGCCGCCGACGAGCGGGACCTCCTCCTCGAAGGTGCCGTCGGGACGGACCGGGTTCACGACCGGCAGGCCGTAGGCGCGGCAGACCGCGAGGTCGTCGGCGCCGAAGGCGGGGGACTGGTGGACCAGACCGGTGCCGTCCTCGGTCGTGACGTACTCGGCGTTCACGACGTAGTGGGCGGGCTCGGGGAACTCGACGAGCGAGAACGGGCGCTCGTACGTCCAGCGCTCCATCTCCTTGCCCGTGAAGGTCTCGCCGGTGGCCTCCCAGCCCTCGCCGAGGGCCTTCTCCAGCAGCGGCTGGGCGACGACGAGCTTCTCCTCGCCGTTGGTGGCCACGACGTACGTGACGTCCGGGTGCGCGGCCACGGCGGTGTTGGACACCAGGGTCCAGGGGGTCGTCGTCCAGACCAGGAGCGCCGCCTGGCCGGCCAGCGGGCCGCTCGTCAGCGGGAAGCGGACGAAGACCGAGGGGTCCACGACCGTCTCGTAGCCCTGCGCCAGCTCGTGGTCCGAGAGGCCGGTGCCGCAGCGCGGGCACCAGGGGGCGACGCGGTGGTCCTGGGTGAGCAGGCCCTTGTTGAAGATCTCCTTCAGCGACCACCACACGGACTCGACGTACTCGGGGTCCATGGTCCGGTAGGCGTCGTCCAGGTCGACCCAGTAGCCCATCCGGGTCGTGAGCTCGGTGAACGCGTCGGTGTGGCGGGTCACGGACTCGCGGCACTTGGCGTTGAACTCGGCGATGCCGTACGCCTCGATGTCCTGCTTGCCGTTGAAGCCGAGCTCCTTTTCGACGGCGAGCTCGACGGGCAGGCCGTGGCAGTCCCAGCCGGCCTTGCGGGCCACGTGGTAGCCGCGCATGGTGCGGAACCGGGGGAAGACGTCCTTGAAGACGCGGGCCTCGATGTGGTGCGCGCCGGGCATGCCGTTCGCGGTCGGCGGGCCCTCGTAGAAGACCCACTCGGGGCGGCCCTCGGACTGCTCCAGGGTCTTGGCGAAGGTCTTGCTCTCGCGCCAGAAGTCGAGCACGGCGTGTTCGAGCGCGGGCAGGTCGACCTGGGCGGGGACCGGGCGGTACTGCGGCGGTGTGGTCATGAGGCTGAACTCTTCCTCCGGCGGGGTGTCACTTCCGTCCGGAGGGACGAGAGCCGACTGCTGCTCCCGCGGTACCACCCTCCTTGGCCTCCGGACACGTGGTCCGGCGGCCCCCTCATTGGGGTGCGAAGCCGGTTCTACTCGCCGTACGGGCACCCCTGCGGGCTCCCTGCGGCTTTCTTCCGGCGGCTCCGGGGTGATCCTTCACATCGCGCTCGCCCCCGGGCTCTCACCGTCCCCGGGTCGCTCCTGGCTGCGTCCGACGCTACTCGTCCCCATCCATGCCTCTCGCTGGGCCCAGTGTACGGGCCCGGGCGGCACGCGGCAGACCGGTTTTCGGGGGCCCTTGGGGGGCCCGCAGGCCCGGCGTGGCGGGGTGCGCGGGGCGGGTGGTGCGTGACCCGGATGGGCTGACGCGCCGGCGCGGAATCCAGTGGGGCGGGTGAGGCGGATTACCGGGCCTCCGGATGGGCACAACGGATGCAGGTTGGCCTCGACGGATGCGTGCCCCGTTGCCGTGAGGCTGGAGTCGATTTATCGTTCCGGCACGATTCGCGAGCAATGATCACAGTATGTGAAGGGGCCGCGGCCATGGTGGCGAAGAAGACCGCCGGGAGTACTGCGCAGAAGGCCGTCAAGGCTGTCGGGAAGGTCGCAGCGAAGGCCGCGGGGAAGGTGGCCGAGAAGGCCGCAGGGGCGGCCGCGGTGGCCGTGGACGCGGTACCGGCTGCGGCAAAGGCGTCGGCTTCGGCGTCGGCGTCGGCTTCGGCTTCGGCCAAGAAGGCGACCACGGCCGGGAAGAAGGCCGCCGCGACCAAGGCTCCGGCCAAGAAGGTGACCGCCGCGAAGGCTCCGGCCAAGAAGGCGACCGCGAGGAAGACCCCGGCCAAGAAGGCCGTGGCCGAGGGGGCGGCGCAGGCCGCGAAGAAGACGGGAGTCCGCAAAGTGGTTGCCAAGAAGAGCACCGGTACGGCGAGGAAGACGGCGGCGGCCGCCACCAGCGGGCTGCCGAAGGCGCGCGCCACGGCGGCCCTCACGCCCGGGGAGCTCGCCGTACGGCCCGGAGAGGACCCCTGGACGGCCGAGGAGGTCGCGGAGGCCCGTGCGGAGCTGTCCTCGGAGGTCCTGCGGCTGCGCATGGAGCTGGATGCCTCCGAGACGGCCATCACGGACCTGATGCGGGACTCCGGCGACGGCGCCGGAGACGACCAGGCCGACACGGGCACCAAGAACATCACCCGGGAGTCCGAGCTGGCCCTCGCGGCGAACGCCAGCTCGATGCTGGAGCAGACCGAGCGGGCCCTGGAACGGCTGGAGGCGGGCACGTACGGGCTCTGCGAGAACTGCGGGCAGCCCATCGGCAAGGCGCGGATGCAGGCCTTCCCGCGGGCCACGCTGTGCGTGGACTGCAAGCAGAAGCAGGAACGCAGGCACTAGATCGGCACCGGGCGGACGCCCCCCGGGCGGGGACCCTGACGTACTCTCGTGTCTCGTCAGGGTCCAGGAGGAGCCTGGTTCGAGCGAGTTCGAGGGACTGACGTGGCAGAGGCGGAGCGCATCATCGGTACGCCGGAGGTCGGGGACGACGCCCAGCCGGAGTCCGCCGAGCCCAAGGGGCATCGGCGGATCGTGGCGCTGCTCGTCGTGGCGGTCCTCGCCTACCTGCTGGACCTCGGCAGCAAGATGCTGGTCGTGGCCAAGCTGGAGCACCAGCCGCCGATCGAGATCATCGGCGATCTGCTGAAGTTCGAGGCGGTCCGCAACCCCGGTGCCGCCTTCGGCTTCGGCGAGGCCTTCACGATCATCTTCACCTGCATCGCGGCCACCGTGATCGTGGTGATCGTGCGGCTGGCCCGCAAGCTCTACAGCCTGCCGTGGGCGATCGCGCTGGGCCTGCTGCTCGGCGGTGCGCTGGGCAACCTGACCGACCGGATCTTCCGCTCGCCCGGCGTCTTCCGGGGGGCGGTCGTGGACTTCATCGCGCCGGCCCACTTCGCCGTCTTCAACCTGGCCGACTCGGCGATCGTGTGCGGCGGCATCCTGATCGTCCTGCTGTCCTTCAAGGGCCTGGACCCGGACGGGACCGTCCACAAGGACTGATCGCGGGCTGATCGCGGGCCCGTCGCGGGTCGATCGCGGGAATGGTCTTCTGTCGGGTCCTGCATACTCGACAGGTGAGTACGATTCCCGAGATCCGCACCCTGCCCGTTCCCGATGGCCTCGAGGGCGAGCGCGTCGACGCCGCAATCGCCCGTATGTTCGGATTTTCCCGGACGAAGGCGGCCGATCTCGCGGCCGCGGGGAAGGTGTCGGTCGACGGCAGTGTCGTCGGGAAGTCCGAGCGTGTACACGGTGGCGCCTGGCTCGAAGTCGAGATGCCCGAGCCGCCGCGGCCGGTCGAGGTCGTCGCCGAGCCCGTGCCCGGCATGGAGATCGTCCATGACGACGACGACATCGTCGTCATCATGAAGCCGGTGGGCGTCGCCGCCCACCCGAGCCCCGGCTGGACCGGCACCACCGTCATCGGCGGCCTCGCCGCCGCCGGCTACCGGATCTCGACCTCCGGCGCGTCCGAGCGCCAGGGCATCGTGCACCGCCTCGACGTCGGCACGTCCGGCCTGATGGCCGTCGCGAAGTCGGAGCGCGCGTACACCTCGCTGAAGAACCAGTTCCGCGAGCGGGTCGTGGACAAGCGCTACCACGCGCTGGTGCAGGGCCACCCGGACCCGATGAGCGGCACGATCGACGCGCCGATCGGCCGGCACCCCAGCGCGGACTACAAGTGGGCCGTGACGCAGGACGGCAAGGCCTCCGTCACGCACTACGACCTGATCGAGGCCTTCCGCGCGGCCTCGCTGCTCGACATCAAGCTGGAGACCGGGCGCACGCACCAGATCCGCGTGCACATGTCCGCGCACCGGCACCCCTGCGTGGGCGACCTGACCTACGGCGCGGACCCGACGGTCGCGAAGCGGCTGGGGCTGACCCGGCAGTGGCTGCACGCGGTGCGGCTGGGCTTCGAGCACCCGTCGGACGGGCAGTGGGTGGAGTTCGAGAGCACCTACCCGGCGGACCTCCAGCACGCGCTGGACGTGATCCGGGCCGAGAGCGAGTGACGGCCTTCGCCGTCCGGCCGGCGACGGGCGAGTCCGACCTGGCGGCCTGCTTCGCCGTGCGGTCCGAGGTGTTCGTGGTCGAGCAGTCGGTTCCGGAGTCGATCGAGTACGACGCGTACGACGCGGACGCGGTGCACGTGCTGGCCGTCGGGCCGGACGGGGCCGCGCTCGGCACGGGCCGGCTGCTGTACGGTGCCGCCGCGCTGGCCAAGACCGGGTCCGAGGACATCGGCTCGCTGGGTCGGCTGGCCGTACGCAAGTCCGCGCGCGGGCTGGGCGTCGGGGTGGCGCTGGTCCGTGCGATCGAGGCCGAGGCGGTGCGGCTTGGGCTGTCGGCCGTGGATCTGGGTGCGCAGGCGCATGCGGTCGGCTTCTACGAGCGGTTGGGGTACGTGGCCTACGGGCCGGAGTTCCAGGACGCGGGCATCCCGCACCGGGCGATGCGGCGCGCCCTGCCGTAGCCCCCGGGTTCGGGTGCGGCGCCGCTGCTGGGGCTCCGCCCCAGACCCCGCGCCTCAAACGCCGGCGGGGCTGGATTGGGTTCGGGTGTGGCGCCGTTGCCGGGGCTCCGCCCCAGGGCGGTTCCAGCCCCGCCGGCGTTTGAGGCGAACCCGCAGACCCGCCGGCGTTTGAGGCGCGGGCGCGGGGCGGAGCCTCGACACGAGGGGCTCGGGGGCTTCCACCGCATCGCCAAGCGCAGCGGACTGGCAGGGTGGGGGAGTGGATCAGCTTGCTCTGCTGTTCGTGCTGCTGCTCGGGGCCGTCGTCACCGTGCCGCTCGGGGATCGGCTCGGGCTGCCCGCGCCCGTGCTGATGACCATCGGCGGAGTCGTGCTCGCGCTCGTGCCGGTCGTGCCGAATGTCGACATCCCGCCCGAGTACATCCTGCCGCTCGTGCTGCCGCCGCTGCTGTACGCCTCCGCGCAGCGGACCTCCTGGCGGCAGTTCGCCGCCAATCTGCGGCCCATCCTCCTGCTCGCCGTCGCCCTCGTGTTCGTCACGACCGCCGCCGTCGCCGCCGTCGCGCACGCCATCGTGCCCGGGCTGCCGCTGGCCGCCGCCGTCGCGCTCGGTGCGCTCGTGGCCCCGCCCGACCCCGTCGCCGCCACCGCCGTGGCAGGTTCGCTCGGGCTGCCCCGTCGGATGGTGTCGATCCTGGAGGGCGAGGGGCTCTTCAACGACGTGACGGCGATCGTGCTCTATCACGTGGCCATCGCCGCCGCCGTCAGCGGCAGCTTCTCCTGGCCCGACGCGCTCGGGGAGTTCGTGCTCTCCGCGGTCGTGGCCGTGGCCGTCGGGCTTGGGCTGGGGTGGGCCGCCCACTGGCTCATGGGGCGGCTCGGGGATGCCACGCTGCAGATCGGGCTGACGCTGCTGGTGCCGTTCGTCGCGTACGTGGTGGCCGAGGAGCTGCGGGGGTCGGGGGTGCTGGCCGTCCTGACCACGGCCCTGTTCCTCGCCGAGTACGCGACCGACGCCGACGACGTGCTGGGGCGGCTCGCCGGGCACACCTTCTGGGAAGTCGTCGACATGCTGGTCACCGGGGTGGCGTTCGGGCTGATCGGGCTGGAGCTCCACAACGTCTTCGGTACGGCGGCGGGCCGCGAGTGGGAGATGGCCGGGTGGGCCGTGGCCGTGATCGCGGTGGTGGTCGGCGTACGGCTGGTCTGGCTGCTGCCGGCCGGCTGGCTCGCCAAGAAGCTGCACACGCGGCGCGACTACGAGGAGGAGATCCCGCTGAGCTGGCGGGAGAGCGTGGTCATGTGGTGGGCCGGGATGCGCGGGGTGGCCTCGGTGGCGCTGGCCCTTGCCATTCCCTTGCGGACGGACGCGGGTGATCCGTTTCCCGCGCGGGACCAGATCGTCTTCATTGCCTTCGCCGTGATCATGGCGACCTTGGTGCTGCAGGGGCTGACCCTGCCGTGGCTGGTGCGGAGGCTGGGGGTGGAGGCGGACACGGACGCGGAGCGCGAGACCCAGCGGCAGTTGGCGATCCGCGCGGCGAAGGCCGCGAAGCGGCGGCTGAAGGAGATCGAGGAGGTGGAGGAGCTTCCGGAGGACCTGGTGGAGGTTCTCTATCGGCGCGCGTACGACGTGGGGGCCCGTATCAGCCCCGACATGGTGGACGAGGAGCGGCGGGAGGCGTACGCGCAGCGGGTGGAGCGGATCCGCGACGTGCAGCGGATCCAGCGCGAGATGATGTCGGCCGCCCGCCACGAGGTGCTGGCCGCGCGGAGTGAGCCCGGGGCCGACCCGGAGATCGTCGACCGGGTGCTGCGGCACTTGGACGTGCGGAGTCTGCGGAGCCCGTAGGCGGGGGCGGCGGGTGGTCGGGGCCGGGGGCGGGGTGGGGTGTCGGCCGGGACGGGCTTCGATGTTCGGCGCCCTGGGGTGGTCCCGTTCGTGGGGGGTGGGTTGCGCCGAATTCATCTCGTTTTAGTCCCGGCCGACACCCCACCCCGCCCCCGGCCCCTACGGCGAGCCGGTGCGCGCAGGAAGCGGACGTACGGGGTCCAGTGGGCGCGCTGGGCCGGGCGTTCTGCGTGGTCCAGGGCGTCCGCCAGAAGGGCGTCGCGCAGGCGGTCGGGGCGCCGAGTGGGTCCATGTACCACCCGGAGGAGGCTTTGCTGCTGCATGGGGCCGGGGAGTTCGGACGGGCCGACTGGGCCGAGGAGTACGTTCGGCGTGCCGACTTCGGCAATGAGCGTGTATTCGGCTCGCTGGGTGCTCTTGCCGCCTCGCTCGGTGTGGCGGGCCCCCGGGACCGGGAGCGCGTCACCCTGGCTCTCGTCGACCTGCCGCTCTCGGTCGTCAGGCGGCATCTGCGGGCCGGGGAGCCGCTGCCGGCGCACGCCGAGGAGTGCGCCGCCGCGCTGCTCTACACCGCGTAGCGGTCCGGGGCGAAGAGGTGGAGGTTCGCCGCGACCCAGTCCGAGGTGCGGCTCAGGCCTTCGGAGAGGGAGACCTCGGGCTTCCAGCCCGCCCAGTCGCGGGCCCGGGAGTTGTCCGAGAGGAGGCGGTGGACCTCGCTGCCCGAGGGGCGTAGGCGGGAGGGGTCCACCCCTACTTCCGCGTCCTTGCCCGAGGCCTCGATCAGGGCCTGGGCCAGGGCGCCGATGGAGATCTCCTCGCCGGTGCCGAGGTTGACCACCTCGCCCAGGGCCCGGTCGCATTCGGCCACGGCGAGGAAGCCCGCCGCCGTGTCCGTCACGTACGTGAAGTCGCGGGTGGGGGAGAGCGAGCCGAGGCGGATCTCTCGGGAGCCCGAGTGGAGCTGGGCCAGGATCGTGGGGATGACCGCGCGGGCCGACTGGCGGGGGCCGTAGGTGTTGAAGGGGCGGACCACCGTCACGGGGAGTTCGAAGGCGTGGTGGAAGGAGAGCGCCATCATGTCCGCGCCGATTTTGGACGCCGAGTACGGGGACTGCGGCTGGAGCGGGTGGGTTTCGCAGATGGGTGCGGTGAGGGCCGTGCCGTAGACCTCGCTGGTGGAGGTGTGGACCAGGCGGCGTACGCGGTGGCGGTGGCAGGCCTCCGCGACGTTCTCCGTGCCGGTGACGTTCGTCTGCACGTAGGCGCCCGGCGAGGCGTAGCTGTACGGGATCCCGATCAGCGCGGCCAGGTGGAAGACGGTGTCGCAGCCGGCCACCGCGTCGCTGACCCGGCCCGCGTCGCGGATGTCGCCCGCCCACATCTCGACGGGGCCGTCGGGGTCGGCCAGGTAGCGGGCCAGGTGGCCCTTCTCGGCGTACGGCTTGTAGTGGACGAAGGCGCGGACGCGGGCGCCCCGGGCCACCAGCAGGTCGACGAGGGTGGAGCCGATGAAGCCCTCGGCTCCGGTGACGAGGACGGTGCGGTCGGTCCAGTTGTTCATGCTCGCTCCAGGGTGGGGAGGGGGACGCCGGCCACGCGCAGGACCTGCGCGGCCAGCAGTTCGGCGGCCCGCGCGTGCGGGCCGGGGTCGGCGGCGCCGGTCATCGCCGCGAGCCGGGCCGGGTCGGCCAGCAGCGGTCCGACCAGCCCGGCGAGGCGTTCGGCGGTGGTCTCGGCGTCGGGCAGCAGCAGCCCGGCACCCGCGTCGGACAGGACCCGGGCGTTGTGGGTCTGGTGGTCGCCGGGGGCGTGGGGGTAGGGGACCAGCACGGCGGGGACCCCGGTCGCCGCGAGCTCGGCGACCGTCGCCGAGCCCGCCCGGCACACCACCAGGTCGGAGGCCGCGTAGACCAGGTCCATCCGGTCCAGGTAGGGGACGGCCCGGGCGATCCGCCGGCCGCCGGACGTGGTGAGCTCGTCCTCCGCGCCGGACAGCGCCGCCGGACCCGTCTTGATCAGCAGCTGGACGTCGTCCCGGCCCTGCCACAGCCCGGCCAGCCCGACGGCCGCACCGGTCAGGCGGATCGCGCCCAGGCTGCCGCCGTTGAAGACGACCAGCCGCCGCCCCTCCGGGACGCCCAGGTACCGCCGGGCCTCCGTACGCAGCGCCGCCCGGTCCGCCGGGGTCCGCTCCGCCAGCCCGGCCAGCGCCGCCGAGATCGGCATGCCGGTGGTCAGCGCCCGAGCCCCGCCCGCCAGGTGGGCGCGGCTGCGGTCGAAGGCCACCGCGACGTGCGGGGTCAGCCGGGCCGCGAACTGGTTGGCCCGGCCCGGCACCGCGTTGGACTCGTGGATCACGGCCGGCAGCCCGGCCAGCCGGGCCCCGAGCACCGCCGGGGCACTCGGATAGCCGCCCATGCCGACGACGGCGTGCGCGCCCTGCGCCCGGATCACGACACGGGCCTGGTGCGCCGAGCGCAGCAGCGCCGCCGGCAGCAGGTACCGCTTCGCGCCCAGCGCCGGGTCGAAGGGGATCATGTCGACGGTGTGCAGCCGGTAGCCGGCGCCCGGGATCAGCTCGGTCTCAAGGCCCCGCTCGGTCCCGATGAAGGAGACCACGGCGCCGGGGACGGCCGCGCGCAGCGCCTCGGCGAGGGCGAGCCCCGGATAGATGTGGCCGCCGGTGCCGCCCGCACCGATCACGACGGAGAGCTGTGTGGTGGTCATGGCCGCACACTCCCGGTGCGCCTTAAGAAGGTTCTAAGAGGTTGCGGCGGCGGGTTTGGCAGGCTTTGGGACATGAGCGCGCAGGGCAGGCATCGGATTCTGGTGGTCGACGACGAGCCCGAGGTACGGGCCGCCGTCGAGGACGGGCTGGCCGTCGAGGGGTACGAGGTGCGGGGCGCGGGCGACGGGCTCGCCGCGCTGTCCGAGGTGGCTGCCTGGGAGCCCGACGCTGTCGTCCTGGACGTGATGATGCCGGTGCTCGACGGGCTCGGAGTGTGTCGGCAGCTGCGCGCGCTGGGCGACCGTACGCCCGTACTCGTGCTGACGGCGCTGGACTCGGTCAGCGAACGCGTCGACGGCCTGGAGGCCGGGGCCGACGACTACCTGGTCAAGCCCTTCGCGCTCGACGAGCTGATCGCGCGCGTACGGGCACTGCTGCGCCGGGCCGCGCCCGAGCCGCCGGGCGCCGCCCCGCTCGGCTTCGCGGACCTGGTCCTGGACCCGGGGACGCGGACCGGGCACCGGGGCGGGCGGCCGCTGGAGTTCAGCCGGACCGAGGCCGCGCTGCTGGAACTGCTCCTGCGCCACCCCGGGCAGGTGCTCCCGCGCGAGCTCATCCTGGAACTGGTGTGGGGACGGGACTTCGGGCCGGACTCCAATTCGCTGGCCGTGTACGTCGGCTACCTGCGCCGGAAACTGGAGGCCGGGGGCGAGCCGCGGCTGGTCCACACCGTGCACGGGGTCGGCTACCGGCTGGACTCGGCGTGACGGGCGCCGGGCGGCGCCGGCTCGGAGCTCCCTGGCGCAGGCGGAGGCCGCTGCGGACCCGGCTGGCGCTGGCCGCCACGGCGGCCGTGGCGCTCGTGGCGGTCGGGGTGTGCGCGGCCGCGTTCCTCGTCGTACGGGGCGCGCTGTACCGGCAGCTCGACCTCACCCTGACCCAGTCGGCGAGGCTCGCGGCGCAGCGCAACCCGGGGGCGGGGCCCGGCGTGCTGGCCGGGGAGTGCCGCTTCCTCGCGGCCCCCGCGTGCGCGGAGGTGGTGTCGGCCGACCCGGCCCAGGACCCCCGTCCGCCGGGGCAGCTGCCGGTGGATCCGGCCGCGCGGGAGGTCGCCGCGGGCGAACGGGCCCCGTACTACACGAACATCACGCTGGCCGGGCACCCGGCGCGGATGCTCACCACCGACTACGCCAAGGGCCGGGCGCTCCAGGTGGCCCTGCGGGCCGACACCGTCGAGGACGGCATCGAGGAGGCCGCGTGGTGGCTGCTCCTGACGGCGGCGGCCGGGGTGCTGCTCGCGGCCGTGCTCGGCTCGTGGGTGTCGCGGACCGGACTGGCCCCGGTGACCCGGCTGACGGCGACGGCGGAGCGGATCGCGGCCACGCGGGATCCCCGGCACCGGATCGAACTCCCGTCGCGGGGGCCTTCCGGGCGGGAGGACGAGATCACCCGGCTGGCCGGGAGCTTCAACACCATGCTGGGGGAACTGGAACAGTCCGTGACCGCGCAGCGGCGGCTGGTCGCGGACGCCTCGCACGAGCTGCGGACCCCGCTGACGGCGCTGCGGACGAACGCGGAGCTGCTGGCGCGCGGCGAGCGGCTGACGGCGGAGCAGCGGGAACGGGCCTCGCTCGCGCTGGGCCGGCAGCTGCGGGAGGTGACGGGGCTGGTGAACGACCTGATCGAGCTCGCGCGGGACGAGGAGCCGCAGCCGCTGGTGGAACGGGTCCGGCTGGCTCCGCTGGTGGAGCACTGCGTGTCCGCTGCGCGGTCGCACTGGCCGGGGGTGGCGTTCTCGGTCCGGGTGGCGGAGGCGGTGGCGGAGGCGGAGGTGGCGGGGGTGCCGGCCCGGCTGAGCCGGCTGGTGTCCAACCTGCTGGACAACGCGGCGAAGTTCAGCGGGGGCGGCCTGCCGGTGGAAGTGGCCCTGGCCTCGCCCGCCGGGGCCGACGGGGGGCCGGAGCTGACCGTTCGGGACCACGGTCCGGGGATCTCGGCGGAGGACCTCCCGTACGTCTTCGACCGCTTCTACCGGGCGGGGACGGCCCGCGCCCTGCCGGGGTCCGGGCTGGGCCTGGCGATGGCCCGGCAGATCGCGCTGGCGCACGGGGCCGAGCTCGTGGCCGAGCCGGGGCCCGGGGGTGGGGCCCTGTTCCGGCTGACGTTCGGTCCCGACGGCTGAGCGCCGCTGCCGGGGCTCCGCCGGCGAGGCTGGGTGTGCCGGGGCTCGTTGCGCGTGCGGCTCAAAGATCGGGGCTCCGCCCCGGACCCCGTACGTGCGCTTCGCGCCCGTGCCCTCAAACGCCGGGCGGGCTGGAATTGCCGCGCAGCGGCGGCGGCACCGGCGGGTCAGGGCGTCGGCCGCGGGGTCGCCTCCGTCGTGGTGATGCGCGGCAAGGCGTACGGGTGGTGGGTGACCAGCCAGGTGATCAGCCGTTCGCGGACCGCGCAGCGGACCGTCCACAGATCGTCCGCGTCCTTCGCCGTCACCACCGCACGGACCTGCACCGTGTGCGGCGTGGTGTCCGTCACCGCCAGGCCGCCGCCCCGGCCGTCCCACTCCGGGATGTCCTTCAGGATGTCCTGGAGCCGGTCCCGCATCAGCTCGATCGGCGCGCTGTGGTCCAGGTGCCAGAAGACCGTGCCGGTCATCTGCGCCCCGCCGCGCGACCAGTTCTCGTACGGCTTGCTCGTGAAGTACGACACCGGCATCGTGATGCGGCGCTCGTCCCAGGTCCGGACCGTGAGGAAGGTCAGGGTGATCTCCTCCACCCTGCCCCACTCGTTGTCGACCACCACCGTGTCGCCGATGCGGACGGTGTCGCCGAAGGCGATCTGGAGGCCCGCGAAGAGGTTGCCCAGCGAGGCCTGGGCGGCGATGCCCGCCACGATGCCGAGGACGCCCGCGGAGGCCAGCATCGAGGCGCCGACCGTACGCATCGGCGGGAAGGTCAGGAGCATCGACGCGGCGGCGACCACGACCACCACCGCCGTGACCACCCGCTGGATCAGCGTGACCTGGGTGCGGACCCGGCGGACCCGGGCCTCGTCCTGGGTCCCGGCGGCGTAGCGCGCGTACGTGGAGTCCACGACGGCCGTCGCGATGCGCACGGCCAGCCAGGCCGCGGAGGCGATCAGCACCAGGGTGAGGGCGCGGCCGACGCCGAAGGAGTGGTCGGGAAGGATTCCCGCCTGGCGGTGGAAGGTTCTGAGCAGCGAGGTGCACAGCACCACCTGGAACGGGAGGCGGCAGCGGCGCAGCAGCCCCCACAGGGGGGTTTCGGTGTGCCGGGCGTCGGCCCGGCGCAGCAGCAGGTCCAGCAGCCACCCGGCGATCAGGGTGACGACCAGCGAGCCGCCGATCACCGTGACGGGGCGCAGGACGGTCTCGATCTCCATGGGATTGAACGTAACCGGAAGCAGCCTGCCGACCCCTCATATTCAAGAACTGGCACGATGGGAGGCATGAACATCATGCTCTTCCATTCGACGTACGGGCTGCGGCCCGCGGTGCACGCGGCGGCCGACCGGCTGCGCGCGGCCGGGCACCAGGTGCAGGTGCCGGATCTCTTCGAGGGACGCACCTTCGAGACCGTCGAGGAGGGCATGGCCCACCGGGACGAGATCGGCCGTGACGAGCTGCTCAAGCGCGCGGTACTGGCCTCCGCCCCCTACTCCGACCAGGGTCTGGTCTACGCGGGCTTCTCCTTCGGCGGCTCCGTCGCCCAGCACCTGGCGATGGCCGACGAGAAGGCGCGCGGGCTGCTGCTCCTGCACGGGACGGCGGACTTGGAGGACGGCGCCTCGGTGGACGACCTGCCCGTGCAGCTGCACATCGCCGACCCGGACCCGTTCGAGACGCACGACTGGCTGACGGCCTGGTACCTGCGGATGCAGCGGGCCGGGGCCGATGTGGAGGTCCACACCTACCCGGGGGCCGGGCACCTGTTCACCGATCCGGATCTGGACGACTACGACGCCGAGGCCGCCGAGCAGGCCTGGAAGGTCGCGCTCGGTTTCCTCGACAGCCTCTAGGCAGCCCTCAGGAACGGGGGCGCGGTGCCGGTTTCGGGGGCAGGGCCGGCGGCGGGCCGAAGCGGCCTCCGGTTCGGGTCCGAGGGGCCGGAACGGCGTCCGCCGGGGTGGGTGCCGGGGCCGCAGCCCGGCCGCGCGCGACGGCGGCGAGCCGGGCGTCCAGCTCCTCGGGGTCCGGCCGGGCCGCCGGGTCGCGGACCAGCAGGTCCGCCAGTACGGGGGCCAGGGCGCCGGCCCGCAGCGGCGGCGGGACCGGGTCCTCCAGGACGGCGGCCAGCGTGGCCAGGCCGGTGGCCCGGCGCATCGGGCTGACGCCCTCGACGCACACGTACAGCAGCACGCCGAGCGACCACAGGTCGGAGGCGGGCAGATCGACGCCCCGCAGCCGCTCCGGCGCCAGGTACTCGGGGGTCCCGACGACATCGCCGGGCGGGGTCAGCGCGGGGGCGTCCTGGATCGCGGCGATGCCGAAGTCGGTCAGGACGGCGGAACCGTCCTTCCGCAGCAGCACGTTGGCGGGTTTCACGTCCCGGTGGCGGATCCCGGCGGCGTGGGCCGCGCGGAGTCCGCCGAGCACCTCGCGGCCGATGCGGGCCGTCTCGGCCGGGGCCAGCGGGCCCCGGTCCAGGAGGTGTTGGAGGGATTCGCCGGGGAGGAGTTCCATGACCAGCCAGGGGTGCGGGTCCCCGTCCACGATGTGGTGGATGGCGACCACGTTGGGGTGGCTGATCCGGGCCTGGGCGCGGGCCTCGCGCAGCACCCGTTCGCGCAGCAGCCGCGCGGGCTCGCCCGTCTCCTGGCCGACGGGCGGCCGGACCTCCTTGAGGGCCACATCGCGATGCAGGGCACGGTCCAGCGCGCGCCAGACCGTGCCCATGCCTCCGCTGCCGAGCCGTTCAATCAGCTCGAACCGTCCGTCGATCACGTCCCCCGGCGCGCTCATGGCGCCAGGGTAGGCGACCGGGCCCGGTCGTATCCGGTGCTCAGCCCGCCCGGTAGGCGGTCCAGCTGCTCGTCATACGGGCCACCTGGCCGGCGGTGAACTGGTACATGCAGGAGTCGTACGTGTAGTCCATGAAGTTGTGGATCGGGTCCACACCGGACTTGGTGGTGCAGCTGTCGCGGCCGGTCGGGCACTCGAAGGCCGCGCTCTTCTCGGCCGGGGTGTCGGAGACGTAGTCGCCGTTGCCGTTACAGCCGCCCTGGAAGGTGTGGTACAGACCCATCCAGTGGCCGACCTCGTGGGTCGCGGTGTCGCCCTCGTTGTAGTTGGCGGCGGAGCCGCCCGGCAGCGAGGAGTCGAGCACGACCACGCCGTCCATCTTGGGGGCGGAGGCGTAGGAGGTCGGGAAGGTGGCCCAGCCGAGCAGGCCGCCGGAGAGGTTGGCGGTGTAGAAGTTCAGCGCGCCGGGGCCGCCCTTGCGCAGGGTGTTCTTCATGTCCTTCTCGGCCTGCGAGCCGGAAGCCAGGTTGTACCAGGAGGCGTTGTCCGTGTAGTCGGTCGCGGCGAGGGTGAACTGGTAGTTCGTGTTCACGTTGCCGGTGCCCTGGCCGCCGTAGGCCGCGTTGAGGACCGCGAGCTGGTTGTTGATCTGGGTGGACGTCAGCTTTCCGGTGGTGCCGGAGTGGACCACGTGGAAGTACACGGGGATGCTCGTGACGGCCTCGGCGGCGCGCAGGCTGCGCTGCGGCTGGTTCTTGAGGGCCTTGTCCAGCTTCGCCTTGAGGTCGACGTCCATGGCCTTCGCCTGGGTGTCGGTGACCTCGTTGGGCTCGGCCGCGTGCTGGTCGACGGGGCGCGCGACGCGGGCGTTGGCGGCGGCTCCGGTCGAGCCGGACTCGGCGCACACCTCGGCGGGGGTCTTGGCGGCGGCGATCGTCGTGGGGGCGGCGAGCGGGGTGAACGCCAGGGTTCCGGCCAGAACCGCCGTGCCCATCAGGCGGCGGCGGAGAAGGGGGGATATGCGGGCAACAGCGCGCACGTGTGCTCCTCGCGGTGGGGGGTTTCCGGCCGAGGGATCTCCTCGGATGGCGCGAAGCTTATGTGTTCATGTCATTATCCGGTCAAGACTCTTACGTAAAAGATTTGTTGCTTCTGATGCACAAGGGGCCCCTGGTCTGCACCAGGGGCCCCTCGAAACAGCAGATTTGACGGTCTATCAGCGAACCGGTCGGTCGGCCCGCTCCACCTTCTGCGTGCCGTTCAGCGTCCGGTACGAGCGGGTCCAGGCGGCCGTGGCGTCAGGCCGCCGCTTGTCGGACACCACGTAGTAGTCCATCTGCGAGCGCTCCGCCGTCACGTCGAGCACGCCGTAGCCGTGCGCGTCCATGTCCAGCCACTTCACGTGCCAGTTGGCGGCCTTGACGGCCGACTCGGCGACCAGCGAGGCGGTGTCCGCCGGCACGTGCAGGATGTCGTCGAGGTTGTCGGAGGTCACCGAGGTGACCACGAACTCGGTGGCCGCCGTGCCCGATCCCGGGTACGTGGCCATGTTCACCGGGACCTCGTTCGCCCACGCCATGTGGATGTCGCCGGTCAGGAACACGGTGTTCTTGACGCCGCGGTCCTTGAGGTGCCCCAGCAACTCCTTGCGGTCGTCCGTGTACCCGTCCCACTGGTCCACGTTGACGGCTATGCCGCCCTCGGGCAGGCCGAGCAGCTTGGCGAGCGGCCCGAGCAGGTGCGCGGGCAGCGAGGCGAAGGCCACCGGCGAGATCATCACCGAGGTGCCGACCAGCTTCCAGGTCGCGTCCGAGCCCGCGAGGCCAGACTTGAGCCAGTCCAGCTGGGCGCGCCCGGTGATGCTGCGCTCCGGGTCGTCCACCGAGCCGCTGCCGACCTTGGCCTGCTGCGAGCGGAAGGAGCGCAGGTCGAGGAGGTGCAGGTCGGCGAGGGTGCCGAAGCGCAGCCGCCGGTAGACGGTGCCCGCGATGGAGGCGCGTACGGGCATCCACTCGAAGTACGCCTGCTTGGCGGCGGCCGCGCGGGCCGCCCACTCGCCCTCGGCGCCGGGCGTGTGGTTCTCGGCGCCGCCCGCCCAGGCGTCGTTGGCGAACTCGTGGTCGTCCCAGATGGCGATGACCGGGTGGGCGTGGTGCAGCGCCTGCAGGTCGGCGTCCGTCTTGTACTTGCCGTGCCGGGTGCGGTAGTCGGCGAGCGAGACGATCTCGTGCTTCGGCTCGTGCGACCGTACGACGTACTTCGCCTCCGGGTAACCCCCGGACTGGTACTCGTAGATGTAGTCGCCCAGGTGCAGGACCGCGTCGAGGTCGGTACGGGCGGCCAGGTGCCGGTAGGCCGAGAAGTAGCCGGACTCCCAGTTGGCGCAGGAGACCACGCCGAAGCGGACCCCGGCGGTGCTCGCCTCGTGCGCCGGGGTGGTCAGGGTGCGGCCGACGGGGGAGGTGGTGGCGCCCGCCGTGAACCGGTACCAGTACGGCGTGTGCGGCTGGAGTCCGCGCACGTCCACCTTGACGGTGTGGTCGGTGGCGGCGCTCGCCGTGACGGTGCCGCGGGCCACGACGCGGGAGAAGGCCTTGTCCCCGGCCACCTCCCAGTCCACCTGGACGGCCGGGCCCAGGCCGGAGCCGGGCACGGCCTCGGGGGTCGGGGTGACGCGGGTCCACAGCAGGATCCCGTCGGGCAGCGGGTCGCCGGAGGCGACGCCGTGCAGGAAGGCCGGCGCACTGCCGACGGCGTGGGCGGCCTGGGCGCCCAGGGCGGTCATCGGGGCGAGCGCGGCGGTGGCGGCCGCGGCCAGGACGACCGTGCGGCGGCGCGGAGTTGCGGCGCCGGCGGAAGGCAGGGGGGAAGGTGAGAGATGACTGGTCACGGATGATCATATTACTGGCGGGTATGACCGCCGGTACATCCCTGTGCAAGCAACGGGCGGGCGAACTCTGGGAGTTCGCCCGCCCGGGTGGCCGGTACCTCGGCGGTACGCGGCGGAAAATCAGCCGGCGAGCGCCTTGTCGATCGCCGCCGTGAACAGCTCCGCGGTCTGCGGGGTGTCGATCTTCTTGCCGTCCATCTTCAGCGTCGGCGTGCCCGTCACACCGGACTTGTTGAACGCCTTCGACATCTCCAGCGCCCACCGGTCGTAGGTGCCGTCCTCGACGGCCTTCTTGAACTCGGCGTTGCCCTTGAGCGCGGGAACCGTGTCCGCGACCTTCAGCAGGTAGTCGTCCTTGGCGAAGCTGTCGACGGTCTCCTCGGGGTGCAGGTCCTTGGAGTACAGCGCGGCCTTGTAGTCGAGGAAGGCCTGCGGGCTGACGTTCAGCGCCGCGCCGAGCGCGCTCAGCGCGTTCTTCGAGCCCTCGCCCTTGACGGCGTTGTCGATGAAGGTGGCGCCGAAGTACTGGATCTTGTACTTGCCGGCGTCGACGTCCTTCTTGACCTGCTCGCCGACGGCCTGCTCGAACTGGGCGCAGGCCGGGCAGCGCGAGTCCTCGTAGACCTCCAGGGTCTTCTTCGCCTCGGCCTTGCCGATGACGACGTTCAGGCCGTCCTCGCCCTCGGCGTTCTTCGGCTTGACCAGCTCGGCCTTGGCGGCCTTGTCCCAGTAGGAGGGCTGGTTGGCCTGGACGATCGCGTAGCCGACGACGCCGATCAGGGCGAGGGCGGCGACGACCGCGCCGCCCACGATCACCTGGCGGCGCGCCTTGTCCTTCTTGGCCTGCTTCTCGCGCTCGATGCGCAGCTTCTCGCGGGCCGCCGCCTTGTTCTGCTGGCTGTTGCGTGCACTCATGGTGATCTCCGTGGGATGGGGAGGAGGGAAAGGGGGGACTGTCGTACGTGCGTCAGGCGCGGGCGAGCGCGCCGAGCACGGGAGGTCCCCGCCGTCCCACGGAGTGCGCGGGGAATCGCGTACGGGCCCCGGTGCCCGGTGCGGCCGCCCGCAGCACCCGCCGCAGGGGCCCCGCGGCCGTGGCCACCGCGGCAACCGCCAGCCGCAGCGGGCGGAACGCGAAGGCGGCCGTGGCCCGCAGCAGCCGGCCCAGCGCCCGCTCGCCGTGGCCCAGCCACGCGGCGGCGAGCAGCCCCACGCAGACGTGGGCGGCGAGCAGCAGCCAGGGCGCCCACGGCCCGGGCGAGGCCAGCAGCGCGGCCGGATCGGCGGCCGGCCCGGCCACCTCGGTCAGCGGCCCGCCCACCGGCGTGCCGCCGCACAGCTCCTCCAGGCCCATCGCGCGCAGCGGGCCCGAGACCGGGCCGCCCGCCGGGCCGTAGCAGACGTGCTGCCCGGCGGTGAAGACGGTGTCGGCGGCCAGCTCCAGCGGCACGAGCAGCCCGGCGATGGGGCCGAAGCCCCGCTCGCGGCCCGCCAGCGCGTAGGAGAGGGCGAACACGGCCGCGAAGGCCCCGCCCACCAGCGCGGGCGGCAGCGGCACCTGCGACATGAGGACGTGCGAGCCCGCCGAGAGCAGCACGACGAGCGCGCTGAACAGCGCGGCCCGCAGCCCCCGAAGTCTCACCCCTGATATGTCCATCGCCGCGAGTGTGCCATGACTGCCTGTGGACGCAGGCTCCAGGTCCCGACTATGGCGTGAGCCTGCCGTTGCGGAAGAGGTCGACGAAGATCTGGTGGTCGGCGCGGGCCCGGGCCCCGTAGGCGTGCGCGAAGTCCACCAGCAGCTCGGCGAAGCCCTCCTCGTCGGCCGCGATCGCCGCGTCGATGGCGCGCTCGGTGGAGAAGGGGACCAGCGTCTGGCCGCTTTCGTCCGCGTCCGCCGCCCCGTGCATGGTCGCCGTGGCCCGGCCCAGGTCCGCGACGACCGCCGCGATCTCCTCCGGGTCGTCCAGGTCCGACCAGTCCAGGTCCACCGCGTACGGGGAGACCTCCGCCACCAGCTGCCCGGAGCCGTCCAGCTCCGTCCAGCCGAGCCACGGGTCGGCGTGGGCCTGGAGGGCGCGCTGGGAGATCACCGTGCGGTGGCCCTCGTGCTCGAAGTACTCCCGCACGGCGCGGTCGGTGATGTGCCGGGAGACCGCCGGGGTCTGCGCCTGCTTGAGGTAGATCACGACGTCGTTCTCCAGGGCGTCGCTGTGGCCCTCCAGCAGGATGTTGTAGGAGGGCAGGCCCGCGGAGCCTATGCCGACGCCCCGGCGGCCGACCACGTCCTTGACCCGGTAGGAGTCGGGCCGTACGAGGGACTCGTCGGGGAGGGTCTCCAGGTACCCGTCGAAGGCGGCCAGCACCTTGTAGCGGGTGGCCGCGTCCAGCTCGATGGTCCCGGCACCGGGCGTGAAGCGGCGCTCGAAGTCGCGGATCTCCGTCATCGAGTCCAGGAGGGAGAAGCGCGTGCGGGAGCGGGCGGCGCGCAGGGCGCCCAGCAGCGGGCCCTCGGCGGTGTCGAGGGTGAAGGAGGGCACTTCTTCGTTCTTCGCCCC
Source organism: Streptomyces sp. NPDC059989 (assembly GCF_042736975.1). Lineage (NCBI taxonomy): Bacteria > Bacillati > Actinomycetota > Actinomycetes > Kitasatosporales > Streptomycetaceae > Streptomyces > Streptomyces sp. NPDC059989. The sequence continues at coordinate 38,691 of NZ_JBHWUO010000030.1, forward strand.
GGTGGCCAGGGCGTGGATCCGCTCGCGGTAGGCGCCCGCGTAGACCCGGACCAGCTCGCCGATCTGATCGTCGCTGAGCGCCTTGGTGTAGCCGATCAGCGCGACGGAGGCGGCGAACCGCTTCAGGTCCCAGGTGAAGGGGCCGACGTAGGCCTCGTCGAAGTCGTTGACGTTGAAGACCAGCCGGCCGTTGGAGTCCATGTACGTGCCGAAGTTCTCCGCGTGGAGGTCCCCGTGGATCCACACCCGGCCGGTCCGCTCGTCCAGGTACGGGCCGCCGTGCCGGTCGCGCTCCAGGTCGGCGTAGAAGAGGCAGGCCGTGCCCCGGTAGAACGCGAAGGCCGAGGCCGCCATCTTCCGGAATTTGACCTGGAAGGCGGCGGGGTCGGCGGCGAGCAGCTCACCGAACGCGGTGTCGAACACGTCGAGTATCTGCTCGGCGCGCTGTTCGTCGGTCGTCTCGGTAGCCGCCATGGCGGATGCCTCCTGGTGGTGCGGGGCCGATCTGGGACAGATCACGCTTTTGATCAAGAACAGTCGGACAGTCGTCCTTGGTTCTGCAACGCATGACCGTACCCGTCGGTGCCCCGTTTCTGTCACCCGGCCGACGTAGGATTCGTAGCTGCCGCCCCTCTCTCCCCGCCGGAGGACTCCCACCGTGACCAAGCCGCCGTTCACGCACCTGCACGTCCACACCCAGTACTCGCTGCTGGACGGTGCCGCGCGGCTGAAGGACATGTTCAACGCGTGCAACGAGATGGGCATGACGCACATCGCCATGTCCGACCACGGCAACCTGCACGGGGCCTACGACTTCTTCCACACCGCCCAGAAGGCCGGGATCACGCCGATCATCGGCATCGAGGCGTACGTCGCCCCCGAGTCCCGGCGCAACAAGCGCCGCATCCAGTGGGGCCAGCCGCACCAGAAGCGCGACGACGTGTCCGGTTCCGGTGGTTACACCCACAAGACGATCTGGGCGTCGAACGCCACCGGCCTGCACAACATCTTCCGGCTGTCCTCCGACGCGTACGCCGAGGGCTGGCTCACGAAGTGGCCGCGCATGGACAAGGAGACGATCTCCAAGTGGTCGGAGGGGCTGATCGCCTCCACCGGCTGCCCGTCCGGCGAGGTGCAGACCAGGCTGCGGCTCGGCCAGTTCGACGAGGCCGTGCAGGCGGCGTCCGACTACAAGGACATCTTCGGCGAGGGGCGCTACTTCCTGGAGCTGATGGACCACGGCATCGAGATCGAGCGCCGGGTCCGCGACGGGCTGCTGGAGATCGGCAAGAAGCTCGGCATCCCGCCGCTGGTGACGAACGACTCGCACTACACCTACGCGAGCGAGGCCGGCGCCCACGACGCCCTGCTCTGCATCCAGACCGGCAAGAACCTCTCGGACCCGGACCGCTTCCGCTTCGACGGCACCGGCTACTACCTGAAGTCCACGGACGAGATGTACGCCATCGACTCCTCGGACGCCTGGCAGGAGGGTTGCGCCAACACCCGGCTGGTCGCGGACCAGATCGACACCGAGGGCATGTTCAAGTTCCGGAACCTGATGCCGAAGTTCGACATCCCGGACGGCTACACCGAGGTCACCTGGTTCCGCGAGGAGACCATGCGCGGCATGCACCGCCGCTACCCCGGAGGCATCCCGGACGACCGGATGCAGCAGGCCGAGTACGAGATGGACACGATCATCTCGATGGGCTTCCCCGGCTACTTCCTCGTGGTCGCCGACTTCATCATGTGGGCCAAGAACCAGGGCATCGCGGTGGGCCCGGGCCGAGGCTCCGCGGCCGGCTCGATCGTCGCGTACGCCATGGGCATCACCGACCTCGACCCGCTCACCCACGGCCTGATCTTCGAGCGCTTCCTGAACCCCGAGCGCGTCTCCATGCCCGATGTCGACATCGACTTCGACGAGCGTCGGCGCGTCGAAGTGATCCGGTACGTGACCGAGAAGTACGGCGCCGACAAGGTCGCCATGATCGGCACGTACGGCACCATCAAGGCCAAGAACGCGATCAAGGACTCCGCGCGCGTCCTGGGCTACCCGTACGCCATGGGCGACCGGCTCACCAAGGCCATGCCCGCCGACGTCCTCGGCAAGGGCATCCCGCTCTCCGGCATCCTCGACCCGCAGCACCCCCGCTACGGCGAGGCCGGCGAGATCCGCGGGATGTACGAGAACGAGCCCGACGTGAAGAAGGTCATCGACACCGCCCGCGGCGTCGAGGGCCTGGTCCGGCAGATGGGCGTGCACGCCGCCGGCGTGATCATGTCCAGCGAGACGATCACCGACCACGTGCCCGTCTGGGTGCGGCACACCGACGGCGTCACCATCACCCAGTGGGACTACCCGAGCTGCGAGTCGCTCGGCCTGCTGAAGATGGACTTCCTGGGCCTGCGCAACCTCACGATCATGGACGACGCCGTCAAGATGGTGAAGGCCAACAAGGGGATCGACATCGATCTCCTGGCCCTCCCGCTCGACGACCCCAAGACCTTCGAACTGCTCGGCCGCGGCGACACCCTCGGCGTCTTCCAGTTCGACGGCGGGCCCATGCGCTCCCTGCTGCGCCTGATGAAGCCCGACAACTTCGAGGACATCTCCGCCGTCTCGGCCCTGTACCGGCCGGGCCCGATGGGCATGAACTCGCACACGAACTACGCCCTGCGCAAGAACAACCAGCAGGAGATCACCCCGATCCACCCGGATCTGGAGAAGCCCCTCGAAGAGGTGCTCGCGGTCACCTACGGCCTGATCGTCTACCAGGAGCAGGTCCAGAAGGCCGCCCAGATCATCGCCGGGTACTCGCTCGGCGAGGCCGACATCCTGCGCCGCGTGATGGGCAAGAAGAAGCCCGAGGAGCTGGCGAAGAACTTCACCATCTTCCAGGAGGGTGCCCGGAAGAACGGCTACAACGACAAGGCCATCCAGGCCCTGTGGGACGTCCTGGTCCCCTTCGCCGGCTACGCCTTCAACAAGGCGCACTCGGCCGCGTACGGCCTGGTCTCCTACTGGACCGCCTACCTCAAGGCCAACTTCCCGGCCGAGTACATGGCGGGTCTGCTCACCTCGGTCAAGGACGACAAGGACAAGTCCGCGATCTACCTGAACGAGTGCCGGCGCATGGGCATCAAGGTCCTGCCGCCGAACGTGAACGAGTCCGAGCCGAACTTCGCCGCCCAGGGCGACGACGTGATCCTCTTCGGTCTCACCGCGGTGCGCAACGTCGGCCAGAACGTCGTCGAGTCGATCATCAAGACCAGGAAGGCCAAGGGGAAGTACTCCTCCTTCCCCGACTTCCTGGACAAGGTCGAGGCCGTCGTCTGCAACAAGCGGACCGTCGAGTCGCTGATCAAGGCCGGCGCCTTCGACGAGATGGGCCACACCCGCAAGGGCCTGGTCGCCCACCACGAGCCGATGATCGACAACGTGGTCGCCGTGAAGCGCAAGGAGGCCGAGGGGCAGTTCGACCTCTTCGGCGGCATGGGCGACGAGGGCGCGAGCGACGAGCCCGGCTTCGGGCTCGACGTGGAGTTCTCCGACGTCGAGTGGGAGAAGTCCTACCTGCTCGCCCAGGAGCGCGAGATGCTCGGCCTCTACGTCTCCGACCACCCGCTCTTCGGCCTGGAGCACGTCCTCTCCGACAAGACCGACGCCGGCATCTCCCAGCTCACCGGCGGCGAGCACTCCGACGGCGCCGTCGTCACCATCGGCGGCATCATCTCGGGCCTCCAGCGCAAGATGACCAAGCAGGGCAACGCCTGGGCCATCGCCACCGTCGAGGACCTGGCCGGCTCCATCGAGTGCATGTTCTTCCCGGCGACCTACCAGCTCGTCTCCACCCAGCTGGTCGAGGACACCGTCGTCTTCGTCAAGGGCCGCCTCGACAAGCGCGAGGACGTGCCCCGCCTGGTCGCCATGGAGATGATGGTCCCCGACCTCTCCTCGGCCGGGACGAACGCTCCCGTGGTCCTCACCATCCCGACCGTCAAGGTGACCCCGCCGATGGTCACCCGGTTGGGCGAGATCCTGCGCCACCACAAGGGCAACACCGAGGTGCGGATCAAGCTCCAGGGGCCGCGGACCACCACCGTGCTGCGCCTCGACAAGCACCGGGTCCAGCCCGACCCGGCCCTCTTCGGCGACCTCAAGGTGCTGCTCGGCCCGTCCTGCCTGGCCGGATAGCGCCGGTAGGGATACGTACGGAAGGGCCTGCCCGGCACCGCCGGGCAGGCCCTTCCGTCACTCGTCCGTCACGCGACGCGGTGGCGTCAGTTGTGGCCGAACTTCTTCGTCTTGCTCTTGTGGGCCAGGTCCATCGGACTCGGCGCCTGCTGCGGCTGTTCGGGCGAGCCTTCCGCCGAGCTCCGCGACGGGTCCTGTCCGGACTGGCGGGCCTGCTGCTTCGGCTGCTTCTGCTGCTTGTTCTTGGCCATGGTGGAGCCTCCGTGAGGGTCTAGGGGCCAGGACCGCCTTCACACTCACACAGCGCCAGAAACCGCGCATTTTGGATCATTACTGCGCGTAGCCGGTAGAACCAAAAGATCCGCCACGCCGATGATCGAGTTCCGGCCGTCAACACCCTTGCGGTCGGGCAGACTCGGGGGACCCGCCGCATCACAGAGGATTGAATCCCAGGGAAGAGGGTGGAAACGCGTGGACCGCTGCGTCGTCCTGGTGGACGCCGGATACCTGCTGGGCGCCGCCGCGAGCCTCCTCGCGGGGGAGCCCTCCCGCTCCCGCATCACCGTCGATCACGCCGCCCTCATCCAGGGCCTGCGCGAGCGGGCCGAAGCCGACACCGAACAGCCCCTGCTGCGCATCTACTGGTTCGACGGTGCACCCGACCGGGTGCCCCAGCCCGAGCACCGGCGGCTGCGCGTCATGCCCCGCGTCACCGTCCGCCTCGGCGCCCTGACCCGGAGCGACGGCCGCTGGGCGCAGAAGGGCGTCGACGCCGCCATGCACGCGGAACTCACCGAGCTGGCCCGCAACCGCGCCTGCTCCGACGTGGTCCTCGTGACCGGCGACGGCGACCTGCTGCCCGGCCTGATGTCCGCCAAGGAACACGGGGTCGCCGTCCACCTGTGGGCCGTCCAGGCCGCCGACGGGGACTACAACCAGTCCGAGGACCTCGTCGCCGAAGCCGACGAGCGCCGCGTCCTCGACCGGGCCTGGATCACCCGGGCCGTGCGCGCCAAGGACCTCACCGGCCTGTGCTCCCCGCCGCCCGCGCCACGCCCGGACATCGCCGCGATCCTCTCCGCCCCGCTGCCCGAGGCCGCGCTCGCCGAAGCCGCCCGCAACGGCGCGTCCGCCGCCGGGGAGGAAGAGGGGGACGGCGTCCCCGTACCCGCCCCCGCCACCGGCGGCGGCCGCAGCGTCCCCACGCCCAAGGACCTCGCCGGCGCCCTGCGGGCCCCCGGCCAGCAGGCCGGACCGCCCGCCGGGCAGAACGGCGGCCAGCCCCCGGCCGGCAGCGCCCTGCGCTGGTCCTCCGACAAGGGCTGGATCGACCGGGCCGGACCGCTCGGCGAACCCGCCGAGACCGCCTCGCTGCCCACCCTCGCCCAGCTCACCAGCGCCGAGCAGCGCTGGGCCGACCGCGAGGAGGACATCACCACCGTCGGCGGGGACCCGTTCGAGGTGGGACAGGTGTTCGCCCGGCGCTGGATGGAGCGGCTCCCCGAGACCGTGCACCTGCAGAAGCTGGCCACGATGTACCCGCGCATCCCGCACCGCATCGACGGCGAGCTGCTGCGCTACGCCGCCCGCTTCGGGCTGCTCGCGCACAAGGACGACCAGATCGACGAGCACGACCGCTACGCCATCCGGGCCGGATTCTGGCGGGAGATCGACGTCCGGGCCGCCGCCGAGCACGTGGCCGCCGTACCGGCCGCGGCGCCCGGAGCGGTGCCCCTGGCGCCCGCGGTCCCGGCGACCCCGGCGGCCGAGTAGGGGCGGGGGTACCTCCCGGCGGTAGCTGGGGGAGAAGCCGCGTAGGCTGCTCCCTCGTGAGTACGGGCACAGCACAGGCGCAGAGCGGTACGGCGGCGGCCGCGGGAGCGGCTTCCGACGTGGTCTGCGTGGTGCGTGACCTGGTCAAGACCTACCCCGCCGTACGGGGCCGGCGCGGGGCTCCGGCCCTGCCCGAGACCCGCGCCAACGACGGGATCCGCCTGGACGTCCGGCGCGGCGAGATCTTCGGCCTGCTCGGCCCCAACGGCGCCGGCAAGTCCACCCTGGTCCGCCAGCTCACCGGGCTGATGCGGCCCGACGCGGGCTCCGTGACCCTGCTCGGCCACGACCTCGTACGCCACCCCGAACGCGCTGCGCGCCTGCTCGCCTACCTGGGGCAGGAGTCCACCGCGCTGGACGAGCTCACGGTGGCGCTGGCCGCCGAGACCACCGGGCGGCTGCGCGGGCTCGGCGTACGGGAGGCACGCGCCGCCCGTGACGCCGTACTGGAGGAGCTCGGGCTCACCGCGCTCGCCGGGCGGCCCCTGAAGAAACTTTCCGGCGGGCAGCGGCGGCTGGCCTGCTTCGCCACCGCGCTGGTGGGGGAGCGGCCCTTCCTGGTCCTCGACGAGCCCACCACCGGCATGGACCCCGTGGCCCGGCGGGCGGTGTGGTCCGCCGTGGACCGGCGCCGCGCACAGCACGGAGCCACCGTCCTGCTCGTCACGCACAACGTCATCGAGGCCGAGACCGTCCTCGACCGGGTCGCCGTCATCGACCAGGGCAAGGTCATCGCCTGCGACACCCCGGCCGGGCTGAAGGCCAGGGTCTCGGGCGAGGTCCGGCTGGAACTCGTCTGGCGCGAGGCCGCCCCGACGGGTGTGCCTGAGGTCGACGCGCTGCGCGCGAGCGCCGCCCGGTCCGGGCGCCGCTGGGTGCTGCGGATGGGGCCGGACGAGGCGCGGGCGGCGGTCGCCGCGGTGACCGGCGGGCCGGCCTTCGCCGCCCTCGACGACTTCACACTGGCCACGCCGAGCCTGGAGGACGTGTACCTCGCGCTCGGCGGCAAGACGAACGGGCTGGTGAAGTCGTGAGCGACCTCCTGACGGGCACGGACACGGGCGCGGGCCCGGTCCGGGGCGCCGGAACGGGCACCGGCGTGGAGACGGGCACCGGCGCCGCCGGGCCGCTCGCCCCCGCGCCGCTGGCACCCAAGGCCCGGCTCTTCCCCGCGCTCGCCGCCGTCTACCGGGCGCAGCTGTCCCGGGCCAGGGTGGCGCGGATCCCGCTGCTGTTCGTGGCCACCTTCCAGTCCGTCGGGATCATGATCCTGATGCGGGGGGTGGTGGACGGGGGCTCCGAGGCCCGGGCCGTCGTGGCCGGCTCCTCCGTCCTCGTCGTCGCCTTCGTCGCGCTGAACCTGCTCGCGCAGTACTTCGGGCAGCTGCGGGCGGGCGGCGGGCTCGACCACTACGCCACCCTGCCGGTGCCGCCCGCGTCGGTGGTGCTCGGCGCGGCCGCCGCGTACGCCTCCTTCACGCTGCCGGGGACGCTGGTCACCGCCGTCTTCGGGTGCGTGCTCTTCGGGCTGCCGATGGGCGGGCTGTGGATCCTGGCCGCGGTGGTGCCGCTGGCCGGGGCCGCACTGGCCGGGCTCGGCGCGGCGCTGGGGCTGCTGGCGCCGCGGCAGGAGCTGGCCACGCTGGCCGGGCAGCTCGGCATGTCGGCGGCGCTGCTGCTGGGGGTGCTGCCGCCCGAGCGGATGCCGGAGGTGATCGTGTGGGCGCGGGACCTGCTGCCGTCGACCTACGGGGTCGAGGCCTTCGCGCGGACCTTCGAGCCGGATCCGGATTGGGCGGCCGTGGCGTTCGACCTCGGGGTGTGCGGGGCGGTGGGGGTCCTCTCGCTGGCCGTCGCCACCTGGGCGTACCGGCGCGCGGCGGTCCGCTGACGCCGGTGTCAGGCGCACCTGGCACGATGTGGGGGTGACCGAAGCCGTGACCCCGCCGATCCCGCCGTCCCCCTTCGCCCCTTCCGGCCCTCCGCCGGAGAAGATCACCCCGGCGGACATCCGTGACGGGGCCGCCGTCGCCCTGGCCGTGGGGGTGGCCGGGCTGCTCCTCGGGGCGCTGTGGGTGTGGCTGGCGCCGCGCGTGCAGTACGTCTCCAACGGGGAGGCGGTGTTCCTGCGCAGCAGCGAGAGCGAGGCCCGGATCGGGTCCGACGGAACCTTCTTCCTGCTGGCGGCGGGGATGGGGCTGCTGAGCGCGGTCGGCACGTTCCTGTGGCGCCGGCGCGGCGGCGTGCCGCTGGTCATCGGGCTGGCGGTCGGATCCGGTTTCGCCGCGCTCGTGGGGTGGCGGTTCGGGCTGTGGCTCGGTCCGTCCTCGGACCTGGCGGCGGCCGCGCTGAAGGCGGGCAAGGGGGTCCCCTTCGACGCGCCGCTCCAGCTGCTGGCCCACGGGGCCCTGCTGGCCTGGCCGATGGCCGCGGTTCTGGCACATCTGGCCCTGACCGCCCTGTGGACCCCCAGGGACCCCGCCCCCGAGTGGCTCGGCGGCACCTACCCGCCGCCGTACGTCCACGCCACCCCACCGCCCGGCCCGTCGGAGGGGCCGAAGGACCCGGGCGGGCCCTCCGGCGCCTCCGACCCGTCCGTTACGGAGCGTCCCTGACCGGGGACTCCTTCGCGCCCCGCGTCCGCCGGGCGAGCTTGGCCACCGCGTCCCGGGTGCTTTCGAGCATCGAGGCGAGGAAGATCACCGCGCCGCCGAGGATCTGCGACAGGGCCAGCGCCTCACGGTTGACCAGCCCGAACAGGCTCGCGAACACCAGGTCGAGGTTGAAGATCACCGAGGTGCGGGCACTGCCGACGCGCCGCTGGAAGCGGGTCTGGAGGTAGATCGCCAGGGCGGTCGACATGACCCCCATGAACACGACCGCGATCCAGACCTTGGTGTGGGTGAGCGGTTCGAGGTCGCGCTGGAACGGGAAGTACAGCAGCGCGAGCGTCCCGAAGAGGACCTGGAAGAAGCCCAGGGTGAGCCGGTCCACCTCCCCGGACGCCCCGGGCCCCCCGGACGCGGGCGGCCCCGAGGTCAGCTTCCCGATGACCGAGATGGTCGTCGCGATGGCGAAGGCCGCCAGCCCGCCCCACAGGTAGCCGACGGATATCCCGTCGAGCTGCGGACCGAGGACGATCAGCGCGCCCACGATGCCGACGCCCACCGAGGCGAGATCCATCTTCGACGGCCACCCCTGCCCCATCGCGGCCATCACGAAGGGGATGAAGGCGATGCTCATGGTGACGCAGAACGCCGTGCTCGCCGAGGACAGGTAGTGCAGCGCGTAGCTCTGGCTGATGATGTTGAGCGCGCTGAACAGGCCCAGCACGATCCCGCCGAGCAGGGTCCGGCGATTGGCCCGCAGGGCGCCCGGCAGGGCGAGCGGAAGCAGCGCCACCAGGGCCACCAGCGAGCGGGCGAACGCGTACAGCCCGGGGTCGACCTCGGCCACGGCGTTGTGGGTCAGCGGGAATCCGATGCCCCAGATCACCGGGATCGAGAAGATCGCCAGCAGCGCGACGCGGTCCCGCGCCTGCTCGCCGCCGGCAACCCGCTCAACGGTATTCGACGTAGCCATAGAACTTCCCCGGTTCGTAGTTCCATGTGACGGTGCGCTCCGTCTGGCCCAGCAGCATCTCGGCCCGCCGCAGGTCGCGCGTCACGAGCAGCCGCTGCAGCCAGCGGTCGGTCCCGTCGTAGCGGGCCTTGAACGCGGTCCGGCCGTGCACGGTCTTGAGGTTGTCCAGCAGGAGGATCTCGCCGGGCCCCAGTTCGACCTCGAACATCCGCTCGTGCAGGATCGCGCGCAGCCGGTCCAGGGCGGCCTGGGCCTGCGGGTCGGTGCCGGCGATGTACTCGTCGTCGTACGCGATCATCGGCGAGGCGGGGTCGCCGAACAGCACCCGGATCTGCGGTCCGTTGCCGCGGGCGGCGTCGCTGTTGCCGAAGTTGTAGTCCACGCTCGTCCGGAACCGGAACTCGCCGAGCGTGGCGACGTCCTCGGCGCTCAGCAGCGGCAGGACCTCGTCCGACCCGATCACGAGCGTCTTGGCGACGCCGCCCGGATCGCGTCGCAGCCCGCTCAGCATCAGGTAGTCGGGCTGCACCGGGTGGTAGATGTTCTCGTTGTGCAGGTCCAGGATGATGGCGGAGCTGTCCGAGGAGATGTTGGTCTCGTTGCGCTTCGCCGGGCGCACGTTGTGGATCATCGCGCCGTTGCGTTCCTGGCTGTAGCTGAAGGGCTCGCCCAGCAGCTTGCCCAGCATGATCAGCGTGAACTCGCTGTAGTAGGTGCCCTTCCCGTCCTCTATGTCCTCCGTGGACTCGGTGGTGGGCATGAGGTCGGGATCCACCGCGCCGCCGGTCAGCAGCAGGCGCCCGCCGGGGCCGCCCCGGCGCTTGAAGTCGAGGACCGCGCGGATGTCCTCGTGGCCGAGGGCGGCGATGGCCTCCTCGGCGAACCGCGCGGTGCGCTCGAACTCCCGGTAGGGGTTGGCGTGCGCGGCGTAGCGCCGGATGACCTCCGACCAGGAGGAGATGTCGACGGTGGGCATGGTGGTGGTCGCAGTGGTGCTCACAGTGCTGCCCTCGCAGTCTCGCCGCCGTCGACGATGTAGTGCTGACCGGTCATGAAACGGGCATCGTCCGATGCCAGGAAGGCGAGGAAGGCGGCGATCTCCGAGGGGTCGGCGTGCCGCCCCAGCGGGATGTTGGCGTTGACCTCGCGGAACATCTCCTCGGTGTACTCCGCCTCCTGCATGGGGGTGAGCACCGCGCCGGGGGCGAGGGCCAGCACCCGGATCGCGGGGGCGAGTTCGAGCGCCATCGTGCGGGACAGCGCCAGGATCCCGGCCTTGGAGGCGTTGTAGTCCGCGTAGTGCGGGAAGGCGGCCAGGGCGTTGATGGAGGACATGTTGACGATCACGCCCTCGTCCATGCGCCGGACGGCCTCGCTCGCCACGTAGAAGACACCGTTCAGGTTGGTGTCGAGCACGGTGCGCCACTGGGCCGGCGTGATGCTCCGGAAGCCCTCGTGCCGGACGCTGACACCGGCGTTGTTGATCAGCACGTCGAGGCGCGGGAAGGTCGCGTCCAGCGTCCGGAACGCCTCGGCCACGGCGACGTCGTCCGATACGTCCACGGGGATCGCCGCGGCGATCTGCGGGATCTCGGCCACAATCTTGTCGATTGCATCCAGGTTGCGGTCGAAGAGGGCCACCCGGGCACCCTCCGCGACGAACCTTTCGACGGTCGCGCGTCCGATACCGCTCGCACCGCCCGTCACGAGGACGGTTTTGTCTTTCAGACCTTGCATGAGGGGATTTCTCCTGATCAGTTCTGGTGCTCGAAGACGTTGCTGTCCGGGATGTCGAAATCGACGAGCCACTTTCCGGAGTCGATGCGCTCCTTGATGTACGGAAAGTCCCGGTAGAGCTGTCCGAGCAGGTGGTGGCCCACGACCACTTTCTCGTCGCTGTGTCCGAAGTGCGGCAGGACGCCCAATTCGGTCTCGAAGTCGAGATTCATGAAGAAGGGGAAGCTGAACCGCTCTTCCCCGGTCGTGACCACCCGGTGCAGCAGCGACTTCAGCCGTCCGCCCGTGAGGAATTGCAGCATGTCGCCGACCAGCACGAGGACGGTGTCCTTGAAAACCGGCATATTGTGCCAGGTCCGGGTTTCGCGGTCGTAGGCCAGCAGGCCCGGCGAGGTCTGGTGGATGAGCGTGAACAGCTCGTAGTCGGTGTGCGCGCCCATGGACGTGTCGTCGCGGCCGAGGAGGACGTCGTTGGGCAGGTAGTGGATCAGGCGCAGCTGCGAGGCAGGCCGGGTGATCCGCGGTTCGAAGTGGTCCGGGTCCAGCCCGGAGCCTCGGGCGATGAGCCGCAGCAGTTGGCGGGAGATCTCGAAGTTGGCCCCGTAGTACGCCCGCAGGGTCTCGGTCATCCCCGCCACTTCGCCGGGGTACCGGTTCGGTCCCACGAGCTCGAAGCCGAGGCTGTCGGCCGCCGGGAGCGGATCGCAGTCGTAGCCGAGGTCGAAGGCTTCGTAGGTGCGGATGCTCTCGTCGCCGTAGGCGCCCTGCTCGGTGACCGGCACGTAGCCGCGGTGGTTGTCGGAGTCGCCGATGTAGTACTGCATCTTCGATTCGGCCGGCAGGTCGAAGAACTTCTCCGATACGCCTTGCAGCGATTTGAGGAGCTGCGGAGAAATGGCCTGGTCGAGATCGGAGAGGTAGAAATACCCGGTGGCCGCCAATGTGTCCAGAATTTCCTCTGGGCTGACTGTGCCGGCCAGGATCTCGGCATAACTGACGGTCGGGAATGAGCGAATTGCCATGCGTGGAACCCCCCGTGGTCCGCTTTAGCATCTATTCCGAGCGGGACTCTAGGGAGGATCGAGGAGACACGTCAATGATCGTTGAAACATCTACGTAACACGGCACGGAGAGTGAAGGCGGGTCGCCATGGTGCGTGAGTCCGGATTGGTCGTGATTGCGCCGACCCGGCAAGGGCGGGAAAAAGCCAGCCTGGCTTTAATGTCACCGGTGGCGGGTGACCAGTCTCACATGCTGGATGCGCACTCGGTTACGCCTTACAAACCCGCCCGAAATACGGATGTGCAGGGTCCGGTATTGGCCCGGATAGGGCTGGGAAATACCGGAGCCGGGCGTTCCGTGGCGGGCCGGCCTCATGTGTGCGGACCGGTGCCGCGGGCGCCCCTCTAGCGGCGGGCGATGGGGGCCAGCACGGCCCCGGTGAGAGCGGCCAGGTCCGCGGGGGACAGCTCGATCTCCAGGCCGCGGCGGCCGGCCGAACAGCAGATCGTGGCGTGCGCCGAGGCCGAGGCGTCGACCACCGTACGCAGCCGCTTGCGCTGGCCCAGCGGGGAGATGCCGCCCAGGACGTAGCCCGTGGTGCGCTCGGCCAGCGCGGGATCGGCCATCACCGCCCGCTTGCCGCCGACCGCCGAGGCCAGCGCCTTCAGGTCCAGCGAGCCCGAGACCGGGACCACCGCCACCGTCAGGACCCCGTCCACGTCCGCGACGAGCGTCTTGAAGACCCGCTCGGGCGGGACGCCCATGGCCGCAGCGGCCTCCTCGCCGTACGAGGGGTGCGCCGGGTCGTGCTCGTACGCGTGCGTCGAGAAGGGGACGCCCGCCGCCGTGAGGGCGACGATCGCCGGGGTTCCCGCGGCCTGCTTCGCCTTCTTCGCCATCAGTTCGGGCTCGTCGGGGCTCGGGTCAGGTCCACCGCCGGCAGCGACGGGAGGTGGCGGATCACCGCGGTCTCCGTGCGGAGCAGCTTCAGCTCCTCCGCGAGCCGCGTCGCCGTGTCCGGGGCCTGGAGCAGCCGCTGCTTCGCCGGGATGTCCAGCACCGCCGCCGCTGCCACCAGGTACGAGACCACCGACGGCTCGTCGGGGAGCTCCGCGCCGGTCAGCGACCGCTCACGCGCCCCGGCCAGCCGCTTCTGGTACGTGCGGAACGCCCGCAGCACCCCCTCGGCCAGCGCCCCCGCGCCTTCGCCCGCGTCCTCCGGGAGCTCCTCCAGCTCCGCCGTGAGGAAGGGCCCCGAGGCGTCGACCGACAGCAGCCGGACCCGCGACGTGCCGGTGGCCAGGACCTCGAAGCTGCCGTCCTCCCGCTCCCGGATCGTCGCCGCGTCCGCGATGCAGCCCACCCGGTGGAAGGCCTGGACCGGGTCCGGGCCGAAGCCCGCGGCCGGGCCGCGCTCGGGCAGGGCCGTCTGGTCCGGCAGGCCGGGCGCCGTCGGCGCGACCTCCCGGCCGTCGCGGATGGCGACGACCGCGAAACGGCGCGGCTCGTCGTCGCCCGTCTTCAGCAGCTCGCGCATCATGGCGCGATAACGCTCCTCGAAGACGTTCAGCGGGAGGACGAGTCCCGGGAACAGCACCGAGTTCAGCGGGAAGAGGGGCAGGCGAACGGTGGTCACGAGGCACAGGGTAGTGGTCCGGCGGCCGACCCCGTCACCCCCGCCTCAGCACCCGCGACGCGCCCGCCGCCACCGTCGTGGCCAGGATCCATCCCAGGATCACCAGGGTCGCCGCACCCCACTGCCAGCCGCCCGCCACCTTCCACTGCCCCTCCTGGCCGAGGTCGATCACCGGCAGCAGGAGGTCCAGGGCGTACAGCGCGGCGTTCCAGTGCGGATGTTCGTCCTCCTTGATCGCCGGCGGCTCGTGCTGGGAGAACAGCAGCGCGCCCGCCGCCCACAGGACCACCATCCACAGCGCGGCCCGGCCCGGCCGGTAGCCGTAGACCACCGTCCAGTCCTGGAGGTGGCCCCACGCCTTGGCGGCCAGGGGCAGGGTGGCCCGCCGGCGCCGCTGCTTCGCGAGGAGCACCTCGCGGGCGTCCGCGTCCTCGCCGCTGGCCCGCAGCACGGCGGCGAGGCGCTCGTACGGCTCCGGGGAGTACTCCACGGTCGCCGCCTCGACCCAGGCCAGCCGCCGTTCCAGCGGGAAATGGCCGCGGGGCGCGAGGTTCTCGTAGACGAAGCCCTCGATCGACACCCCGCCCGGGCCCGGCCAGCTGGTGGAGGTGTCCACGAGCTTGACCACCTTGGCCCCGGACACCACGACCCGCCCCCGCTCCGGCCGCTCGCCCACGAAGCGGAACTCGGGGGTCTGGATCCGGCGCAGGGAGATCTCCTGCTCGTCGGTGAGCACGAAGCGCGCCCCGTAGAAGTCGATGGCGTCGCCGAAGCGGCCGTCGTCCAGCCGCAGCCCGCCCCGGCACTCGAAGCGCTGCGCCCGCTGCCCGCGGGTCGGGGTCTGGCCCAGGCCGTACGGGGGAGTGGAGGAGCCCGAGCCGCCCGGGCCGTAGTCCATGGCGATCGAGGTCAGGTACAGGGTCCGCTCCACCGTCAGCTGCGGGGCGTTCAGCGCGTGCCGCCCGTACGGATTGCGCAGGCGGGCCCCGCGCAGGTTCATCGACACGCCGACCTTCGCGCCGCGCAGGCTCACCTCCCCGTACGTCTCCAGCAGCTCGCCCTGGAAGTCCTGGGCCACCGACATCCCGTCGGCGGCGATCGCCCGCCCCTTGGCGTCCTTCTGCACGACGGCCTGGCTGATCAGCAGGTCGGTGCCGATCTGCGCGTCGGTCAGCCGGATGCCCCGGGCCACCCGGCAGCGCGGCATGTGCAGATCGCCCTCGGTGTGCAGGCGGGCCGCCTCAAGCCGGGGTATCACGCAGTTGATCAGGCGCAGCGTGCCGAAACGGGTCTCGGAGAGCTGCACCTCGGTGTCGAAGCGGCAGGACTGGAGCTCCACGTACGGGCTCACCGAGCCGCCGGACAGGTCCAGCCGCCCGGTGATCCGTACGCCGCGCAGCTTGAGCGAGGCCACCCGGCCCGGCACCGGGGGCGGCCCGTGGAGCAGCAGCAGCGCCACCACACCCGCCCGGACACTGCGCTCGGGACCCCAGACGTGGTCGCCGTGCGGATCGTCCCGGTCGGCGGCACGGACGCTGAGGTCGCAGATGCTGCCCGTGCGGTACGCCTCCCACATGCGGTGCTCGGCAGCGGTGAGGTCCGCCGGTTCCTCACCGGCGCGTGCCTCGGTCATGGCGGCCCCCCTCCGCTGTCACGTACGCATTCGAAAACGTCTGTGATCAAAGCTAACGGGGGGCTGTGACACCCGGGGCGTGTATCAGCCAGTGATACAGGCGAACGGTGGCGCTGGGCGGTCTGAGAGAATTGGGAGGTGATCTCTCGTATCGACCTGCGCGGTGACGCCCTCCCCGAGGGCGGCGCCCTGCGCGATCTGCTGCCCCGTGCCGAGTTCGACGTAGAAGCTGCCCTGGAGAAGGTGCGGCCCATCTGCGAGGACGTCCATCATCGTGGCACGGCGGCGCTGATCGAGTACGCGCAGAAGTTCGACGGGGTCGAGCTCTCGCAGGTCCGGGTGCCCGCGGAGGCCATCAAGGCCGCCCTGGAGCAGCTGGACCCGGCCGTCCGCGCCGCCCTCGAGGAGTCGATCCGGCGCGCCCGGATCGTGCACCGCAACCAGCGCCGCACCGAGCACACCACCCAGGTGGTCCCCGGCGGCACGGTGACCGAGAAGTGGGTTCCGGTGGAGCGCGTGGGGCTGTACGCCCCGGGCGGCCGCTCGGTGTACCCCTCCTCCGTCGTCATGAACGTCGTACCGGCGCAGGAGGCGGGCGTCGAGTCGATCGCGCTCGCGTCCCCGCCGCAGAAGGAGTTCGGCGGCCTGCCGCACCCGACGATCCTCGCCGCCTGCGCGCTGCTCGGCGTCGACGAGGTGTACGCGGCCGGCGGCGCCCAGGCCGTCGCGATGTTCGCGTACGGGACGGAAGACTGCCTGCCCACCAACATGGTGACCGGCCCCGGCAACGTCTGGGTCGCCGCCGCCAAGCGCTACTTCACCGGGAAGATCGGCATCGACACCGAGGCCGGCCCGACCGAGATCGCGGTCCTCGCCGACTCCACGGCCGACCCGGTGCACGTCGCCGCCGACCTGATCAGCCAGGCCGAGCACGACCCGCTCGCCGCCGCCGTCCTCGTCACGGACTCCGCGGAGCTCGCGGACGCCGTGGAGAAGGAGCTGGAGCCGCAGGTCGCCGCCACCAAGCACGTCGAGGACCGGATCAAGCCGGCGCTCGCGGGCAAGCAGTCCGCGATCGTGCTGGTCGACAGCCTGGAGGACGGCCTCAAGGTCGTCGACGCGTACGGCGCCGAGCACCTGGAGATCCAGACCGCCGACGCCGCCGCCTGGGCCGCCCGCGTGCGCAACGCCGGCGCGATCTTCGTCGGCCCCTGGGCCCCGGTCTCGCTCGGCGACTACTGCGCCGGGTCGAACCACGTGCTGCCCACCGGAGGCTGCGCCTGCCACTCCTCCGGCCTGTCCGTGCAGTCCTTCCTGCGCGGCATCCACATCGTCGACTACACGCGCGACGCCCTCGCCGAGGTCACCCACCACGTGGTGACGCTGGCCGAGGCCGAGGACCTGCCCGCGCACGGCGCCGCCCTGAAGGCACGCTTCGGCTGGAAGGTGCCGACCGTATGACCAGCATCGGCATCGACGACCTGCCCATCCGGGACGAACTGCGCGGGAAGACCCCGTACGGCGCCCCCCAGCTCGACGTGCCCGTCCAGCTGAACACCAACGAGAACCCGTACGAGCTCCCCCCGGAGCTCGTGGCGCGGATCGCCGAGCGCGTGGCCGAGGCCGCCCGCACCCTCAACCGCTACCCCGACCGGGACGCGGTCGAGCTGCGCACCGAGCTCGCCGCCTACCTCACCCGTACCGGCAAGCACCCGGTCGCGCGGGAGAACGTGTGGGCCGCCAACGGCTCCAACGAGGTCATCCAGCAGCTGCTGCAGACCTTCGGCGGGCCGGGCCGCACCGCGATCGGCTTCGAGCCCTCGTACTCGATGCACGCGCTGATCTCCCGCGGCACCGGGACGGGCTGGATCTCCGGCCCGCGCCGGGAGGACTTCACCATCGACGTGGCGGCGGCCGAGCAGGCCATCGCCGAGAACGCCCCCGACGTCGTCTTCATCACCTCGCCCAACAACCCCACGGGCACCGCGGTCGAGGCGGAGACCGTCCTCGCCCTCTACGAGGCCGCGCAGGCGGCCAAGCCGTCCCTGGTCATCGTGGACGAGGCGTACGTGGAGTTCAGCCACCGGGACTCCCTGCTGCCCCTCATCGAGGGCCGCCCGAACCTGGTGGTCTCCCGGACCATGTCCAAGGCCTTCGGCGCCGCCGGTCTGCGCCTGGGCTACCTGGCCGCGCACCCCGCCGTGGTCGACGCCGTCCAGCTGGTGCGCCTGCCGTACCACCTGTCGGCCGTCACCCAGGCGACCGCGCTGGCCGCCCTGGAGCACACCGACACCCTGCTCGGCTACGTCGAGCAGCTCAAGGCCGAACGGGACCGCCTCGTCATCGAGCTGCGGGCCATCGGCTACGAGGTCACCGAGTCCGACGCGAACTTCATCCAGTTCGGGAAGTTCGAGGACTCCCACACCGCCTGGCAGAAGATCCTCGACCAGGGCGTCCTGGTCCGGGACAACGGCGTACCGGGGTGGCTGCGCGTCACCGCCGGCACC
The DNA here is from genome assembly GCF_042736975.1 of Streptomyces sp. NPDC059989. Classification (NCBI taxonomy): domain Bacteria; kingdom Bacillati; phylum Actinomycetota; class Actinomycetes; order Kitasatosporales; family Streptomycetaceae; genus Streptomyces; species Streptomyces sp. NPDC059989. Next base: position 56,822 of record NZ_JBHWUO010000030.1, read on the forward strand.
CCGGCAGAGAACGACGCGTTCCTGGAAGCGGTTCGCGCACTGAAGAAGGAGCAGCACGCATGAGCCGCATCGGACGGGTCGAACGGACCACGAAGGAGACCTCGGTCCTCGTCGAGATAAACCTCGACGGCACCGGCAAGGTCGACGTCTCGACGGGCGTGGGCTTCTACGACCACATGCTCGACCAGCTCGGCCGCCACGGCCTCTTCGACCTCACGGTCAAGACGGACGGCGACCTGCACATCGACAGCCACCACACCATCGAGGACACCGCCCTCGCGCTCGGCGCCGCCTTCAAGCAGGCCCTCGGCGACAAGGTCGGCATCTACCGCTTCGGCAACTGCACCGTGCCGCTCGACGAGTCCCTCGCCCAGGTGACCGTCGACCTGTCCGGCCGCCCGTACCTCGTGCACACCGAGCCCGAGAACATGGCGCCGATGATCGGCGAGTACGACACCACGATGACCCGGCACATCTTCGAGTCCTTCGTCGCGCAGGCCCAGATCGCGCTGCACATCCACGTCCCGTACGGCCGCAACGCCCACCACATCGTGGAGTGCCAGTTCAAGGCCCTCGCCCGCGCCCTGCGGTACGCCGCGGAGTTCGACCCGCGCGCGGCCGGAATCCTTCCCTCCACGAAGGGCGCGCTCTAACCGTGACCGGTCTTTCGACCATCCTGATCGTCGTCGGCCTCTTCCTGGCCGGCGGCGTCTACTCCTTCCAGAAGCAGCAGATGCCCAAGTCGGTCGTCATCCTGCTCGCCATCGGCTCCGTGATGTGTCTGGTCGCCGGAGTCCTGCGGATCCAAGGAATCTGGGAATGAGCGCAGCCACCAAGAACGTCGTCGTCTTCGACTACGGCTTCGGCAACGTCCGCTCCGCCGAGCGCGCCCTCGCGCGCGTCGGCGCGAACGTCGAGATCACCCGCGACTACGACAAGGCCATGGACGCCGACGGGCTCCTCGTCCCCGGCGTCGGCGCCTTCTCCGCCTGCATGCAGGGGCTCAAGGACGCCCGCGGCGACTGGATCATCGGCCGCCGGCTCTCCGGCGGACGCCCGGTCATGGGCATCTGCGTCGGCATGCAGATCCTCTTCGAGCGCGGCATCGAGCACGGCGTCGAGACCGAAGGCCTGGACGAGTGGCCCGGCACGGTCGGCCCGCTCAAGGCCCCCGTCGTCCCCCACATGGGCTGGAACACCGTCGAGGCCCCCGCCGACAGCCAGGCCTTCGCCGGCCTGGACGCCGACGCCCGGTTCTACTTCGTGCACTCCTACGCGGCGCACGACTGGAGCCTGGAGGTCACCAACCCGGTGATCCGCGCCCCCAAGGTCACCTGGGCCACCCACGGCGAGCGCTTCGTCGCGGCCGTGGAGAACGGCGCCCTGTGGGCCACCCAGTTCCACCCGGAGAAGTCCGGCGACACCGGAGCCCAGCTCCTCACCAACTGGATCGAGACCCTCTGATGACTCCGACGCAGAAGACGCTTGAGCTCCTCCCCGCGGTCGACGTCCGCGACGGACAGGCCGTCCGCCTCGTGCACGGGGTGTCCGGCAGCGAGACCTCCTACGGCTCCCCGCTGGACGCGGCCCTCGCCTGGCAGCGCTCCGGCGCCGAGTGGCTGCACCTGGTCGACCTGGACGCCGCCTTCGGCACCGGCGACAACCGCGCGCTGGTCGCCGAGATCACCCGCGCCATGGACATCAAGGTCGAGCTGTCCGGCGGCATCCGCGACGACGCCTCGCTCGCCGCGGCCCTCGCCACCGGCTGCACCCGCGTCAACCTCGGCACCGCCGCCCTGGAGACCCCCGAGTGGGCCGCCAAGGCCATCGCCGAGCACGGCGACAAGATCGCCATCGGCCTCGACGTCCGCGGCACCACCCTCAAGGGACGCGGCTGGACCAGCGAGGGCGGCGACCTCTACGAGACCCTCGCCCGCCTCGACTCCGAGGGCTGCGCCCGCTACGTCGTCACCGACATCGGCAAGGACGGCACGCTCACCGGCCCCAACCTGGAGCTGCTGCGGGGCGTCTGCGCCGCCACCGACCGGCCCGTCGTGGCCTCCGGCGGCATCTCCTCCCTCGACGACCTGCGGGCGCTGTCCGAGCTGGTCCCGCTGGGCGTCGAGGGCGCGATCGTCGGCAAGGCCCTGTACGCCAAGGCCTTCACCCTGGAAGAAGCCCTGAAGGTGGTCTCCGCATGAGTTCCGACGAAGTACGCCGCATCTCGTCCGGCGGCGCCTACGAGGACGTCATCGGCTACTCCCGCGCGGTCCAGCTCCCGAACGGCCTCGTCCTGGTCTCCGGCTGCACCGCGGCCGACGCCAACGGCCCGTACGACCAGGCCGTCGGCGCCTTCGGCGTCGCCTTCAAGGCCCTCGCCCAGGCCGGTCTCGGCCCCGAGCACGTGGTCCGGACCCGGATGTACCTCACCCACGCCCGGGACGTGGACGAGGTGGGCCGCGCCCACAAGGAGCTCTTCGACGCGGTCCGGCCCGCCGCCTCCATGATCATCGTCTCCGGCTTCGTCGACCCCAGCATGGTCGTCGAGGTCGAGGTCGAGGCGTACGGAGGTGCGGCATGACCCTCGCCGTACGAGTGATCCCCTGCCTGGACGTGGACAACGGCCGGGTCGTCAAGGGTGTCAACTTCCAGAACCTGCGCGACGCCGGCGACCCGGTGGAGATGGCCAAGCTGTACGACGCCGAGGGCGCCGACGAGCTGACCTTCCTCGACATCACCGCGTCCTCGGGGAACCGCGAGACCACGTACGACGTGGTGCGCAGGACCGCCGAGCAGGTCTTCATCCCGCTGACCGTGGGCGGCGGCGTCCGCACCGCGGACGACGTGGACAAGCTGCTGCGGGCCGGTGCGGACAAGGTGGGCGTGAACACGGCCGCCATCGCCCGCCCCGAGCTGATCCAGGAGATCGCGGAGCGCTTCGGGCGGCAGGTGCTGGTGCTGTCGGTCGACGCGCGCCGGACCGCCTCCGGCTCCTTCGAGGTCACCACGCACGGCGGCCGCAAGGGCACGGGCATGGACGCGGTCGAGTGGGCGCACCGGGCGGCCGATCTGGGCGCCGGGGAGATCCTGCTGAACTCGATGGACGCGGACGGCACGAAGGACGGCTACGACACGGAGATGATCGCGGCGGTGCGGAAGCACGTGACCGTGCCGGTGATCGCGTCGGGTGGCGCGGGGCGGCTGGAGCACTTCGCGCCGGCGATCGGGGCGGGGGCGGACGCGGTGCTCGCCGCCTCGGTGTTCCACTTCGGCGACCTCCGCATCTCCGAGGTCAAGGACGCGCTGAGGGAAGCGGGCCACCCGGTCCGCTGACGCTCGGCTTCCTGGGGCTCCGCCCCAGACCCTCCCCCAGACTCCGTCCGGGGGGACCCCCACGCCTCAAACGCCGGCGGGGCTGGATGTTTCAGCCCGCCCGGCGTTTGAGGGCACGGGCGCGGAGCGCACGTACGGGGTCCGGGGCGGAGCCCCGAATCCAGCCCCGCCGGCGTTTGAGGCGCGGGGGTCGGGGGCGGAGCCCCTGGCAGCGGCGCTGCAGCCGCTAAATGCCCAGCTCGGCCACCGTCAGCTTGGCAATGGCCTCCTTGTCACCGTCCAGCGAGACGTCGGCGGCGCCCTGGCGGCCGAAGCAGAACAGCGTCAGCTCACCCGGCTCGCCGGTCACCGTCACCACCGGCGTCCCCTTATGGGCAACGGCCGTCTGGCCGTTCGGGCGGCGCAGGACCAGGCCCACCGGGGCACGGCGCCCCGTCAGGCGGGCCAGTTTCTCCAGCCGGGACCACAGCGCGTCCGAGAACACCGGGTCCAGCTCCCGCGGGGACCAGTCCGGCTGGGCCCGCCGCACGTCCTCCGCGTGGACGTAGAACTCCACCGCGTTCGCGGCCTCGTCGATCTGCTTCAGGGAGTACACCGACAGCTTCGGCGGCCCCGTGCGGATCAGCTGGATGAGTTCCTCGTACGGCTTGGCCGCGTACTCCTCCATCGCCTTGTCCAGGCGGGCCTTCAGCACGTTCAGCAGCAGACCCCCCGCCGCGTCCGGGCGCCGCTCCCGGACCACCACGTGCGCCGCCAGTTCCCGACAGGTCCAGCCGTCGCACAGCGTCGGCGCCTCCGGCCCGGCCGCCTCCAACAGGTCTGCCAGCAGCAGTCGTTCGCGCTTCGCATGGGTAGACATGCGGGTCAGCCTACGGCCGGATCACGCCGCGTGCCTGCTCATCAGGCGGACAGTGATCCGTATCCGGCATGCGCGCCCGGCACAATGGCCGCATGAGTACGTCCCCCCGCCCCGGCAACCTCGACCCCGCCATCGCCGCGCGCCTCAAGCGCTCCGCCGACGGCCTGGTACCGGCCATCGCCCAGCAGTACGACACCGGTGAGGTGCTCATGCTCGGCTGGATGGACGACGAGGCCCTGCACCGCACCCTGACCACCGGCCGCTGTACGTACTGGTCCCGCAGCCGTCAGGAGTACTGGGTGAAGGGGGACACTTCCGGCCACTTCCAGCACGTGAAGTCCGTCGCCCTCGACTGCGATGCCGACACCGTGCTCGTCAAGGTCGACCAGGTCGGAGCCGCCTGCCACACCGGCGCCCGCACCTGCTTCGACGACGATGTCCTCCTCCGCGAAGCCGACTAGGTAGGGTCCCACGCCATGGATCTTGAGACGTTCCGCAAGCTGGCGGCCGACCGCCGCGTCATCCCCGTGAGCCGCAAGCTGCTGGCCGACGGGGACACCCCCGTCGGGCTCTACCGCAAGCTGGCCGCCGAACGCCCCGGCACCTTCCTGCTGGAGTCCGCCGAGAACGGTCGCTCCTGGTCCCGGTACTCCTTCGTCGGCGTACGCAGCGACTCGACCCTCACCGTCAAGGACGGCGAGGCGCACTGGATCGGCACCCCGCCCGTCGGCGTACCCACCCACGGCGACCCGCTGGACGCCCTGCGCGCCACCGTCGAGGCCCTGCACACCCCCCGTGACCTCGCGGGCGGCATGCCCCCCTTCACCGGCGGCATGGTCGGCTACCTCGGCTACGACATCGTGCGCCGCCTGGAGCGCATCGGCGAGCACACCGACGACGACCTGCAGCTGCCCGAGCTGACCATGCTCCTCACCTCCGACCTGGCGGTCCTCGACCACTGGGACGGCACCGTCCTGCTCATCGCCAACGCGATCAACCACAACGACCTCGACACCGGCGTGGACGAGGCCCACGCGGACGCCGTCGCGCGCCTCGACGCCATGGAGGCCGACCTCGGGCGGCCCGCCCCGTACGCCCCGTCCGTGCTGCCGCCCTCCGAGCTGCCGCAGTTCTCCGCGCTGTGGGGCGGCGAGAAGTACCAGGCCGCCGTCGAGGACATCAAGGAGCGGATCCGGGCCGGCGAGGCCTTCCAGGTGGTGCCCTCGCAGCGGTTCGAGACCCCCTGCGAGGCCTCCGCGCTGGACGTGTACCGGGTGCTGCGGGCCACCAACCCGTCCCCGTACATGTACCTCTTCCGCTTCGAGAACGGCTTCGACGTGGTCGGCTCCAGCCCCGAGGCGCTGGTCAAGGTCGAGGACGGGCGGGCCATGGTCCACCCCATCGCCGGCACCCGGCACCGCGGAGCCACCCCGCAGGAGGACCACGACCTCGCCGAGGAGCTGCTGGCCGACCCCAAGGAGCGCGCCGAGCACCTCATGCTCGTCGACCTGGGGCGCAACGACCTCGGCCGGGTCTGCGAGCCCGGATCCGTGGAGGTCGTCGACTTCATGTCGATCGAGCGCTACTCCCACGTGATGCACATCGTCTCCACCGTCACGGGGCGGGTCGCCGAGGGGAAGACCGCCTTCGACGTGCTCACCGCCTGCTTCCCGGCCGGCACCCTCTCCGGCGCTCCCAAGCCCCGCGCCATGCAGATCATCGAGGAGCTGGAGCCCACCCGCCGCGGCCTGTACGGCGGCTGCGTCGGCTACCTGGACTTCGCCGGGGACTCCGACACGGCCATCGCCATCCGCACCGCGCTGCTGCGCGACGGCACGGCGTACGTCCAGGCCGGAGCCGGTGTCGTCGCCGACTCGGTGCCCGAGCTGGAGGACCAGGAGTGCCGCAACAAGGCGGCCGCCGTGCTGCGCGCGGTGGGAGCGGCGAACCGCCTCCACCGCTCCTGAGGGCGTAGGGGATAGTGGGGTACGTGAGTGCCGTGCCCCCGCCCCGAACCCCTGCCGATGCCCCCGAGAGCAAAGGCGGCCGCCGCAGCGTGGCCGTCGCCCTGCTGCTCGGCACGCTCGGCGCCACCGTCGTCCTGCTCGCCTCCGGCCGGACCTGGGCCCGGGGCACCACCGCCCTCGGCGGCGACTCGCTCGCGCTGACCGCGGACGGGCGGGCCGTCACCGGACTTCCCGCGGCCCTGGCCATCGTCGGCCTCGCCGCCCTGGTAGCCGTCTTCGCCGTACGCGGCAAGGGCCGGCTGCTGGTGTCGGGGCTGCTGGCGCTCAGCGGCCTGGGCGCCGTGCTGACCGCGCTCTTCGCCGCCGACGGCCGCAGCGCCCTGGACGCGCAGGCCGCCCGTACGACCGCGGACACCGCGGCCCACGTGGCCGGGCTGACCCACACGGCGTGGCCGTACGTCACGGCCGCCGGCGCGGCCCTGATCCTGGCCGCCGGGCTGCTGGCCCTGCGCTTCGGCCGGAGCTGGCCGGCGATGGGCGGCCGCTACGAGCGCGACGGCAGCCCGCGCACCCGCACGGCCGCGGCGGTGGATCCGGACCGGCCGGAGGATCTGTGGAAGGCTCTGGACCGGGGCGAGGACCCGACCCACTGAGCCACCCCCGGGCCCGCCTGCCGACCGGCCCGCCCAACCGGCCGCGGTGACCGGCCGACTGGCCGACCCCCGTGGACGGCGACCCCGCCGGGTGCGGGACAATGACACCGAGCGTTCGACACAGACCGCACGTTCGACACAGCAGCGCGACAGAGCAAACGAGGAGCAACTCATGGCGGGCACTAGCCACGGACACACCCCGGCCGCCTGGACCGGTGTTTTCATCGCCTTCATCGGTTTCTGCATCTCCGGCGCCTTCATGGTGATCGCGAACCCGCTGGGCTTCTGGGCCGGTCTCGTCGTCGTCGCGATCGGCGGTGTCGTCGGCATGGCGATGAAGGCCGCGGGCATGGGTGCGCCGAAGGCCGCCCACAAGGACCTGGCGGACGTCATCGCCGCGGCGAAGGTCCCGGCCAAGGTCTGAGCGGTACCGAGGATCCGAAAGGCGCGGCCCCCTCGGGCTGCGCCTTTTGTCACGACCGGAGAGAATCGCCAGGTGGACGCCTCTCGCACGCCCGATGTCGTGCCGCCGCCGGCGGTGCCCCCGGCCCCCGCACAGCCCGCACGCCCGGAGCCCCCGGCGCACCCGGCGCACCCGGCGCCCTCCGGGCCGCCAGGGCCCCCGGGCGACCCGGTGCCGCCCGTACCGCCCGGGCCCGCCGTCCCCGTCGTACGGGCTTCCCGCGCCCGGCGCCTGGCCGCCCCCGCGCTCACCCTGGCCGCGGCCGTCACCGCCTTCGCGTACGTGGGGGCCGTGGACCCCAATGAGCCGGGCCACTACCCGGTCTGCCCGCTCTTCCGGCTGACCGGAATCCTGTGCCCCGGATGCGGCGGCCTGCGCAGCGCGCACGCGTTCGCCCACGGCGATCTGATCGCAGCTTTCGGGTCAAATGCCCTCGCCGTCGTCGGCTACTTCGCCTTCGCCGGCTTCCTGGCCCTGTGGCTGGTTCGGGCCGTCCGGGGCGGGCCCGCTCCCCGGATCGTCCTGAGGGCGCCGTACTGGTGGGCGATCGGCGCCGTGGCCCTGGTTTTCGCCGTTGTCCGGAATCTTTCTTTCGGTTCCGCGCTGGCCCCCTGAGGCCCGTGCACAGGCCGAATGAAGCCCCGATTCCGAATGTCCAGTTACTGGGACGGCGTCAACCGCGTGCGGAGTGCGAGGCCACCTGCGGATACCATTTGAGTGCTGACCTTGCAGTTGTACGTGTCTGCAAGGCGGCCGACCGTCATCGACCCGGAAGGGGGCCGCTCGCGTGAGTGTGCTCGACGAGATCATCGAAGGGGTCCGCGAAGACCTTGCCGAACGGCAGGCCCGCGTGAGCCTCGACGAGCTCAAGGAGCGTGCCGCCAAGGCGCCCCAGGCCAAGGACGGCGTCGCCGCACTGCGCGGTGACAGCGTCAAGGTGATCTGCGAGGTCAAGCGTTCCAGCCCGTCCAAGGGCGCGCTGGCCGCGATCGCCGATCCGGCCGGGCTCGCCGCAGACTACGAGGCGGGCGGTGCGGCGGTCATCTCCGTCCTCACCGAACAGCGCCGCTTCGGCGGCTCGCTGGCCGACCTGGAGGCCGTCCGCGCCCGCGTGGACATCCCGATCCTGCGCAAGGACTTCATCGTCACGGCGTACCAGCTCTGGGAGGCCCGCGCCTACGGCGCCGACCTCGCGCTGCTGATCGTCGCGGCCCTGGAACAGGAGGCCCTCGTCTCCCTCATCGAGCGGGCCGAGTCCATCGGACTGACCCCGCTCGTCGAGGTCCACGACGAGGAGGAAGTGGAGCGCGCGGTCGCCGCCGGCGCCAGGATCATCGGCGTCAACGCCCGCAACCTCAAGGACCTCAAGGTCGACCGCTCCACCTTCGAGCGCGTCGTCCCGGAGATCCCGGCCCACATCGTCAAGGTCGCCGAGTCCGGCATCCGCGGGCCGCACGACCTGATCGCCTACGCCAACGAGGGCGCCGACGCCGTCCTGGTAGGGGAGTCCCTGGTCACCGGCCGCGACCCGAAGGCGGCCGTGGCCGACCTCGTCGCCGCCGGCGCCCACCCCGCCCTGCGCCACGGTCGGAGCTGACCCGTCCCATGCCCCACAACCGCCCCTCCGTCAGCACGCAGCCCGCGCCGCCGGCACATCGCCGCGGCCCGGTCGGCGTGCCGACGGCGCACGCGCCCCTGGCGCGCGGCTGCCGCCCTCGCGGCTGCCGCGCCCCGGCCCGGCGCGTGCACGGGCGGCGGGTGCGGTACGTGATCGGCTCCGAGCCCGGTCAGGTCAACGGCATGCGATGGCGCCCCGCAGGCGCGCTGTAACGAGGAGTCCCGCGCGGCGGCATCGCCGCGCCGTGCTCCCGTACGGCCTGACGACCGGGCCGACCGGCTCCGGGCGCGGGCCGACCCGTACCGTACGCGCGGCATCCCTCCAGCGGGGTGTGCGCTCGACTTGCGGGCGGCGCAATACGGTGAGTCCACCCGGCCGTACATCGCACCTGTAGGAGCACTGGACATGTCCAGCGAGTTCTTCATTCCGGACCCGGAGGGTCACGTTCCGAACGCCGAGGGTTACTTCGGCGACTTCGGCGGCAAGTTCATCCCGGAGGCGCTCGTCGCCGCCGTGGACGAGGTCGCCGTCGAATACGAGAAGGCCAAGGGCGACCCGGCCTTCGCGGCCGAGCTCAACGACCTGATGGTCAACTACACGGGCCGGCCCAGCGCCCTCACCGAGGTGCCCCGGTTCGCCGAGCACGCCGGCGGCGCGCGGATCTTCCTCAAGCGCGAGGACCTCAACCACACCGGCTCGCACAAGATCAACAACGTGCTGGGCCAGGCGCTGCTCACCAAGCGCATGGGCAAGACCCGCGTCATCGCCGAGACCGGCGCCGGCCAGCACGGCGTGGCCACCGCCACCGCCTGCGCCCTCTTCGGCCTCGAATGCGTCATCTACATGGGCGAGATCGACACCCAGCGCCAGGCGCTGAACGTCGCTCGCATGCGGATGCTGGGCGCCGAGGTCATCGCGGTGAAGTCCGGCTCCCGGACCCTGAAGGACGCCATCAACGAGGCGTTCCGCGACTGGGTCGCCAATGTGGACCGCACCCACTACCTCTTCGGCACGGTCGCCGGACCCCACCCCTTCCCGGCGATGGTCCGCGACTTCCACCGGGTCATCGGCGTCGAGGCCCGCCGCCAGATCCTGGAGCGCGCGGGCCGGCTGCCCGACGCCGTCGCGGCCTGCGTCGGCGGCGGCTCCAACGCCATCGGCCTCTTCCACGCCTTCATCCCGGACGCCGACGTCCGCCTGGTCGGCTTCGAGCCCGCCGGGCACGGCGTCGAGACCGGCGAGCACGCGGCCACGCTGACCGCGGGCGAGCCCGGGATCCTGCACGGCTCCCGCTCCTACGTCCTCCAGGACGAGGAGGGTCAGATCACCGAGCCGTACTCCATCTCGGCCGGTCTGGACTACCCGGGCATCGGCCCGGAGCACTCCTACCTCAAGGACACCGGCCGCGGCGAGTACCGCGCGGTCACCGACGACGCCGCGATGCAGGCCCTGCGCCTGCTCTCCCGCACGGAGGGCATCATCCCGGCGATCGAGTCGGCGCACGCCCTCGCGGGCGCCCTCGACCTGGGCAAGGAGCTGGGCAAGGACGGCCTGCTGGTCGTCAACCTGTCCGGCCGCGGTGACAAGGACATGGACACGGCCGCCCGCTACTTCGGGCTGTACGACGGCAGCGACAAGGCCGAGGGGGAGTCGAAGTGAGCACAGCCGGCGAAAAGACCGGGCGCATCCAGCTGCTGAGCGACACCCTCGCCAAGGCCAAGTCGGAGGACCGCGCGGCCCTCGTCGCCTACCTCCCGGCCGGCTTCCCGACCGTCGACGGCGGGATCGAGGCGGTCAAGGCCGTCATCGCGGGCGGCGCGGACGTGGTCGAGGTCGGCCTCCCGCACAGCGACCCGGTGCTGGACGGCGCGATCATCCAGACCGCCGACGACATCGCCCTGCGCGGCGGCGTCAAGATCGCCGACGTGATGCGCACGGTCCGCGAGGCACACGAGGCCACCGGGGCCCCGGTCCTCGTGATGACCTACTGGAACCCCATCGACCGCTACGGCGTCGAGCGGTTCACCGCCGAGCTGGCCGCGGCCGGCGGCGCGGGCTGCATCCTGCCCGACCTGCCGGTCCAGGAGTCCGCGCTGTGGCGCGAGCACGCGGAGAAGCACGGTCTGGCGACCGTCTTCGTCGTGGCGCCCAGCAGCAAGGACGCGCGCCTGGCCACCATCACGGCGGCCGGCTCCGGCTTCGTCTACGCGGCCTCCCTCATGGGCGTCACCGGCACCCGCGAGTCGGTCGGCAACCAGGCCCAGGACCTGGTGGCGCGCACCCGCGCCACCACCGACCTGCCGGTCTGCGTCGGCCTCGGTGTCTCCAACGCCGTCCAGGCCAAGGAGGTCGCCGGCTTCGCGGACGGCGTGATCGTCGGCTCGGCCTTCGTGAAGCTCCTGCTGGACGCGCCGGACCTGCCCGCGGGGCTGGCCGCCGTCCGGGCCCTGGCGGCCGAGCTTGCGGAAGGCGTACGCAGGTCCTGACGCCGGGCGGGTCCCGGAAGGGGTTCTGTAGCCCGATCGGGTGGAAGTGGGAGCGGGGAGGCACGAGAGTGCCTCCCCGCTTCGTTTGGCCGAACGTGAGCGAGAAGAACGACGGTGCGAACCGCGATGCGACGAAACGATCGGCCCGGGAGCGACTCCAGGAGGAGCGCGAGCGGCAGAAGTCCCGGGACAAGCGGCGGAGGACCCTCCTCGTGGCGTCGGCGGTGGTCGGCGTCCTCGGCCTGGCCACCGTCGTCGGCGTGATCGCGGCCAACGCGGGCAAGGGCGACAAGTCCGCCAAGGAGGGCCCGGTGGTCGCCCCCTCCGGGGCCACCGGCAAGGACGCGCTCGCCATCCGGACGGGCAAGGACGAGGCCAAGTCCACCCTGACCGTCTGGGAGGACTTCCGCTGCCCCGCCTGCAAAGCCTTCGAGGACAACTACCGGGCCACCATCCACGACCTGGAGGCCAAGGGACTGCTGAAGGTCGACTACCACCTGGTCACGCTCATCGACGGCAACATGGGCGGCAGCGGATCGCTGAAGGGGGCGAACGCGGCGGCCTGCGCGCAGGACGCCGGCAAGTTCTCCGCGTACCACGACGTCCTCTTCCAGAACCAGCCGCAGGAGGTCGACGACGCCTACGGCAAGAACGCCAAGCTGCTGGAACTGGCCGGAAAGGTGGAGGGGCTCGACACCCCCGCGTTCCGCGCGTGCGTCGAGAAGGGCACCCACAACAGCTGGGTGGGCAAATCGCAGGAGGCCTTCCGCGCCGGGAACTTCCGGGGCACGCCGACCGTGCAGCTCGACGGCAAGGACATCTTCTCCGACCAGGCCAATCCGGTGACCCCGCAGAAGCTGAAGGAGCAGGTGGAGGCCGCGGCCAAGGGCGCCACCGGTGCCCCCGCGGCGAAGGGGTCGGCCAAGGCCTCACCGTCGGCCACACCCTCCGCCACGCCCTCGTCCACGCCGTCGGGCCGGGGGTCGAAGTCACCCTCGAAGACCGGATCGGCGGGCGCGGGGGAGGGCTGAGAATCACCCGTGCCGTGTGTGGATTTGGTTTCGGCTTGCCGGGCGGGTTGCGGTGTGCACCGCCCGGCAGGGTAGCGTCGGGTCTGCCATGGAACTTGCTTACATCCCCAGCCCGTCGACCGGCGTGATCCATCTCGGACCGATCCCGCTCCGCGGCTACGCGTTCTGCATCATCATCGGTGTCTTCGTCGCAGTCTGGCTCGGCAACCGGCGTTGGATCGCGCGCGGCGGCAAGCCGGGCACGGTCGCGGACATCGCCGTGTGGGCGGTGCCCTTCGGCCTGGTCGGCGGTCGCCTCTACCACGTGATCACCGACTACCAGCTCTACTTCGGCGAGGGCCGCAACTGGGTCGACGCCTTCAAGATCTGGGAGGGCGGCCTCGGCATCTGGGGCGCGATCGCGCTGGGCGCGGTGGGCGCCTGGATCGGCTGCCGACTGCGGGGCATCCCGCTCCCGGCCTGGGCGGACGCCCTGGCCCCCGGCATCGCGCTGGCCCAGGCCTGCGGGCGCTGGGGCAACTGGTTCAACCAGGAGCTGTACGGCCGGGCCACCGACCTGCCGTGGGCGCTGGAGATCAGCGAGGGCCCGAACCGGGTCGCGGGCACCTACCACCCGACCTTCCTGTACGAGTCGCTGTGGTGCATCGGCGTCGCGGTGCTGGTCATCTGGGCCGACCGCCGCTTCAAGCTCGGGCACGGGCGGGCCTTCGCCCTGTACGTGGCCGCGTACTGCGTGGGCCGCGGCTGGATCGAGTACATGCGGGTCGACGAGGCGCACCACGTCCTGGGGCTCCGGCTGAACGTGTGGACCTCGATCGTGGTCTTCGTGCTGGCCGTGGTCTACCTGGTCCTGTCGGCGAAGCTGAGGCCGGGCCGCGAGGCAGTCGTGGAACCGGACGCCTCCGGCGCGGAGAAGGGTGACACCCCGACCGACGCGGCCGACGCGGAGGCCCCGTCGAAGGCGCCCGACCTGACGAAGCCCGATGCGACCGACGCGGCCGACGCCGACCCGGACCCGGAAGGGTCCGAGGCCCCGCAGGCCAAGAAGCTCTGACCCAAGGGTCCCGAGGGGGCGCCGCGCACAACGCGGCGCCCCCTTCGCGTTGCATCCGGCGCCGCACCCGCACGACGGCAGGAGCCAAATCCAGCCTCGCCGGCGTTTGAGGCGCGGGGTTTGGGGCGGAGCCCCAAGAGGCGGCGCCGCACTCGCACGACGGCAGGGGCACATCCAGCCTCGCCGGCGTTTGAGGCGCGGGGTTCGGGGCGGAGCCCCGGGAGGCCGGGCCGCAGCGGGCCGCGGTCAGCGTTGGGCGGCCCGCAGGGACAGGGCCAGGGTGCGGTGCGCGGCGGCGACCACCGCCGGGTCGACGAAGCGGCCGTCGGGCAGGGCCAGGGCCCCAGGGGTCGCCCGGGCCGCCGCCAGGACCTCCTCGGCGGCGACGACCTCCTCCGGCTCCGGCAAATAGGCCCGCTCGATCACCGGCAGCTGGCGCGGGTGGATCGCCGCCCGGCCGAGGAAGCCGAGCGAGCGGCCGCGCGCGCAGGAGACAGCCAGCGCCTCCAGGTCCCGGATGTCCGGGAACACCGACTGCGCGGGCGGCGCCAGCCCCGCCGCACGGGCCGCCACCACCACCCGCGAGCGGCACCAGTCCAGGCCCGCCTCCGCGCTGACCGCCAGGTCGGCCCGCAGGTCGGCCTCCCCGAGCGACAGCCCGCGCAGGGCGGGGTGCGCGCGGGCGATCTCGTACGCGCGCTCCACCCCCAGCGCCGACTCCAGCAGCGCGTGCAGGCAGACCCCGCCCGTGCGGTCGGCGGCGGCGACCACCTGCTCCGGCGCGCTGATCTTCGGCAGCCGCAGCCCCGCGAGACCGTGCAGCCCCCCGAGGGCGGTGAGGTCGGCGCCGCCCCAGGGGGAGTCGATCGCGTTGACGCGTACGTGGACGGGGACCGGCGGCCGCTCGCCGAGCAGCTCGGCCGTGGCGGCGCGGGCGTACTCCTTGCGGGAGACCGGAACCGCGTCCTCCAGGTCGACGATCACCGCGTCCGCCCCGCAGCCGATGGCCTTGGCGACCACCGCCGGGCGGTCGCCCGGCGCGTACAGCCAGGTCAGGATCACAGCGCCCCCTCCATCCGCAGAGCGGTGATCTCGGCCTCGGTCAGGCCGAGCTCCGTCAGGACCTCGTCGGTGTCCGCGCCGTGCGGGCGGCCCGCCCAGCGGATCCCGCCGGGGGTCTCGGAGAGCCGGAAGAGGACGTTCTGCATCCGGAGCGGGCCCAGCTCCGGGTCCTCGACCTCGGTGACCGTGTCCAGGGCCGCGAACTGGGGGTCGGCCATCACGTCGCGGATGTCGTAGACCTGGGCGACGGCCGCCTGGGCGTCCTCGAAGGCGGCGACGACCTCCTCCGCCTTGTGGCGGGCGATCCAGCCGCCGACGGCCTCGTCCAGGACGTGGGCGTGGGCCGCCCGCCCGGAGCCGGTCGCGAACCACGGCTCCGCGATCAGCTCGGGCCGGCCCACCACTCGCATGACCCGCTCGGCGATGGACTGGGCGGAGGCGGACACCGCCAGCCAGCGGTCGTCGGCGCTGCGGTAGGTGTTGCGGGGAGCGTTGTTGGCGGAGCGGTTGCCGGTGCGGGGCTGGACGTAGCCGAGCTGGTCGTACCAGAGCGGGTGCGGGCCGAGCACCGTGAGGATCGGCTCGATGATGGCCAGGTCCACGACCTGGCCGTGCCCGGTGCGGTCGCGTCCGGCGAGGGCGGTCATCACGGCGTAGGCGGTGGTCAGCGCGGCGATGGAGTCGGCGAGTCCGAAGGGCGGGAGGGTCGGCGGCCCGTCCGGCTCCCCGGTGATCGCGGCGAAGCCGCTCATCGCCTCGGCGAGGGTGCCGAAGCCGGGGCGGTGGGCGTACGGGCCTTGCTGGCCGAAGGCCGTGACGCGGGTCAGGACCAGCCGCGGGTTGGCGGCGGACAGCTCGGGCCAGCCCAGGCCCCACTTCTCCAGGGTGCCGGGGCGGAAGTTCTCGATGACGACGTCGGCGGTGGCGGCGAGGCGCAGGAGGGTGTCCCGGCCGCCGGGGGTGGACAGATCGAGGGTCATCGTCCGCTTGTTCCGCCCGAGCAGCTTCCACCACAGCCCGACGCCGTCCTTGGCGGGGCCGTGCCCGCGCGAGGGGTCGGGGCGGTCGGGGTGCTCGACCTTGACCACCTCGGCACCGAAGTCCCCGAGCAGGGTGGCCGCCAGCGGCCCGGCGAACAGGGTGGCGAGGTCGAGCACGCGCATCCCTTGCAGGGGGCCTTGTCCGTGCCCATGCGCATGCCCTTGCCGGGCGTCGGCGGTTCCGGTGCTCGGCCGACCGGCCGCGGCGTCGGGGAGGCCGCTCCCGTGGCCGGAGCCGGAGCCGGAGCCGGAGCCGGAGCCGGGCCCGGAGGCAGGGCCCGGGACGGCGGGCCTCATGAGGTGGCTCTGGGTGCGGACTCGGGCTCGGTCTCGGGTGCGCGGCCCGGGGCGCCGGGACCGGGGGCCTGGCCGGGTTCCGTGTCCCGCCCGGCCAGGGCAGCGGCGTCGGTCTGCGCGCGGGTCGGCATCGAGTCCTGGGCCCCCGGGTGCTGCACGGAGAGCGCGGCCGCCGCCTGGGCCCAGCGCAGCGCCGACGGCATCGGGCGGCCTTCGCCCAGGGCCACCGCGAGGGCGCCGACGAAGGTGTCCCCGGCCGCGGTGGTGTCCACGGCCCGGACCCGCGGCGCGGGCACGGTCAGCGGTTCCCGGCCGCGGGCCGCGTACAGGACCCCGGCCGCCCCGAGGGTGATCACCACCTCGGGGACGTCCTGGAGGAAGGCCTCGGCCGCCTGGCCGGGGTCGGTGAGTCCGGTGAGGGCGGCGGCCTCGTGCTCGTTCGGCACCAGCAGGTCGGTGGCGGCGAGGAGTGCGGCCGGCAGTGGCTGGGCCGGGGCCGGGGTGAGGACCGTACGGACGCCGTGCGCGCGGGCGGCCAGGGCTCCGGCGAGGACCGCCTCCAGGGGGAGTTCGAGCTGGAGGAGCAGGGCGTCGCAGGCGGCGATGCGGGAGTCGTCCCCCGCCTCCAGGCCGGTGACGTGGGCGTTGGCGCCGGGGATGACGATGATGCTGTTGCCGCCCTCGTCGTCCACCGTGATGTGGGCGGTGCCGCTGGCGCCCTCGACGGTGCGCAGGGCCGCCGTCTCGACCCCGGCCGCGGTGAGCGCGGAGCGCAGCCGTACGCCGAACTCGTCGGCGCCGACCGCGCCGATCATCACCACCTCCCCGCCGAGGCGGGCCGCGGCGACGGCCTGGTTGGCGCCCTTGCCGCCGGGGACCGTGCGGAAGGCGCGGCCGGTGACGGTCTCCCCGAGGCGGGGGGCCTTGGGGACGTAGGCGACGAGGTCCATGTTCGTACTGCCGAGCACGGCGATGGCCGTCATGGGCGGGCTGCCTCCTGTGCGGTGATCCGGGCGAGGGTGTCGAAGCCGATGCCGTCGAAGCCGGGGACGGTGGTGGCGAGGCGGTTCTTGAGCGGTGCGGTCCAGCGGTGCGGGATGCTCTCCGGTGACCCGGCCAGGATCCCGGCGAGGGCGCCGACCGTGGCGCCGTTGGAGTCGGTGTCCCAACCGCCGGACACCGCACGGCAGATGGAGCCGGTGAAGTCCCCGTCCGCGTGGGTGAGGGCCGCGGCGATCAGGGCGGTGTTGGGGAGGGCGTGGACCCAGTGGTGGTGGCCGTAGCGGGCGTGCAGCCGGTCGGCGACGCGGTCGAAGCCGGCCTCCCGCTCGGCGGTCGTGACCCCGAAGCGGACGGCCTCGGCGAGGCGGGAGCGCGGCGGTACGACGGCCAGGCCGGCCCGGAGCGCGGTGTGGACGTCGGCCCGGCCGGTGGCGGCCTCGGCGGTGGCGGCGGCGACGAAGAGCGCGGCGTAGACGCCGTTGGCGGTGTGGGTGAGGACGGCGTCGCGGTGGGCCTGGGCCGCGGCGGCGGCCGGATCGCCCGGGTTGGTCCAGCCGTGGACGTCGGCCCGGATGAGGGCGCCGATCCACTCGCGGAAGGGGTTGCGGTGGGTGGCGGTGAGCGGGGGCTCCAGCCCGTGCAGGAGGTTCCGGTACGCGACGCGCTCGGCGGTGAAGGTCCGGCCGGCGGGGAGCTCGTCGAGCCAGAGGCGGCCGACGTCGGCGGTGGTGAAGCCCTTGCCGTGGCGCTGGAGGAGGAGCAGGCCGAGGAGGGGGAAGTTGAGGTCGTCGTCCTCGGGCATGCCGTCGATGTTCTCGGCGAGGGAGGTGGGGGCGGAGCGGCGGTTCCAGGCATGGGCGGCCAGGACCTCCGGCGGGACGCCGCGTTCGGTGAACCAGTCGTCCAGCGGCCAGTTCCCGGCGGCCCGGGCCAGGGCCCGGATCCCGTCGAGCGGCAGCTTCTCGACGGGCTTGCCTAGCAGGCATCCGGCGGCGCGCCCGAGCCAGGCGGCTTCCAGCCGGGTCTGCAGGTCGGGGTCGGCCGCGGGCTCGGGGGTGCAGGGAACCCGGTCGCCCGGGCCCAGCCCCAGCCCCAGCCCCAGGCCGGGGCCCGAGCCGGGGCCGGGGCCCGGGCCCGGGACGGGACGGGCGGGCTCCTGTTCCGCGGGTCGGGCCGGGTGCCGGTCGGGGAGGGGCGCGGGGCGGGGCCGGGCGCGCGCCGGGGCACCTCCTCGGGCGCCGAACGTGGCCCCGGGGTCGGAGAGTGCATCGGCGGTGTGTTCGGCGCCCTGCGGGGGCGCCCCGGCACACACCCGGCCCCGCCCCGCGCCGGAGCCGGGGTGGACCAGGGCCCCGGGGGGCGTGGTCCAGGTGGATTCCGGTGCGGGCCCGTCGGGGGCCGGTTCGGGCCAGGTGGTGCGGATGGACTGCCAGGAGGTGGGTTCGTCGGGGGTGAGGGGGGAGGAGAGGCGGGCGAGTTCGTCCAGGAGGCGGGTCGCCAGGGAGCGGAGTTCCGGCGGGGCGGGGGTGGGGGAGACGCCGGCCCGGTCCGGGGCCGGGGGGCCGCCCGCGGCCCGCCAGGCCTGCCGGACGGCGTCCGCGTCGCGGCCGTCCTCGGCCGCCTGTCGCAGCTCGTGCCCGATCAGGTCCTCGGGCTGGACCCAGGTGACCCGCAGCAGCCCGCCGCAGCCCGTCACCGGGGGTCCGCGAGGGCGGTGAAGGCGGCCTCGTGGGCGCGGCGGCGGGAGCGGTCGAGGGCGAAGACCTCGCGGGCCACCGCCGCCAGCGCCGCGGCCGGGGCGTGCAGGTCGAGGCGGCTGGCCTCGGCGACCTGCTTGGCCCAGGTCGCCGGAACCGCGGCCTCGCCGCCCAGGGCCCCGGCGACGGCCCCCGCCATCGTGGCGATGGAGTCGCAGTCCCGGCCGTAGTTGACGGCGCCGAGCACGGAGGTCTCGTAGGAGCCGTCGGAGATCAGCAGCATGCCGAGGGCGATCGGGAGTTCCTCGATGGAGTGCAGGCGCGAGGGGCGGCGGGCGCCGAGCGACGGGGCGCGGTAGTCCGGGCCGACCGAGTCGTACGCGGCCACCGCGGCGCGGAGTGGAACGAGGGCGGACTCGAAGTCCCGGTGTGCCGAAGCGACTTCGGCGACGGCGGCGATGGCGGCCCGGGTGCCGTCCTTGGCCAGGGACAGGGCCGTCTCCACCACCGACGCGGCGGTCGCACCCGGCACGCACGCCGCCGCGACCGCCGCCGCGAACACGCCCGCCGCCTCCCGCCCGTACGAGGACTGGTGCGCCCCGGCGAGGTCCAGCGCCTCCGCGTACGCGCCCGCCGGATTCCCCGCGTTGACGATCCCGACCGGCGCCATGTACATCGCCGCACCGCAGTTGACGATGTTGCCGTTGCCCGCCTCGCGCGGATCGGCGTGCGCGTAGTGGAGGCGGGTGACGATCCACTTCTCGGCCAGGAAGATCCGCTGCAAGGGGAGGGCCTCCGCCTCCAGTTCGGGGATCCAGCGGAGGTTCGTCATCAGGTCGGGGACCAGGTGGTCGGCGACGGAGTAGGCGTCGAGGTGGTCCCGTACGGCCTCGTAGACCCGTACCAGCGCGTGCGTCATCAAGGTGTCGTCCGTGACGTGCCCGTCGCCCTTGTGGTACGGGGCGATGGGGCGGGCGGTGCGCCAGTCCTCGTGCCAGGGCCCGACGATGCCGTGCACGCGGCCGCCGTGCCGTTCCACGATCTGGTCCGGGGTCCAGCCCTCCACCGGGCCGCCGAGCGCGTCGCCGACGGCGGCTCCGACGAGAGCGCCGCAGGCCCGGTCCTCCAACGTGAGCGTCATGTCCGAATCATCCCTTGGGTGAGGTGAGTTCCGTGCGAGCGAGGAGCGTGGCGAGCTCCACGAGATCGGTTCCGGCCAGGCGGGGGAGGGCGCAGCCGGAGAGGGTGCGGCAGGCCTCGCGCCAGGCGGCGGGGATGGAGTCGCCGCCGCCGAGGGCGCCGGTGAGCGCGCCGGCGAGGGCGGGGGCGGAGTCCGCGACGCGGGACAGGCAGGCGGCGGCGGGGACGGCCTCGGTCACCTTGCCGCGGGCGGCGGTCGCGAGGGCGAGGGCCACGGGGACGGTTTCGGCGGCGGCGATCCCGTAGCTGTAGACGTGGTCCACGATCTCGTGTTCGAGGGTGGGGACGATGGCGAAGGCGCCGCCGCCCTCGGGGTGGGCGCGGGCGAGTTTGACGGCGTGGCGGGCGTTGCGGCCGATCTCGGTGGCCTCGGGGAGCTGTTCGAGGGCGGCGTCGACGGCGGCGTCCACGTCGGGGGTGGTGAGCGCGGTGGCGATGGCGGCGGCCATGGCGCGGGCGCCGTGCACGCCGTCGCCGTCCTGGGTGTAGCGGGCGTCGAACTCGGCGAGGTCCGCCGCCGCGCGGGGGTCGCCGGGGTGCACGACGGCGAGGACGCAGGCGCGGATGCAGGCGGCGTCGTCGAAGTAGTGCGGGTTGTCGTGGCCGGTGGCGGGCGGGCGCAGGCCGGCGGCGAGGTTGCCGAGGCCGGCGCGGACGGAGATGCGGGCGCGGAGGGGGAGGACGGCGGACTCGACCTCGGGCGCGCGGTCCGCTGCCGCGGCGATCTCGGAGGCGAGGGCGTTCCAGGCGAGGTCGATGGCGGCGCGCATCCGTCTGGACCGGGAGAGGTCGCTGAGCAGGACTCCGGCGGCGGTGAGGACGGACTCGGCGGCGAAGGCGGCCCACTCGGCGTCGTCGCTCGGGCCGAGGCGGAGGGGTTCGGGGGGCTGGTTGAGGGCGATGGGGACGGGGAGGGTGGTGGTCGCGTTCTGCTCGGCGAAGGTGTCGAGCTCGCGGGTGAGGCGGCGGGTCCACTCGGGCATGCGGCTCGCGCGGTGGCGGGCCGCGGGCCACCCGGCCGCGTCGCCTGCGGCGAGCCCGAGCAGCAGCCCCTCGATCCGCCGGGCCCCATCCCGGCCCCCGGCCCGGTCCCGGGCGCCGGCCTGCAACCGGGCGTCGGCCCGGGCATCGGCAGCGGTGTCGGCGGGGGCGTCACCGTACCCCGGGGGGCGGGCCGCGACCCGGACGTCGGCCGGGACGCTCCGGGGCTGCGGGGCCGCTGCGGTGTCGGCCGTGGCGGTGGCCGTACGGGGCTTCGTGGGCGCGGGGTCGGGAAGGGGCGGGGCGGGGGAAGAGGCCCGCGGGGCGGCGGTCGGGGCCGCGGCCGCCGTCGGGTCGGCGTGGGTCATCGGGGGGCCTCGTATTCCGGGGTGAGGAGGTCCGCGATGTCCAGGACGTGGTAGCCCCGCATCGAGGGGAGGCAGCTGCCGCGCACCGGGCCGATGGCCGAGGACCAGGGCAGGGGGATGGCGCCCGCGCCGGAGAGGGCGCCGGACAGGGCGCCCGCCACCGCCGCCGTGGTGTCCGCGTCGCGGCCCATGTTCACCGCCGTCAGGACCGAGGAGGGGAAATCGCCCCGGCATGCGGCGAAGGCGCCGAAGGCCAGGCCGACGGCCTCGGGTGCCAGGTCCGTCCAGGGGTAGCCGCCGATGACCACCGCCGAGCGCACCGCCCGCTCGCCGCGCGGGGCGGCGGTGACGGCCCGGCGCAGGGAGCGGGCCGTCCAGGAGTCGGAGGGGATGACCGACAGGGCCGCCGAGATCACCGATGCCGGGCTGCCGCCCGCCATGGCCGCGGCGACGCCCGCCGCCACCGCCTGGCCCCCGTAGATGCCCTCGCCGTCGTGGCTGACGCAGCCGTCGATGGCGACCAGCCGGGCCGCCTCCGCCGGGCGGCCCGCCGCGAACACCCCGAAGGGGGCCGCCCGCATGGCGAGACCGTCCGACCAGGCGTGCCGGTGCTGGGCCGAGATGGGGGCCGCCAGGCCGCGGCGGAGGTTCTCCAGGGTGCCGCGCTCGCTGAAGCCCGCCCCGCGGAAGGGGCCCTCGTCCAGGTCCGCGATCCAGTGGTGCCACGCGCGCTCGACGTGCGCGACGGTGAGCGCCGAGCCGTGGCGGGCCAGCAGCAGGCCCGAGAAGATCGCGTACTCCGTGTCGTCCGTGCCCGCCGGGTCGTCCGAGACGAAGCCCTCGATCCGGCCCCACTTCGCCCGGATCTCCGACGGTTTCATGTTCTCGGCGGGGGCGCCCAGCGCGTCACCCACCGCGAGGCCCAGAAGAGCGCCCCTGGCCCGTTCGAGGAGGACCTGCGGATTGCATGCAATCAGCTCCATGGCGCGCCTCTCCACTTGATGGGACTCATATTGAGCCCTTGGGGGATTTGTGCCATGGCATGTGGTTTGTCGCTCGTCGCGAAACGCCCCGCGAACACCCCCGTCACCCGGTCGCCGACCCGCAAAACCGCAGGTAAGTACGGCCTTCCTTGCTGGCGGGCGGCAGAAATCGTGCGTAGTTTCGAGGTGTTCAGGGGGAGCGGCGCGTCTCGCGGCGCCCGTTCGCACAAATGGGGAGATATCCGTATGTCCATCATCGACATCGAAGCACCGCTGCACACCGCGCACCGGGACAACCACACCCACCGCGACGTCAACGGCGGATGGCTGCGGCCGGCCGTCTTCGGTGCCATGGACGGACTCGTCTCCAACCTCGCGCTCATGACCGGCGTGGCCGGCGGCGCCGTCGCCCCGCACACCATCGTGATCACCGGGCTCGCGGGCCTCGCGGCCGGTGCCTTCTCCATGGCGGCCGGCGAGTACACCTCCGTGGCCTCGCAGCGCGAGCTGGTCCTCGCCGAACTGGACATAGAGCGCCAGCAGTTGCGCAAGCACCCCGTCGACGAGATGGAGGAGCTGGCCGAGCTCTACGTCTCGCGCGGCGTCGAGCCGGCCCTCGCCCGCGAGGTCGCCATGCAGCTGTCCCGCGATCCCGAGCAGGCGCTGGAGATCCACGCCCGCGAGGAGCTCGGGATCGACCCCGACGACCTGCCCTCGCCGCTCGTCGCCGCCGTCTCGTCCTTCGGCTCCTTCGCCCTGGGCGCGCTGCTCCCCGTACTGCCGTACCTGCTCGGAGCCACGTCCCTGTGGCCGGCGGTGCTGCTGGCCCTGGTCGGGCTCTTCGCCTGCGGCGCGGTCGTCTCGCGGGTCACCGCCCGGTCCTGGTGGTACAGCGGGCTGCGGCAGCTGGTCCTGGGTGGTGCGGCCGCCGGTGTGACGTACGTCCTGGGCACCTGGATCGGCGGAGCCGTAGGCTGACCGGGCATGGAGTGAGACACTATGCAGAGCACAACATAAGTAGTTCGTTACCCGGTGGTTTCGCTCCTGTGTCCACCGGGCATCACACCAGGGCGCCCGGGCAATGATGCCCGCCTCGCGCCGGGACCTTCGTCCCCCGTGAAGCTTTGCCAAACGCCCCGAAGGTCCCCTCTTTTCTGCTTCGCGCAGTGTCCGCATGCTGGAATGGCATATCCGCTTCTCGGGATTGCCGTCATCATGTAACCTGCACGAAATTTCGCAGAGGGCCAACGTCGTCCCTCGGCTATGCACATATGCCACGACGACGACGGGAGAGCCGATGCGTTCCGCATCCACGCACTCCGCGACCGGCCTCAGCACCACTGCCTGGTCGCCCATGGACGGTCGCCCCGCCCAGCAGGGCATGTACGACCCGCGCAACGAGAAGGACGCCTGTGGCGTCGGTTTCGTGGCGAACCTCACCGGCGAGGCGACCCACACCCTCGTTGAGCAGGCGCTGACCGTATTGCGGAACCTCGAGCACCGCGGCGCGACCGGCTCCGAGCCGGACTCGGGCGACGGCGCCGGAATCCTGTCCCAGGTGCCCGACGCGTTCCTGCGCGAGGTCGCCGGTTTCGACCTTCCCGAGGCCGGCGCCTACGCCGTCGGCATCGCCTTCCTCCCCGCCGACGGCACCGCACAGGCCGTCGCCGTGGAGCAGATCGAGGCCATCGCCGCCGAGGAGAACCTCACGGTCCTCGGCTGGCGCGAGGTTCCGGTCACCCCGGACCTGCTCGGCAACGGCGCCCGCGCCACCATGCCGGCCTTCTCCCAGCTGTTCGTCTCCAACGGCAGCACGGGCATCGAGCTGGACCGCAAGGCCTTCGTGCTGCGCAAGCGCGCCGAGCGCGAGGCCGGCGTGTACTTCCCGTCGCTCTCCGCCCGCACCATCGTCTACAAGGGCATGCTGACCACCGGCCAGCTGGAGCCCTTCTTCCCGGACCTCTCCGACCGTCGCTTCGCCTCGACGCTCGCCCTGGTCCACTCCCGGTTCTCGACGAACACCTTCCCGTCCTGGCCGCTCGCCCACCCGTACCGCTTCGTCGCGCACAACGGCGAGATCAACACGGTCAAGGGCAACCGCAACTGGATGAAGGCCCGCGAGTCCCAGCTGGCGTCCGACGTCTTCGGCGACGGCGTGCTGGACCGGATCTTCCCGATCTGCACCCCGGACGCCTCCGACTCGGCCTCCTTCGACGAGGTCCTGGAGCTGCTCCACCTCGGCGGCCGGTCGCTCCCGCACAGCGTGCTGATGATGATCCCGGAGGCGTGGGAGAACCACACCTCCATGGACCCGGCCCGCCGCGCGTTCTACCAGTACCACTCCACGATGATGGAGCCCTGGGACGGCCCGGCCTGCGTCACCTTCACCGACGGCACCCAGGTCGGCGCGGTCCTCGACCGCAACGGTCTGCGCCCCGGCCGCTACTGGGTCACCGACGACGGCCTCGTCGTCCTCGGCTCCGAGGTCGGCGTGCTCGACATCGACCCGGCCAAGGTCGTCCGCAAGGGCCGCCTCCAGCCCGGCAAGATGTTCCTCGTCGACACCGCCCAGAAGCGGATCATCGAGGACGACGAGATCAAGTCCGAGCTCGCCGCCGCCGCTCCGTACGCCGAATGGCTGGAGACCGGCGAGATCGAGCTCTCGGACCTGCCCGAGCGTGAGCACATCGTGCACACCCACGCCTCGGTCACCCGCCGCCAGCAGACCTTCGGCTACACCGAGGAAGAGCTGCGCGTCATCCTCGCGCCGATGGCCCGTACCGGCGGCGAGCCGCTCGGCTCCATGGGTACGGACTCCCCGATCGCGGCCCTGTCCGAGCGCCCCCGGCTGCTCTTCGACTACTTCACGCAGCTGTTCGCGCAGGTCACCAACCCGCCGCTGGACGCCATCCGCGAGGAGCTCGTCACCTCGCTGCTGTCCTCGGTGGGCCCGCAGGGCAACCTGCTGGAGCCGACCGCCGCGTCCTGCCGCAGCGTCACCCTGCCCTTCCCGGTGATCGACAACGACGAGCTGGCCAAGCTCATCCACGTCAACGCCGACGGCGACATGCCGGGCATGAAGGCCGCCACCCTCTCGGGCCTCTACCGGGTCTCGGGCGGCGCCGAGGCGCTGGCCGCCCGGATCGCCGAGATCCGCGCCGAGGCCGACGCGGCCATCGAGGCCGGCGCCCGCCTGATCGTCCTCTCGGACCGCCACTCGGACGCCGAGCACGCGCCGATCCCGTCGCTGCTGCTCACCTCCGCCGTGCACCACCACCTCATCGCCACCAAGCAGCGCACCCAGGTGGGCCTGCTGGTCGAGGCCGGCGACGTCCGCGAGGTCCACCACGTCGCGCTGCTCATCGGCTACGGCGCCGCCGCGGTCAACCCGTACCTCGCCATGGAGTCCGTCGAGGACCTGCTGCGCGCCGGTACCTTCCTGTCCGGCCTGGAGCCGGAGCAGGCCATCAAGAACCTGATCTACGCGCTCGGCAAGGGCGTCCTGAAGGTCATGTCCAAGATGGGCATCTCCACCGTCGCCTCCTACCGCGGCGCCCAGGTCTTCGAGGCCGTCGGCCTGAACGACGAGTTCGTCGGCACGTACTTCAGCGGCACCGCCACCAAGATCGGCGGCGCCGGCCTGGACGTCATCGCCAAGGAGGTGGCCGCCCGCCACGCCAAGGCGTACCCGGCCTCCGGCATCGCGGCCACGCACCGCGCGCTGGAGATCGGCGGCGAGTACCAGTGGCGCCGCGAGGGCGAGCCGCACCTGTTCGACCCGGAGACGGTCTTCCGCCTCCAGCACGCCACCCGCAACCGCCGGTACGACATCTTCCGGCAGTACACGGACCGCGTGAACGAGCAGTCCGAGCGCCTGATGACGCTCCGCGGCCTCTTCGGCTTCAAGTCCGATCGCCCGTCGATCTCCATCGACGAGGTCGAGCCGGTCTCCGAGATCGTCAAGCGCTTCTCCACGGGCGCCATGTCGTACGGCTCCATCTCCAAGGAGGCGCACGAGACCCTCGCCATCGCCATGAACCAGCTGGGCGGCAAGTCCAACACCGGTGAGGGCGGCGAGGACCCGGACCGCCTGTACGACCCGGCGCGGCGTTCGTCGATCAAGCAGGTCGCCTCCGGCCGCTTCGGCGTCACCTCCGAGTACCTGGTCAACGCGGACGACATCCAGATCAAGATGGCGCAGGGCGCCAAGCCCGGCGAGGGCGGCCAGCTGCCCGGCCACAAGGTCTACCCGTGGGTCGCCAAGACCCGGCACTCCACCCCGGGCGTCGGCCTGATCTCCCCGCCGCCGCACCACGACATCTACTCCATCGAGGACCTGGCTCAGCTGATCCACGACCTCAAGAACGCCAACCCGGCCGCGCGCATCCACGTGAAGCTCGTGTCCGAGGTCGGCGTGGGTACCGTCGCCGCGGGTGTCTCCAAGGCCCACGCGGACGTCGTCCTCATCTCCGGCCACGACGGCGGTACGGGCGCATCCCCGCTCACCTCGCTGAAGCACGCGGGCGGCCCCTGGGAGCTCGGCCTCGCCGAGACCCAGCAGACCCTGCTGCTCAACGGGCTGCGCGACCGCATCGTGGTCCAGACGGACGGCCAGCTCAAGACCGGCCGCGACGTCATCATCGCCGCGCTGCTCGGCGCCGAGGAGTTCGGTTTCGCGACCGCGCCGCTCGTCGTCTCCGGCTGCGTCATGATGCGCGTCTGCCACCTGGACACCTGCCCGGTCGGCATCGCCACGCAGAACCCGGTCCTGCGCGACCGCTTCTCCGGCAAGCCCGAGTTCGTCGTCAACTTCTTCGAGTTCATCGCGGAGGAGGTGCGCGAGATCCTCGCCGAGCTGGGCTTCCGCACGATCGAGGAGGCCGTCGGCCACGCCGAGCTCCTCGACACGACGAAGGCCGTCACGCACTGGAAGGCCCAGGGCCTCGACCTGGAGCCCCTCTTCTACGTGCCCGAGCTGCCCGAGGGCGCGGTCCGCCACGCCCTGATCGAGCAGGACCACGGCCTGGAGAAGGCCCTCGACAACGAGCTGATCGAGCTCGCGGCCGACGCGCTGAACGCCGACTCCGCCGAGGCGGCCCTGCCGGTCCGCGCCCAGGTCGCGATCCGGAACATCAACCGGACCGTCGGCACCATGCTCGGCCACGAGGTCACGAAGAAGTTCGGTGGCGCGGGCCTGCCCGACAACACCATCGACCTGACCTTCACGGGCTCGGCCGGCCAGTCCTTCGGCGCCTTCCTGCCGAAGGGCATCACCCTCCGCCTGGAGGGCGACGCCAACGACTACGTCGGCAAGGGCCTCTCCGGCGGCCGTGTCGTGGTCCGCCCGGACCGCGGCGCCGACCACCTCGCCGAGTACTCCACCATCGCCGGCAACACCATCGGCTACGGAGCCACCGGCGGCGAGATGTTCCTGCGCGGCCGCACCGGCGAGCGCTTCTGCGTCCGCAACTCCGGCGCCCTGGTCGTCTCGGAGGGCGTGGGCGACCACGGCTGCGAGTACATGACCGGCGGCCAGGCCGTCGTCCTGGGCGAGACGGGCCGCAACTTCGCGGCCGGCATGTCGGGCGGCGTCGCGTACGTCATCGACCTCGACCCGAACAACGTCAACGTCGGCAACACGGAGGCGGTCGAGACCTCCCTCTCCGACACCGACAAGCAGTGGCTGCACGATGTGGTGCGCCGCCACGAGGAGGAGACCGGCTCGACCGTGGCCGCGAAGCTCCTGGCTGACTGGTCCGTCGCGGTGGACCGCTTCAGCAAGATCATCCCGACCACGTACAAGGCAGTGCTCGCCGCCAAGGACGCCGCTGAGCTGGCCGGACTCTCGGAGTCCGAGACCACCGAGAAGATGATGGAGGCGGCGACCAATGGCTGACCCGAAGGGCTTCCTCACCACCCCGCGCGAGACCGCCTGCTCCCGTCCCGTGGCCGACCGGCTGAAGGACTGGAACGAGGTCTACGTTCCGGGCTCGCTGCTCCCGATCATCAGCAAGCAGGCCGGCCGCTGCATGGACTGCGGCATCCCGTTCTGCCACAACGGGTGCCCGCTCGGGAACCTGATCCCGGAGTGGAACGACTTCGCGTACCGCGAGGACTGGTCGGCGGCTTCCGAGCGCCTCCACGCCACGAACAACTTCCCGGAGTTCACCGGGCGCCTCTGCCCGGCCCCCTGCGAGTCGGCGTGCGTCCTCGGCATCAACCAGCCGGCCGTCACGATCAAGAACGTCGAAGTCTCGATCATCGACAAGGCCTGGGACAACGGGAACGTCACCCCGCAGCCGCCGGAGCGCCTGTCCGGCAAGACGGCCGCCGTCATCGGCTCCGGCCCGGCGGGTCTCGCCGCGGCCCAGCAGCTGACCCGGGCCGGCCACACCGTGGTGGTGTACGAGCGCGCCGACCGCGTCGGCGGCCTGCTGCGCTACGGCATCCCCGAGTTCAAGATGGAGAAGGTGCACATCAACCGCCGCATCGAGCAGATGCGCGCGGAGGGCACCAAGTTCCGTACCGGCATCGAGGTCGGCCGCGACATCACGGCCACCGACCTGCGCAAGCGGTTCGACGCGGTCGTCATCGCCGCCGGCGCCACGGTCTCCCGCGACCTCCCGGTCCCGGGCCGCGAGCTGAACGGCATCCACTTCGCGATGGAGTACCTCCCCCTCGCGAACAAGGTCCAGGAGGGCGACTTCATGGCGCCCCCCATCACGGCCGAGGGCAAGCACGTGGTCGTCATCGGCGGCGGCGACACCGGCGCGGACTGCGTCGGCACCGCCCACCGCCAGGGGGCCCTCTCGGTCACCCAGCTGGAGATCATGCCGAAGCCGTCCGAGGACCGCCCGACCGGGCAGCCCTGGCCGACCTTCCCGATGCTGTACAAGGTCACCTCGGCCCACGAGGAGGGCGGCGAGCGGATCTACTCCGTCTCCACCACCCACTTCGAGGGCGACGAGGACGGCAACGTCCAGTCCCTGCACCTCATCGAGGTGGAGTTCAAGGACGGCAAGCTGGAGCAGAAGCCCGGCACCGAGCGCGTCCTCCCCGCGCAGCTGGTCACCCTGGCGATGGGCTTCACGGGCACCGACCAGGAGAACGGCCTGGTCCAGCAGTTCGACCTGGCGATGGACGCCCGCGGCAACATCGAGCGCGACGCCTCCTACGCGACCAACGTCGAAGGCGTCTTCGTCGCCGGCGACGCCGGCCGCGGCCAGTCGCTCATCGTCTGGGCCATCGCGGAAGGCCGCTCGGCCGCCCGCGGCGTGGACCGCTTCCTGACCGGCACCAGCGCCCTCCCGTACCCGGTCAAGCCGACGGACCGCTCCCTGACCGTGTAACCACGGCAGAACCCCTCCCCCGGGAGGACCCCTCATACGGTCCGTACAACGGCGTACGGAAACCTGACGCAGCGCCCGCCATAGTCCCCGACCAGGGATGGCGGGCGCTGTGGCGTTCGCCGTCAGGCCTCGGGCGCGAACTCGTAGCGGAGCTCGTACAGGTGGCCTGCCTTCACCATGACCGTGGCCTCGATGGCCCGCTCGTCATCGGCGTACACCGTGCGGAGCGTCCGCAGCACCGGCAGGTCCCCCGGCAGCCGCAGGGCGGTGTACTGCTCCTGCGTCGCGACCCGGGCGGAGATCCGGTCCACGCTGCGGCGGGGCGGGAAGCCGAGCTCCGCCAGCAGGGTCGGCGTGCCACCCCGGATCCGCCGTGCCTCCGCGAGGGCGGTGCCGCGCGCGATGTCCACGGGGTAGTACGAACTCACCAGCTCCGCCGGCTCGCCGTCGATGCTGATCAGCTGGCGGCGGCGCACCGCCGATCCGCCTTCCGGCAGGCCGAGGGCCGCGGCGACATCGCCGACGACGTGCACCTCCTCGACGGCCAGCAGTGAGCTGCGCGCGACGGACGGTCCTTCCGCCGCCTCGACGAGCCAGGGGTACGCGGCCCCGGCCGCCGCCGGGGTGAGTGATTCCGCCGGGCGTACGGTCCGCTGTCGGTTCTCCCGTACGGTCACCGCCGCGCCCGCGCGGCCGATGGCCAGCCCCTCGTCCTTCAGGAGCTGAACGGCCTTCTGGATCGTCGCGTTGGAGGCGTCGAAGCGGTCTTTCAACTGAGCGGTCGAGGGCAGTTTGGCGCCCGCCGCGAGGTCGCCGCTCATGATCTCGTCGCGGAGGTCGGCGGCGATGCGGGCGTGGAGCGGCCGCGGGTCGACTCCCTCGGGTTCGTGGCTGGGCACGGTCATCCGATCCTGATCTCGTACCGCAACTGCTGGCGGCCTGCGGGCATGACCATCACGTCCGCCTGGATCGGGCGGTCCGCCGAGTCGTAGGTGGTGCGAGCGAGTTGAAGTACCGGTTCGCCCGACCCGAGGCGCAATTGCTCGCGCTCCTCACCGCTGGGCATCCGTGCCGTCACGTTCTCGACGACCCGCACCCCGACGTGCCCGAGGGCGGCCAGCAGGGTCACGGCGCCACCACGGATCTTCCCGGTGCCGGCCAGTGGAGTCCCTGCCGCGATGGCCGCGGGGTAGTAGGTGTCCGTCAGCTCGGTCGGTGCGCCGTCGAGTTCGATGATCCTGCGGCGGACCACCACCGTCTCGTCGCCAGCTAGGCCGAGCATCAGGGCGACCTCCGATGGGGCGGTGACCTCTCCGGTGTGCAGGACGCGCTGTCCGCCCCGCTGAGCCCCGGCCTCTCCCGTCCAGGCGTCCGCCTCCCCGGCGGCGCGCGGAGTCAGGTACGGCAACGACGTACTGGTCCATCCGCTGCTGCCCACATCGTCCTCCCGTATGTCCGTCAGGGGGCGGTACCCCGACCCGCGTTATGTGACACGACGGCGTCTCCACCCAATCTCGCAAACCTTGCTGCTTTTCGCGAATAGCGCTACGGGCCAGGCAGTTCGTGGGCGACACCCTGGCCGGATGGGGTGTCGTGGAGAGGTGGGCCGATATGCGGCTCTGTGCCTCGGAGCTCGCCGCGAACGCGGTACTTCACGGTGCTCCGCCAGGCAGGGACTTCGCTGTTCGTCTCGTGCGTGAATCAGGCCGTGTGCTGATCGAGGTTCGTGACAGCGGTCCGGGACTTCCCGTGATCCAGTGCACCTCGCCGGAGGCGTCCGCGGGGCGGGGACTGTGGCTGGTGAAAGAGGTGGCGGACGAGTTCGGAGTGTTGGACGAGGCGGTGGGCAAGACCGTCTGGGCCGTCTTCGGGGTGGGAACCGGCAGGTGATCGGTTACGGGGCCGGAGGGTTCGGGTGGAGCCAGTGGTGGAGGACCGGGAGGAGACGGTCGGGGTCCGGGGAGTCGATGGCGTAGTCCGAGGCGCCCGCGGCCAGGGCCCTTTCGCGGCCCAGGGCGGTCGCCTTGCGGGCCAGGGCGATGACGGGGCGCCGGGAGCTGCCGGCCAGTTGGGCGATGACCGAGGCTCCCGCGGAGCTGCCGCTCATGCCCTGGGTGGGCAGGCGCAGGAGGACGAGGGCCACCTCCGGGTCGGCCGTGACCGTGGCGATCGCCTGCGGTACGCGCTCCGCCCACAGCACCTCCAGGCCGTGCTGCTCGAAGTCCGTGGTGAGCCGGAACGCGGCCAGGGCGTCGTCGTCCACGATCAGCACCTTCTGCCCGGCGAAGCCGTAGGACGGGGCGGGTTCGGCGGTGCCTTCGGCGAGGATCTCCGGGGCGGGGAGGGCGTGCGGTTCAGGCGGGGGCAGCGGCCCGCCGGAAATGAGGGGCAGGTAGAGGGTGAACACGGAGCCGAGCCCGCGTTCACTCGCCACGTGGATCTCGCCGTCCATCAGA
Organism: Streptomyces sp. NPDC059989; assembly: GCF_042736975.1. Taxonomy (NCBI): domain Bacteria; kingdom Bacillati; phylum Actinomycetota; class Actinomycetes; order Kitasatosporales; family Streptomycetaceae; genus Streptomyces; species Streptomyces sp. NPDC059989. The sequence continues at coordinate 88,721 of NZ_JBHWUO010000030.1, forward strand.
CGGGCGATCTCCCGGCTGATGGACAGGCCGAGCCCCGCCCCGACGTGGCTGCTGTCGGTGGGGTCGCCGGCGTGTTTGAACGCCTCGAAGATGACCTCCAGCCGTCCGGCGGTTATGCCGGTCCCCGTGTCGGCGACGGAGAAGGCGATCAGCTCCGCCGCCTTCACGTCGGCGAGCCGCCCGCGGACCGACGCCGGCAGCTTCCGGTCGGCGGGCTGGATGTCCAGCCGTACGTCGCCGTGGTCGGTGAACTTCACGGCGTTGCCGAGCAGGCTGCGCAGGATCTGGAGCAGCCGCTGCTCGTCCGCGTACAGCGTCGGAGGCAGCTCTGGTGCCACTCGGACGGACAGCTCCAGCCCCTTCTCCTGCGCCAGGGGCGAGAAGGCGGCGTCCAGGTGGTCGGCGACCTGGAGCAGAGGCACCCGGACCGGGACGATCTGCATCCGGCCGGTCTCCGCGTCGGACAGGTCGAGGATGTCGTCCAGCAGTGCGAGGAGGTCGCGCCCCGCACCGTGGATGGCCCGGGCGTACTCGACCTGCTTCGGGGTCAGCGTCCGTTCGGCGTTGTCGGCGAGTTCCCGGGCCAGGAGCTGCAGCGAGCTCAGCGGAGTGCGCAGCTCGTGCGACATGTTGGCCAGGAACTCGCTCTTGTGCCTGATCGACAGGGCCAGCAGCTCGTTGCCCTCCTGCAGGGTCTGCAGCGCCTCCTCGGTCCGGGCGAAGTGGGCTTCCCTCGCGCTGTTCTCGCGGGCCAGCCGTGCCGCCTTCTCCTCCAGTTGCCGGTTGGCGTCCTGGAGCGCCCCCTGCCGGTTCTCCAGCATCGTGGACCGCTCGATCCACTGCTGGGTCAGCTCCTGCGACTTGGTCAGCATCACCTCGTTGTGCCGCTGGACGAGCACGGCGGCGGTGCTGCGCTCGATGAACTCGCTCACCACGGTGGGTACGTCGCTGCTGCGCTCGCTCAGCCAGTGTTCCGCCTCAGATACCCGGGTCGCGGAAAGCAGGTCTCCGTCCGCGGCCCGCTCCTCCATGACGGCGAGCCACTGCTGGAAGTCGGCGTCGGCGTCGACCCAGTCGGCGAGCCTGTCCCATTCCCTGATCAGCGCCTCGTGGGCGATCTCCGCCGTCCCGGGTCCGGTCGTCCCGAGGACCACCAGCCGTCGGTCCGGCTCCGCCAGGAGTTGGGCGACGTGCCAGTCCCGGTCCAGATGGGCCTTCAGGGCCGTCACCCGGACCGCGCTGCTCGCCCCGCCGCGGGCCCGCACCATGGACAGCAGCACCCGTCGGATCCGGGCTTCGTCCAGCTGCCGGGCCAGGAACTGGAAGGCCTTCTCGGCGTGCCGGTTGAGTGCCCCCGAGACTCCGCCCAGGGCGTGGTACCCGTCGAAGGTGATCTTCCGTTCCTGCTGCATGGGCCAGAGCTCGGTGAGAGCGAACTCGAGCAGCGGGAGGCTACCCGGGGCCTTGACCGCCTCGGCGGCGATGGCCTCGGCGACGCCCCGGCTGTAGACGACCGAGGCCGCGGCGGCCGGTTCGACGATCACCCGGGTCAGTGCCGCCTCGTCCAGCGGGGAGACGTTGAGCTGGCGGTCCTGGATGCGGGGACCGACGGTGGGCAGGTCCAGCAGGTCGGGCAGGAAGTCGGACCGCAGGGTGCAGACGAGCCGGACTGGCGCGTCGTCCATGGTGTCCGGCTCGGGGAACATCCGATCCAGGAACTCCTGCCGCAGCCCGTGCGGGCCGTTGCTGAGGACTTCCTCGAACTGGTCGCCGACGAGGGTGAGCCGACGGCCGGTGAGCAAGGCGATCCGGGTGGCGACCGGCCAGAACCCCTCTTCCCGCAGGGAGCGCGCACGGCTCTCCAGCCGCTCCAGCGTGTGGTGGGCGCCGGGGTCCTCCAGGTCCAGCAGTGCGCGTGCCACCGACTCGTACGGTGTGGAACCTGGCCGGAAGCTCGCGACGGTCCAGCCGTCGGCGGCCAGGGCCGGTTCCAGACCGGCCCCGACCAGCGAGGACTTGCCGACCCCCGAAGGCCCGGCCACCACGACGCAGGGCTGGTGCACGAGCATCGCCCGGAGCCGTTCGATCTCCCTTTCCCGGCCCACGAACACACCGGCCCGGGCATCGGCCGCGGTGAACGCCTGCAGGCCCCGGTAGGGGCACGGGGGCAGCACGCTGCGTTCCAGCACCTCGGGCCAGGCCGCCGCCATTTCCGACAGCGGCACGGCGTACGCGTCCTCGTGCTCGCCATTGCGGCTCGCGACGGCCAGCATGCCGATCACCGCGTCGCCCCAGCGGTCCGACATGATGGCGGCCGCACCGCTGTAGCCGGGCTGGGCACGTAACGCGGACTCGCCGGCCGTGTCGAGCTGGACCAGGCCGCCGCCGACGGCGCCCCGCAGGACACAGCTGCTCCAGGCGCCGTTGGCCTTGCGCGGGGGAGAGCCCGGGTAGCCGAAGACGGACACCTCGGTGCTCTCCGCCAGACCGTTCCTGGGGTCGACGAGCCTGGCCGGTCCGGCCCCCACCGGGAGGGTGTCTCCCCCCACCAGCACGAGTCCCGCGATGTCGCGGCCCGGCCGCCCGGGCCCCGGAGGCGGATCCCAGGCCGCGATGCGGCAGTTGCGCAGCGGAGCTCCCTCGGCATCGCCGAGCAGCACGAACTCGACCTGGATGCGTGCCTCGTCAGCCGGCCGGTCGGAGGTCCCCTTCTGCCGCCCCAGAGCCACATTGACCACGTGCGCGCAGGTCACGATGTGCTTGTCGCCCACGACGAAGCCGACCCCGACGGGAACGTCGGATGTGCCCTGCCGGATCTTGACGACGAACCCGTCGCGCCGCGCCCCCATCCGGCTCAGGCGCGGTGCCAGACGAGACGGACGGCGAAGTTCACCTCTGCCGTGCCCTTGGCGACGATGACGCCGGTCTCGCCGCCCATCTTCAGCCCGAACTCGATCTCGGCTTCGTCCGGGCCCAGTTCGCGTATGGTCCGGGCGACTTTGGACAGGGTGGGTTTCACCCGGTCCAGGGCGTCCTGTAGCGAGATGCCGGCCCGTCCCACCAGTCCGTCCTCGGCCGCCGCCATCTCCAGGTCGGACCCGGCTAAGTCCCCGTCGACCTCGAAGACGACAGCGGTCTCTTCGCCACCGTCCTCCAGCACCATGCCAATGAGCTGTCCTGCCACGTCCGCCACGCCCCCATGGCTCCGGGACCGCCCGCGGTCCCCCTCGCACCCGACACGCACATCCTGCGGCACCCCGGTCCCGTCGCGCAGGGTTATGGCCCAGTTGTGCGCCCGGCGCGGGGAAGGTTCTGCTACCCGCGAGTATTGACTATTAGTCAATACAGGACCACGCTCGGGGCGAGCCGTCGTCTCCGGCATGGGAGGTCGCCCCGTGAGTGTGGATCAGGAACTGGGTCGTTTGGCCGCGCAGTTGGGGGGAGTCGAGCCACCCGAGTCATTCGGGGGCCTGGGCGCCGGGGAGTTGACGCGGCTCGCCGACGCGCTGCACGCCGAGCGCGGCCGGCAGGCCGACGGGCTGAACGAGGCCGCCGAGGAGGCGCTCAAGCTGGTGCCCGCCCTCGCGCGCGGGGCCGTACGCAAGGTGCTGTTCCGGTGAGCGCCGCGAGCCGCGCCGAGGTGGAGAAGGTCGCCCGGCTGGTGGGTCTCGACACCGCCGAGCTCGGATTCCTGGCCGGGCTGCCGGGCGAGGACGTGCGGGCCTTCCGGGAGGGGGCCACCGCCGCGCTGTTCGACGGCGCCCCCGAGATGCTCGACCGGATCGCCGCCGCCACCAAGCTGGTGCCCGCCGGAGTCGCCGCCGCCATCTCGCAGAAGGCGCTCGGGCCCCGGCTGGCGGCCGCCGTCGCCGGACGGCTGGAGGCCGGCCGGGCCGCCGACATCATCGAGAAGCTGCCCGTGTCGTTCACGGCCGAGTCCTGTGCCCACCTCGACCCGCGGAAGATCGCCGCGATCGTCGACCGGCTCGACGAGGGGCTCGTCGTACGGATCGCCGTCGTGCTCGCCGAGAACCGCGACCACCTCACCATGGGCCGGTTCGTCGGCCACATGAGGGACCAGGTGCTCGGGCGGATCCTGGAGCAGGTGGGTGATGCGGACGTGCTGAAGGCCGGCTTCTACGTGGACCTGCCCGAGCGGCTGCCCCGGATCCTCGAACTCATGGGCGACGAGCGGCTCGGCTCGGTGGTCCGCACCGCCTCGGCCGCCGGGCTCTGGGAGGAGGCCCTCGCCGTCGCCGCCATGGTCGGCGGCGAGCAGCGGCTGCGGATCGCCCAGCTCACCGCCCGCCTCGACGGGGCCGAGCTGGACTCACTCGTGCGGGTGACGCACGATCAGGGGCTGTGGGAGACGCTGCTGCCCCTCGTCGCCCTGCTCGGCGAGGAGGACCGGCTCGCCGTGGCCCGGCTGGACTCCCTGCGGGACCCGCAGGTGCTGGCCGGGGTGGTCAGGGCCGTCGTGTCCACCGGGCTGTGGGGAGAGTTCCTGCCGCTGGTCGGCGTCCTGCCCGGGGACGCGCGCAAGGTGGTGGCGGACGCCGCCGCCACGCTCGGCGACACGGAACTGGACGCACTCGTCCGGGAGGTCGACAAGCAGGACCTGTGGGAGCTGGTCCTGCCGCTCGTCGAGCTCATGGACGAGGCCGGCAAGCAGCGGATCTTCGACCTGCCCGCCTTCCAGGACCAGGCCGCGGAATAGGCCGCAGCAACGGGCGGGCCGCAATAGGCCGTACGGACCATCTGCGGGGCTCCTCGGCGAAGTTGAGGGGCCCCGCCGTCTGGTAACTATCCGGATCATGGCCCCCATCCGAACGCTGCTGAGCGGCCTCCTCGGCGCCGCCCTGCTGGTCCCCGTACTCCCCGCGGCGACGACCGCCGCCGACGCCCGGACCATCGATGCCCGGACCGCCGACGCCCGGACCCTCGACGCGCGCACCATCGACTACGCCGGTCTGCGCCTCGCCGTCCCCGCCGACTGGCGGGTCGTCGACCTCGACCTCGACCCGGACGCCTGCCTGCGCCTCGACCTGCCCACCCTCTACCTCGGCCACGCCGGCACCCAGAGCCAGTGCACCGGCCGGGCCGCCGTCAGCCGCGCCGACACCCTCCACCTCGAACCCCTCGACGGAGCCCCGCAGCGCGCCGACATCCCCACCATCGCGGTCGACTCCGGAACCACGCTGCCCGAGGACCCGCCCCGGTCCGACAGCAACGAGCTGCGGTACGCCCTCACCCGGCCCGGGGTCATGGCCACCGTCTCCTACGGGACCGCGCCCGACGCCGTACGCCGGGTCCTGGCGCGCGCCCGCGCCGTACCGCCCAGTGCCCCCGGTGCCCCCGCGGGCCCCATGCGCCCCGTCCGGCCCGCGCTGGCCGCCGCCGACGGCGACACGCCCCGTACCGCACAGGCACCCTTCACCGGCGAGGGCTTCGACGCCTGCACCGCCCCGACCCAGCGGTCCATGGACACCTGGCGGGCCGACTCCCCCTTCGGCGCGATCGGCATCTACATCGGCGGCCGCGCCCGGGCCTGTGCCCAGCCGCAGCTCACGGCCGACTGGGTACGGCGGCAGGCCGACGGGGGCTGGCACCTCATGCCGATCTGGGTGGGCCCGCAGCCCTGGAACAGCTCCAGCACCGGCCTGTCCACCGACCCCTCCGAGGCCGACGCGCAGGGCCGGTCCGCCGCCGACGGCGCGGCGGCCGCCGCCGCGTCCCTGGGGCTGCCCCCGGGCACCCTGCTCTACAACGACCTGGAGAACTACACCGACCGCGCCACCTGGGACGCCCCGGTCGTCGCCTACCTGACCGCCTGGACCGTACGGCTGCACGAGCTGGGCTACCTTTCCGCCGCCTACGTCTCGGCGAGCTCCGGAGCCAAGGCGCTCAGCGCCCACCACCACCAGGCCCCCGAGGCCATGCCGGACGTGCTGTGGGTCGCCCGCTGGAACAACTCGGCCTCCGTCTCCGACGCCGACATGGGCCTGCCCGCGGGCACCCCCCAGTGGGGCGGCCGGCGCCGCGCCCACCAGTTCCGCGGCGACCACAACGCCACCTACGGCGGGGTCACCATCAACATCGACCGCAACTGGGTCGACATCGACCCCTCCGTCGTCGGGACCGCCGACATCTTCCCGCTCAGCTAGCGGGCCCGCCCGGCACCGGGTCGGCCGGGGTCCCGCCCGGCGGGTCCTCCCTCGGCGGCTCGTCGTCATTGCCCCGGCGGATGGTGCGCAGGCCGCGCGCCGGGGTCCAGGTCCGCACCACCAGATCGTCGCCCTCCACGCCGATGTGCACGACCTCCGTCAGATCGGCGTGGAAGAGGTGGAACGGGTGCGGGGTGTCCGTCTCCTCCGCGTACCGGTGCAGCTCGGGCGGGTCCACCTGCTCCACCGCGCGCCCTGAGATCCGTACGTCCCCGTCCGGCATCTCCTCGCCCGCGCCCGGATTGGTGTGCAGGGCGAAACGCGGATCGCGCTGGAGGTCCCGGGCCTTCAGCGAGCCCGCCATCATGCCCAGCCACAGCTCCCCGCCGCGGATGTCGACATTCAGCCCGGCCAGCCGCGGGGAGCCGTCCTTGCGGAGGGTGCCGAGGACGTGGTGCGGGAACTGCGCGAAGCGGGCCTGGACGGCCGCCGCGAACTCCGGCTCCGCCTTCTCGAACGCTGCCCAGTTGTTCGTCGTCATACCTCCATCAAAGCGCGCGGCCCCCGCGCCCGCCGCTCAGGCGCGCACGATGCCCGCGCCCCGGGCCGCCGCGAGCCAGACCGGGAACTCGCCGACCAGGCGGTCGTACAGCTGTGAGTCCGGGACGGCGCGCGGGTCCAGGCCCGCGTGGAAGTAGCCCGCGTTGTCCACGACGCGGGCGGACGGGACGGGCAGTTCGTCCAGCCGCCGCAGGAAGTCGAACTGCGAGCTGCGCGTGTTCCCGAAGCCGACGAACTGCCAGAACAGCGGCAGCCGGGCCGCCTTGCACAGGTACTTCTCCGCCGCGAACTTGCTGAGCGGCCCTCCGTCCGTCTGGAAGACGACCAAGGCCGGGTCCGTAGACCCCGAATCCAGGTAATGGTCGATCACTGCTTCCATCGCCGCGTCGTACGACGTCTTACCCATGTGGCCGAGCCGGGAGGCGATCTCGGTGACCCGGCCCTCGTGCCCGGAGAGGGAGATCTCCTCTACAGCGTCGACCTCCGTGGAGAAGAACACCACCGGCACCCGGCCGTCGTCGTCCAAGTGCGCGGACAGGCCCAGCACCCGGTCGGCGAGGGCCTGCACGCTGCCGTCCCGGTAGTACGGGCGCATCGATCCGGAGTAGTCGAGGACCAGGTAGACGGCGGCGCGCCCGCCCTCCAGGCCGTACTTGTGCAGGGAGACCCCGGCGCTCTTGTAGAGGCTCACGAGCGCCGGAGCCGTCTCCTCGACCTTGCGGAGGTTGATCGCACTGCCCGTCATGGGCCCGAGGGTATGTCAGCCGTACGTCGACCGGGAGAGAGGAACGCCAGTTCGGAGGCGAGGCGTTCCCTGTGCGCGGCGGGTGTCCCGAACAGGTGGGCGGAGCCGTGGGCGCGCTTGAGGAACTCGTGCGCCTCGTGCTCCCAGGTGATGCCGATGCCGCCGTGCAGCTGGATCACCTCGCCTGCGACGTACGCGAGCGCCTCCGAGCAGGCCGACTTGGCCGCGGACGCGAGCTCCGGGCGGTCAGCGACGGCGGCGCCTGCCGCGAGGGACAGCGAACGGGCCGTCTCCACCGCCGTGTACATGTCCGCCAGCCGGTGTTTCACCGCCTGGAAGGAGCCGATGGGCCGCCCGAACTGGACCCGGTCCTTCGCGTACCGGACCGTCACCTCAAGGGCCCGGCCGGCCGCCCCCGCCTGCTCGGCGGCCAGCGCCGTACAGGCCGCGTCCCGGACCCGCGCCAGGACACCGGCGCCGTCGGCGGAGAGCAGCCGGGCCGGGGTCCGGTCCAGGGTCAGCTCCGCGAGGGGGCGGGTGCGGTCCATGGTGGACCGTACGGTGAAGGACGCGGGCGGGGCGGTGAGTTCGAACAGCCCCAGTTCGCCCTCGCCGTCGCCCGTTCTGGCGAAGGCCAGCAGCAGCCCCGCTTCCACCGGCCCGGCCAGGACGTACCGCTTGGTGCCGGTCAGCAGCCAGTCCGAACCGGCCTTCACCGCCCGCGTGGCCACGTCCCCGGCCTCCCAGCCGCCGCGGCCGCCCGCCGGGGCCTCCGCCCAGGCCAGCGCGCCCACCAGCGTGCCCTCCGCCAGCCCCGGCAGGTGCCGCGCGCACGCCTCCCGGTCGCCCGACTCCAGCAGCGCCCCCACGGTCAGCACCGCCGAGCCCAGAAACGGTACGGGGCTCAGCGCGCGGCCCAGTTCCGCCATGACCACGCCGATCTCGGCGGCCCCGCAGCCCAGGCCCCCGTACTCCTCCGGCACCGCCAGCGCGGCCGCGCCCACCTGCGCCGTCAGCGGGGACCAGGCCGCGTGGCCCCGATGCCGCGCGAGGACCGCCCGTACGGCAGCGCACAGCTCCTCCTGCTCCGGCGTCGGCTCCAGCCCCCGCCCGCCCGGACCGTTCACGTCGACTCCCTTCGCGCCGCGCGCCGCAGCTCCGTCTTCAGCAGCTTTCCGCCCGCGTTGCGCGGGAGCTCCGCCAGCCGCGTGAACCGCCGCGGCACCTTGAAGTTGGCCAGCCGCTCCCGCGACCAGGCGGTCAGCTCCGCGGCCGTGACGGGGCCGGTGGTGACCACGTAGGCCACCCCGACCTCGCCGAGGCGCTCGTCCGGGGCCCCGACCACCGCCGCGTCGGTGACGGCCGGGTGGGTCAGCAGGACGTTCTCCACCTCCGCCGGATAGGCGTTGAACCCGCCGACCACGTACATGTCCTTCAGCCGGTCGGTGATCGAGAGGTAGCCGCGCCCGTCCAGGACCCCGATGTCCCCCGTGCGCAGCCAGCCGCCGGGCAGGACCGCCTCGGCGGTGGCCGCCGGGTCGTCCAGGTAGCCGGGGGTGACGTGGTAGCCGCGGACCTGCACCTCCCCGGGCTCCCCGGCGGGCAGCACCTCGCCGAGCGGGGAGGCGATCCGCACCTCGGTGTCCGGCAGCGGCAGGCCGACGGTGTGGGCCAGGGTCCGGGCATCGGCGTCGGTGGGGCAGACCGTGACGACGCCGCCGGACTCCGTCAGTCCGTACGCCGTGAACACGTCGGGGGCGCCCAGCACCCCGCGGATCTCCTCGACCAGGGCGCTGGGCACGGAGGCCGCGCCCGTGCCGGCCAGCCGCAGCGCGGACAGGTCGTGGGCGGCGCGCCCGGGGTGGCGGATCAGGCCGTGGAAGACGGTCGGCGGGCCCATCAGGCAGGTCACCCGCTCGGCGGCCATCCGCGCCAGGATGCGGTCGGTGTCGTAGACGGCCTCGGGGAGCATGGTGACGCCGCGCAGCAGGCAGGCCAGGACGCCCGCCTTGTAGCCGAAGGTGTGGAAGAAGGGGTTCACCAGCAGGTACCGGTCGCCGGGGCGCAGGGTGACCAGCTCGGACCAGGAGAGGTAGAGCCGGATCGTCTGGCCGTGGGTGGTCGTCACGCCCTTGGAGCGGCCGGTGGTGCCGGAGGTGTAGAGGATGTCGCTGAGGTCGTCCGGGCGTATCCGGTCCGCCCGGGCGAGGCGTTCGGCCTCGGTGACGCGGTGCCCGGCGTCCACGTACGCCTCGTAGGAGAGCGTGCCGTGCGGGCCGGCGCCGCCCCGCAGGACGACGGTGGAGGCGAGCGCGCCGAGGTCCTCGCCCGAGGTGTGCAGGGCCCGCGCGTAGTCGGTGCCGAGGAAGCCGCGCTCGGTGAAGAGCACGCGGGCGCCGCTGCGCCGGATGATGTCGGCCGCCTCGGCGGGCTTGTAGCGGGTGTTGACCGGTACGAGGACCGCTCCCACGGCGACCGCACCGAGGGCGGCGGTGATCCACCGGCGGCTGTTGGGGGCCCAGACCGCCACCCGGTCGCCGGGCCGGATCCCGTGGGCGATCGCGGCGCGGGCGGCCGCGGCGGTCTCGGCGGCCAGCCGGGCGAAGGTCCAGCGGACCTCGCCGTCGGCGAGCGCCTCCAACTCCCCGTGGGCGGCGGCCGCGTACTCGGGGAGCCGGGCGAGCGTGGCGGGCGGCGGCGGTATCGGCAGTGGCGGAGGAGGCGGGGGCGGTGGAGGCGGGGGCGGTGGTGGTGGCATCGGACCCTCCCTGTGCGACGAGCGAGCGAGCGTGAGCGGTATCCAACCACAGGTATTTCTGTTAGGCATATACCTAGTAGGAACAATCCGCTCTGGAGGTTTCCATGCCGGACCTCAAGTCCGCCCTGTCCAGCTTCTGCACCGGCGTCGCCGTCGTCACGGCACGCGGAAGCGACGGCCACCCCGTCGGAATGGCCGTCCAGTCCTTCTCGTCCGTGTCCCTGGACCCGCCGCTGGTCTGCTTCTGCCCCGCCCGCACGTCGACCACCTGGCCGAGGATCCGGGCCGCCGGCGCCTTCGCCGTCAACATCCTGGCCGAGGACCAGCGGGAGCTGTGCCGCCGGTTCGCCGTGACCGGGGGAGACAAGTTCGCCGGCGTGCCCTGGCGCGCGGGCGGCAACGGCGCGCCCCTGCTCGACGGGGTCCTCGCGACCGTCGAGTGCGCGCTGGAGGGCGTCCTCGACGGCGGCGACCACGTCATCGCGCTCGGCCGCGTCACCGGCCTGACCGCGCACCGCCCCGCCGAGCCGCCGCTGCTCTACTTCCGGCGCGCCTACGGGCGCTTGCCGAGCTCCTCGATGTCGGAGAGCATGGCGGCGGCCAGATCGCGCTCGGAGGCGTAGTACCGCTCCGCCCACTTGAGGGTGAGCGTCGGGTACGCCCACGCCGCCTCGTCCTTCGCGCCCTCCACGTCGGCCACCGCGCGGCGCCGCATCTTCTCGGCGAACTCCTGGTGCTGTACGAGGACTTCGCGCATCTGCTCCGGCTCCAGCAGGTGGCCCAGCCACAGCCGCAGCATCGGCCCGTGCTTGAGCACCGGCGGGTCGACCGGGGCCTCCCGCGCCCACTCCCGTACGGCCGCCATGCCCTCGTCGGTGATCCGGTACACCCGCTTGTCACGGGTGCCGCTCTCCGGGGCGACCAGCCGCGAGGAGGCGTAGCCGGCCTTCTCCAGCCGCTTGAGCTCCCCGTAGATCTGGCTGAAGGACGGGCTCCAGTAGAAGAACCGCAGCGACCAGTCCGACCACTTCTTCAGGTCGTAGCCGGAGAGCTCCTCGCCGAAGGAGAGCAGGCCGAGCACCGCCCAGCTGGTCGCGGGGAGGGTCTGCTTCTTCGTCTCGCCTGCCGTCTCTTCTGCCACGCAGCGCAGTCTACGACCGGTCCCCGCGGCGCCCTTCCCCCCGAGGGGTATGACTGCTAGAAGTATTCCTATTAGAAATAACTCCTGGATGGAGGGACCTCAGCGTGAAGTTCTCGATGATCTTCGAGGCGCAGCTCGTCGACCCCACCCCCGAACGCGAGCGCCAGGTCATCCACGACTGCGTGGAACAGGCCGTCTTCGCCGAGGAGATGGGCTTCGACCGGATCTGGGCCGTCGAACACCACTCCCTGACCCAGTACGCCCACATGAGCGCCTCCGAGATCTTCCTGACCTGGGTCGCCGCCCGGACGCAGAAGATCCGGATCGGCCACGGCGTCGTCACCATGCCCTTCGGCTACCAGCACCCGGTGCGCGTCGCCGAACGCGCCGCCATGCTCGACGTCCTCTCCGGCGGCCGCGTCGACATCGGCGCCGGCCGCGGCGCCACCCGCCAGGAGATGTCCATGTACGGGGTCCGCCCCGAGGACACCTACCCGCAGATGGAGGAGGCGCTGCGGATCTTCTCCGCCGCCTGGCGGGAGCCGGAGTTCGAGTGGCACGGCTCCCTCGACATCGGCCCCGGCGCGATCCTGCCCCGCCCCGTCCAGGACCCGCACCCGCCGCTCTTCATGGCCTGCTCCAAGCACGACACCCTCAAGCTCGCCGCCGAACTCGGCATCGGAGCCCTGGTGATGGGCTTCGCGGGCGCCGACGACGTACGCGCGATGCGCAAGGTCTACGACGAGGCCATCGCCACCCGCACCGGCGAGCGCCTGGTCTCGGACCGCGCCAACGACCACCTCTCCGCCCTCTGCCCCACCATCGTCCTCGACGACGCCGCGCGGGCGCTGCGGCTCGGCACCCGCGGCCAGCGCTTCTTCGCCGAGTCCATCGCGCACTGGTACGGCAACGGCCCGGAGCCGACCGGCCACGCCGAGGACGAGGACCACGCGGCGGCCCTCGCGCAGGGCCGCGAGGAGCTCGTCGCCAAGCTGCACGAGGCGAACATCCCGGCCCGCCCCGTCGACACCGGCACCTACAACGCGGAGCACGCGTACGGCAGCGCCGAGACCGCCATCGCCTACGTCGAGCAGCTGCGCGAGATCGGCGTCGACGAGGTGATGTGCCTGATCCAGATGGGCACCGTGCCGCAGGAGGCGTGCATGGAGACCATCCGCCAGTGGGGCGAGAAGGTCATCCCGCACTTCCGCGCGCTGGAGGGCTGAACCGTGGGAGTCTCCCTCGACGGGAAGGTCGTCGCCATCACCGGCGCCGGACGCGGCCAGGGCGCGGCCGAGGCCCGGCTGTGCGCCGCGGCCGGGGCGCGCGTCGTCGTGACGGACGTACGGGAGGACGAAGGCCGGGCGGTGGCCGCGGAACTCGGAGACCAGGGACTGTACGTACGGCACGACGTGGCCGACGCGGCGAGCTGGGCGGGGGTGGTGGAGGCGGCGGTCGCGGCCTTCGGCACGGTCTCGGCGCTCGTCAACAACGCGGCCCTGTGGCGCACGGCGCACGTGGAGGAGCAGACCCTCGAAGGCTTCGAGGCGCTCCTACGGGTCAACCTGCTGGGACCGTTCCTCGGCATCCAGGCGGTCGCGCCGGTCCTGCGCGCGGGCGGCGGCGGCTCGATCGTCAACATCTCCTCCACGGCCGGACTGGTCGGCATACCGGGCCACGCGGCCTACGGGTCCACCAAGTTCGGGCTGCGCGGGCTGACCCGGTCGGCGGCGCTGGACCTGGCCCGGGACCGGATCCGGGTCAACTCGGTGCACCCCGGGGCCATCGACACCCCGATGGTGGCCGAAGCGGTCGCGGGCCGGGACTGGTCGCACGTGCCGCTGGGCCGGATGGGACGGCCGGAGGAGGTCGGGGAGCTGGTCCTCTTCCTCTGCTCGGATGCGTCCTCGTACGTGACGGGCACGGAGTTCACGGTCGACGGGGGGATGACGACGGCATGAGCGATCCCCTGTCACCGGCAGCCCGTCTGCTGTGCGACGCGATGTCCGCCGGCTTCCCCGGCCCCGGCGATCCGGCGGCCCTGCGGGCGGCGGCATCCGGTCCCCGGCCGCCCGGCCCGGAGGTGGCCTCGGTGCGGGACGCCGACGCCTCGGGCGTCCCGGTCCGCGTCTACGACCCCGCCCCGGGAGCCACGGGCCGCCCCCTGGTCGTCTACTTCCACGGCGGCGGCTGGGTGATGTGCGGCCTGGACACCCACGACGCGCTGTGCCGGAGGCTGGCGGCGGCCTCGGGCGCGGTGCTGGTCTCGGCGGACTACCGGCTCGCCCCCGAACACCCCTGGCCCGCGGCGCCGGACGACGCGCTGACCGTGCTGCTGTGGGCGCGCGCGCAGGCCCAGGCACTGGGCTGCGACCCGGCCCGGGTGGTGGTGGCGGGGGACTCCAGCGGCGGCAACCTCGCCGCGGTCACCGCGCTGCGCGCCCCCGAACTTGCCGCGGGCCAACTGCTGTTCTATCCGCCGCTGGACGCGTCGATGGACTCCGCCTCCGTGGAGGCCTACGCGGAGGGCTGCTTCCACACCGCCGCGCACATGGCCTGGTACTGGGACACCTACGGCGGCGACCCGGCCCACCCGCACGTCTCCCCGCTGCGCGCCCCCGACCTGTCGGGGCTCCCGCGCACCCTGATCGTCCTCGCCGACTGCGACGTGCTGCGGGACGAGGGCCTCGCGTACGGGCGCCGCCTCGCGGCGGCGGGCGTCGACTGCACGGTCCAGCTCCACCCGGGCGTCTTCCACGGCTTCCTGGGACTTCCACTGCCGGCCGCGGCGTCCGCGCTGGCGGGGGCCGCGGCGTGGGTGGCGGCCTTGGAGTAGGGGGGCGGGGCGGCCGGATTCGAACCGGCGTCCTCCTCCATGCTGTGTAGGCGCACTACCTCTGTGCTACGACCCCGCCCTTGCCCCGATCCTAAAGGTGCCCCGGGGAGCGGCGCACCCGGGTTTCCCCGGGCATGATGTGTCCATGTCTGAACTGGTCCGGCGGGTGCCGGGGGCTCTGGTACGCAACTGCCTGCTGCTGGCCGCGGAGTTCGGGGCGATCCTGCTGCTGCGGGGGCCGGAGGGCTTCTGGATCCTGATCCTGCTGGGCCTCTTCGTCCTCGGCGCGGCCGTACCGCACGGCACCGACGCGGAGTTCGTGGCCCGCACCGCCGTCGCGCTCGCCGCGGTGGGGATCGCGGTGACCGGCTGGATCGCGTGGGACCGGCACCTTCTGCACGAGCGGGGCCGGGAGGAGACGGCGGTGGTCGCGTCGCGGACCATGGTGCAGGACGGCTCGACCCAGACCCCTTCGCTGCGGCTGCGCACGGAGGCGGGCCGCGACCTTCCCGGGCCCGTGACGATGGACCTCCCGGTCGGGGCGCGGCTGGCGGTGGTGGTGGACCCGGACGGGCCGGCCTGGTCCCTGGGCCCCCGCCCGGCCGAACCGCTCTGGCCGGCCGCGGCGGGCGGCGCCCTGCTCCTGATCCAGACCGCCACCCTCACCCGTATCTCGCTACGCCGACGCTGACCCCACCGCCGGTCGTGCGCCTCAATCGCCGGCGGGGCTGGGTTTGTGCCCCTCGGGCGGGGCCGGAGTGGGGGTTGGGGCGGTGCCCCTCCGGAGTGTCTCCTCGTCCTCGCGCACGAAGCCACCCCTTCGTGACGTAAGCCCAGGTTGCGC
>NZ_JBHWUO010000031.1:0-99168 GCF_042736975.1 Streptomyces sp. NPDC059989
TTTGGCACGCTGTTGAGTTCTCAAGGAACGGACGCTTCCTTTGTACTCACCCTCTCGGGCTTTCCTCCGGGCTTTCGTTCTGTTCTTGCGTTTCCAACTCTACCAGATCATTTCCGTGTCGTTTCCGACTTGGATTTGAATTCCAGTGGCCGTTGGGGGCCTTTGCCTTTCGGCGCTCCACCACATTAGCGCTTATCCCTTGCGGCTCATAATCGAGTCACCGGCCGGGAATTCGGGCATGCCGAATAGGACCCCGCCAGGGGTAAGTCGTAGGTAGTGGGTTGGCCGCTCTGGGGGTCTGCCGATAGCAGTGCCCCGTTCAAGCGGCTCGGGCTACGTTAGGCGTCCGGCAGGGCCGAGTCAAGTTGAGCGCCGGCGTGGCGCGTGGGCTCGGTACGGGCTCACCGTCGGGTCGTGCGTGATCCAGAAGCGGTACGGGTGGGCCGCGCCGGCGCCGCCGACGCCCGTGCGGGGACCACTGCTCACCAGGTCGGGTGAGGTGGCGGTGCCCGTAAGGAGGGACAGGGGGGACTCGGGGCCCCCGCAGAGGTCGGTGCCGTCGAGCGAGCGGTCCACGTCCAGGGCCGTGGCCAGGCGGGCCGGGCCTTTGGCGAGTTCTCGTGGGTATCTGGCGGAGAGTCGGCGTTTGGCGGCCAGCTCGGCGCCCACCGTGATGTCGCCGGCGCGGATCAGGACCCCGCTCGCGCGGTCGGCCGGGCCGCACACCAGGTTGAGGCTGAACCACATGCCGTAGATGAAGTAGACGTACGCGTGTCCGGGTGGACCGAACATCGACGCGTTGCGCGCCGTGCGGCCGCGGTAGGCGTGCGAACCGGGGTCGGACTCCCCCTCGTACGCCTCCACCTCCGTGATGCGCAGTTCGATGGGGCCGTCCGGGGTACGGCGTACCAGGGTGCGGCCGAGGAGGTCCGGGGCCACCGTGAGGACCGGGCGGTCGAAGAAGGACCTGGGCAGGGGCGTACGGTCGGGGCGCGCGCTCATCCGGTCGAGCGTAGTGGAACGCGCACACCTGCAACCGGGGCCTAAGGTTCCGCGTTGATAAGGGGTAGTCGCACAAGCCTTCAAGGGGAGTCAGAGCATGGGGTTCAGGAAGCTGTTCGCGAGCCTGGGTGCCGGTGGTGCTTCGGTGGACACGATCATCACCGAGCCGAACGTCGTGCCGGGCGGCATCGTCCAGGGCGAGGTCCGGATCCAGGGCGGATCCGTGGAGCAGCAGATCGAGGGGCTGTCCGTCGGGCTCCAGGCGCGGGTCGAGGTGGAGGGCGGCGACCAGGAGTACAAGCAGGACGTCGTCTTCACCAAGCAGCGCCTCGGCGGTGCCTTCCAGGTGCAGGCCGGCGCGCTGCACGTGGTGCCCTTCGGGCTGGAGATCCCGTGGGAGACGCCGATCACCCACTTCGGGGGTCAGCACCTGCACGGGATGAACATCGGGGTCAGCACCGAGCTGGAGATCGCGCGGGCGGTCGACGCGGGCGACCTCGACCCGATCAACGTGCACCCGGTCCCGGCGCAGCAGGCGATCCTCGACGCGTTCCGTCAGCTGGGCTTCACCTTCCGCAGTGCGGACATGGAGCGCGGGCACATCCGCGGGACGCGGCAGACGCTGCCCTTCTACCAGGAGATCGAGTTCCTTCCGCCGTCGCAGTACCGGGGGCTGAACCAGGTCGAGCTCACCTTCGTCTCGGACGGCCGGGAGATGGACGTGGTCCTGGAGATGGACAAGAAGCCGGGGCTGTTCAGCGAGGGCAGCGACACCTACCGCTGCTTCCAGGTGGGGTTGCAGTCGTACCAGGGCACCGACTGGGCGGCGTACCTGAACCAGTGGATCGCGTCCGTCGGTTCCCAGCGCAACTGGTTCTAGGCTCCTAGGCTCGGGCCGTTACACGTATCCGATCCGAGCAGGAGGATCAGCAGTGACCGAGCAGAGCAGGGCTCCTCTTCCGCACGACTTCCATCCCGAGGTGCACGAGTTCACCGTGACCAGCACGGATCTCGCGCCCGGTGCCGATCTGGGTGACGCCCAGGTGAAATCGGGCGGGGACCGCTCGCCGCAGCTGCGGTGGGAGGGTTTCCCGGAGGGGACGAAGAGCTTCGCCGTGACGTGCTTCGACCCGGACGCGCCCACGGGCAGCGGGTTCTGGCACTGGGTGCTCTTCGATCTGCCGGTCTCGGTCACCGAGCTGCCGGCCGGGGCGGGCGGCGGGAAGTTCGAGGGGCTGCCCGCCGGGGCCGTGCACGTACGGAACGACTACGGGACCAAGGACTTCGGCGGGGCGGCTCCGCCGGCCGGGGAGCGGCACCGGTACGTCTTCACCGTGTACGCGGTGGATCGGGAGAAGCTCGGTCCCGGTGACGACGTGTCCCCTGCCGTGGTCGGATTCAACCTCCGCTTCCACGCGCTCGGGCGGGCTCAGCTGATCGGCGAGTACGAGGCGCCCGCGCACTGATCTTTCTCCGAGCGTTTGCCCGGTCCTGGTCTAAAGAAGGCCTGGACCGGGCATTTTTATTGCGTTGTCCCGCGTGGCGCGCGCGGCCAGAGTGGTCGCGGGCCCTGCCGCCGCTGTGGTCGCGGGCCTGCACACGGGAGGTGGGCGAGATGCGGGACACGCTGGTGCTGAATGCGAGCTTCGAGCCGCTGTCGACGGTGACCTTGAACCGGGCGGTGGTCCTGGTGCTCCAGGACAAGGCCGTCGTCGAACAGTCGCACCCGGATCTGCGTGTGCGCGCGGCCACCATGGATCTTCCGATGCCCCGGGTGATCAGGCTCTGCAGGTACGTCCGGGTGCCCTTCCGAAGACATGCTCCCTGGTCGCGGAGGGGGGTGTTGGTCCGGGACCAACACCGGTGCGCGTACTGCGGGAAGCGCGCGACGACCGTGGACCACGTGCTGCCCCGCGCCCAAGGGGGTGGGGACACCTGGTTGAACACGGTGGCCTCCTGCGCCGAGGACAACCACCGCAAGGCGGCCCGGACTCCGGAGGAGGCGGGGATGCCGCTCCTCCGGAAGCCCTTCGTGCCGTCTCCGGCGGACGCGATGCTGCTGGCGCTGGGGGTGGCCGGGCGGGAGGCGCTGCCCGAGTGGCTGGAGCGCTCCGCCTAGTAAGCCCGCGCGGTGGGCGACGTAGCGTGCGTAATTTCGCTACGTCGCTCAGCGGACCAGCAGCTGGACGATCGCGAGGAGGCCGACGGTCACGATGACCGCGCGCAGGACGGTCGGCGGGAGGCGGCGGCCGACCTTGGCCCCGATCTGGCCGCCGATGGTGGAGCCGACGGCGATGAGCAGGACGGCCGTCCAGTCGAACTCGGCGACGAAGAGGAAGAAGACGGCCGCGATGCCGTTCACCATGGCCGCGATGACGTTCTTGACGGCGTTGATGCGCTGGAGGTCCTCGCGGAGCAGCAGGCCCATGAGGCCGAGGTAGAGCACGCCCTGGGCGGCGCCGAAGTAGCCTCCGTACGCGCTGGAGACAAGCATTCCGGTGAGGAGGGCCGGGCCGCCGTCGGGGTGGCCCGGCTCCGCGCCCTGGGCTTCCTGGCGCTTGCGCAGGGCGGCGGCGAGCCGCGGCTGGAGGACGACGAGGACGAGGGCGAGTCCGATGAGGACCGGCACGATGGTGTCGAAGGAGTCGGACGGCAGGGTGAGGAGCAGGATGGCGCCCGCGAGCCCGCCGACGAGGGATACGGCGCCGAGCCGCAGGATGCGGGCGCGCTGGCCCTGGAGCTCCTTGCGGTAGCCGATGGCTCCGCTGATGGAACCGGGCACCAGGCCGAGGGTGTTGGACACGTTGGCGGTGACCGGTGGCAGACCGGTGGCGAGCAGCACCGGGAAGGTGATCAGGGTGCCTGAGCCGACGATCGTGTTGATCGTGCCTGCGCCGATGCCGGCCGCGAAGACGGCGAGTGATTCCCAGATGGACATGGACATGGACGGAGCCATCCCCTTTGCGTGAGTGAGTCGCCTCCCCGCCATGAAGGTCGAGGGGCCTCACTGATCATGCCGGAGGGGATGCCCCGCTCAGTCGATGGGGGGCTGTTCGCGGCGGGCGGCGCCGGACTGGTCGGCGGCGTTGCCGTTGTTGCCGCCGTCCTTGCCGGAGTTCTGCGGGTTGAAGCCCGAACCGCCGCCCATGGGGCCGAAGTTGCCCATGGCGCCGGAGAGGCCCTTGAGGGCGTCGCCGATCTCGCTGGGCACGATCCAGAGCTTGTTGGCATCGCCTTCGGCGATCTTCGGGAGCATCTGGAGGTACTGGTAGGCGAGGAGCTTCTGGTCGGCGTCGCCGGCGTGGATGGACTCGAAGACCGTACGGATGGCCTGCGCCTCACCCTCGGCGCGCAGGGCGGCGGCCTTGGCCTCACCCTCGGCGCGCAGGATGGAGGACTGCTTCTCACCTTCGGCGCGCAGGATTTCGGACTGCCGGACGCCTTCGGCCTGGAGGATCGCGGCGCGCTTGTCGCGGTCGGCGCGCATCTGCTTCTCCATCGAGTCCTGGATGGAGGTCGGCGGCTCGATGGCCTTGAGCTCGACGCGGTTGACGCGGATGCCCCACTTGCCGGTGGCCTCGTCGAGGACCCCGCGCAGGGCGGCGTTGATCTCCTCGCGGGAGGTGAGGGTCCGCTCCAGGTCCATGCCGCCGATGATGTTGCGCAGCGTGGTGACGGTGAGCTGCTCGATGGCCTGGATGTAGCTGGCCACCTCGTACGTCGCGGCGCGGGCGTCGGTCACCTGGTAGTAGATGACGGTGTCGATGTTGACGACCAGGTTGTCCTGGGTGATGACCGGCTGCGGCGGGAAGGGGACGACCTGCTCGCGGAGGTCGATCCGGTTGCGGATCGAGTCGATGAACGGGACGACGATGTTGAGGCCCGCGTTGAGGGTGCGGGTGTAGCGGCCGAAGCGTTCGACGATGGCGGCGCTGGCCTGCGGGATCACCTGGATCGTCTTGACCAGTGCGATGAAGACCAGAACCACCAGAATGATCAGGACGATGATGATCGGTTGCATGCGGTTCCCCGTGCCCTTCCGGCTGTCTGTGCTGCCCCGTTGAACGGAGTCTCGCAGACCGGGGGCCCGCGAGCAGGCTGCTTGTCACATGACGACCGCGGTCGCCCCGTCGATCTCCACCACGTCCACGGACTGGCCGGGTTCGAAGCTGCTGTCCGCGTCGAGGGTGCGCGCGGACCAGATCTCGCCGGCCAGCTTGATGCGGCCGCCGGAGCCGTCGACGCGTTCGAGGACGACGGCGCTTCTGCCCTTCAACGCGTCGATCCCGCTGCGGTGTTGGGGTCGCTGGTCGCGGTGCCGGTTGGCGATGGGCCGGACGACGGCGATGAGGGCGACCGACACGATCACGAAGACGAGGACCTGGGCCACCACTCCCCCGCCGAGGGCCGCCGTGACGGCGGCCGCCACCGCGCCGACGGCGAACATGCCGAACTCCGGCATCGCGGTCAGGACGAGGGGGATGCCCAGTCCGACCGCGCCGACGAGCCACCACACCCATGCGTCGATGTCGTCCACATGGTCATGGTAGGTCGGGTGGGCGCGGTCGGGACAGGGTGCGAGCGCCTGTTGCCGTACTAGCGGAGCGGCAGGCCCTGCGCGGTCCAGCGGTCGTGGTCGTTGCGCTCGACGATCAGCGGGAGGCCGAAGCAGAGCGACAGGTTGCGGGAGGTCAGTTCGAGGTCGATGGGGCCCGCGGCGACCACCTTGCCCTGGCGGATCATCAGGACGTGGGTGAAGCCGGGGGCGATCTCCTCGACGTGGTGCGTGACCATCACCATGGAGGGGGCGAGCGGGTCGCGGGCCAGGCGGCCGAGGCGGCGTACGAGGTCCTCGCGGCCGCCGAGGTCCAGGCCGGCGGCGGGCTCGTCGAGGAGCAGCAGCTCGGGGTCGGTCATCAGGGCGCGGGCGATCAGGGTGCGCTTGCGCTCGCCCTCGGAGAGGGTGCCGAACTTGCGGTCGAGGTAGTCCGACATGCCGAGGCGGTCGAGGAACGCGCGGGCGCGCTGCTCGTCGATGTCCTCGTACTCCTCCTGCCAGGTCGCGGTCATGCCGTAGGCGGCGGTGAGCACGGTCTGGAGGACGGTCTGCCGCTTGGGCAGCTTGTCGGCGAGCGCGATGCCGGCGACGCCGATGCGCGGGCGCAGCTCGAAGACGTCGCTGCCGGGCTTGCCGAGGGTGCTGCCGAGGATGGTGGCGGCGCCCTTGGTGGGGAAGAGGTAGCTGGAGGCGAGGTTCAGCAGCGTGGTCTTGCCGGCACCGTTGGGGCCGAGGATCACCCAGCGCTCGCCCTCCTTCACCGACCAGGAGATCTGGTCCACCAGCGCCCGGCCCTCGCGGACCACGGATACGTCCACCAGCTCCAGAACATCGCTCATGAGCGTGTTGTCACCCCTTGCAGTCACGGTTCTGTGCGCGCCTGTAGGCGCGGCCCCAGGGGAAAACCTACGCCACTCGGGGAGGGGTCCGGGGCCGGGGCCCCGGCCCGGGACCGATCCGTAAAGTAGGGGGATGCTTTTCGAACCACGTTCAGGGCGGCTGGCCGCCTGGGGGAACGCTCTGCTGGCCGGTCTGGTCTCGCCCGACGAGGCCGTGTTGTCGATCGTGG
The DNA here is from genome assembly GCF_042736975.1 of Streptomyces sp. NPDC059989. Classification (NCBI taxonomy): domain Bacteria; kingdom Bacillati; phylum Actinomycetota; class Actinomycetes; order Kitasatosporales; family Streptomycetaceae; genus Streptomyces; species Streptomyces sp. NPDC059989. Next base: position 6,630 of record NZ_JBHWUO010000031.1, read on the forward strand.
GCGAGGACGCCGTGCACCGGGTGGAGGGCCTGCCCGGGGAGGCGGGTCCGGTGGGGCTCACGCTGGCGCTGGGGCGCCTGCGGGCGCTGGGGGTGTCCGGGCTGCGGGTGGCGCTGCCGGCGCCGGGGCATCCGCTGGGGCTGAGCGGGCCGCCGGAGTTCAACGCGCGGGCGCTGGACGCCGAGGAGGCGGTGATCGCGGTGGGCGCGGCGGTGGGGCTGGTGCCGGAGGTGTACGAGGCCGGGCCGCCCGGGGACGTGCACGTGTCGGTGACCTGGCACTGCCTGCCGGTACGGGAGGCTCCGCCGGCGGACGTGCCGTCGCTCGGCGAGGCGGAGCGGGAGCTGGCGGAGGCGCTGCGCGAGGCGACCGTGGCGCTGACCCGGCTGGACGTGGCGGGGTCCGGGCCGGTGGCGGATGCGGCGCTGTCGGCGTACCGGGCGCGGGCGGAGGCGGGGCGGGAGGTTCTGGCCCCGGGGTATCCGCCGCGGGCGGTACGGGTGCTGGCGCTGGCGCAGCGGGTGGACCTGATGGTGTCGCTGGCGTACGAGAACGGGCACGGCGGGGCCGTGGCAGCCTCGGAGATGGCGGCTCGGGCGGAGGCGTTGCGGCCCGTGGAGCGGGTGGCTCGGCGGGCGCTTGTCGCCGCGTACAACTCGGCCGTTGAGGGGCGGGAGCCGGGCTAGCCGCTGGCCTCCGGCTCGGGGGGCGGGGTGCGGGGTGGCTGCGGCCGGCCTCCTGGGGCTCCGCCCCAGACCCCGCGCCTCAAACGCCGGCGAGGCTGGATTTGCCCGCCCTGAGTGTGCGGGTGCGGCTACAAGATCGGGGCTCCGCCCCGGACCCTCCCCCAGACTCCGTCCGGGGGGACCCCCGCGCCTCAAACGCCGGCGGGGCTGGATTCAAGGGCTCGGCCCCGCTTCCCGGGGAGAGGGGGGACGCGGGGCCGAGGTGGTGCCGGTTAGGCGGGGGGCATCAGGCGTTGATGCCGGTGTTGCCCCAGACAGGGTTCAGCAGGCCGATCACGTTGACCGAGTTGCCGACCGCGTTGACCGGGACGTGCACGGGAACCTGGACCAGGTTCCCGGAGGCCACGCCGGGCGAGTTCTGGGCCACGCCCTCCGCCGACGCACCGCCGTGCGCCGCGGAGACACCGGCGCCGGCGGCGACGAGGCCGCCCGCGATCATGGTGACGGCTGCGGCCTTCTTGAAGTTCTTCACGTTCTCGTCCTCCAGTACGTCTGCCGCGACCAGCCGTCGCGGCACGTCATCAAGAACGGTCATCCGACGAACGGGATACGCCATGTGGGCGACATACACCCGACCGTATGAATCCCAGGTCGGAAGGAGACGCTCCGTTCAGTGCCTGTTCAGTCCGTGATTCCGTGTCTGACCGCCCACAACGCCGCCTGTGTCCGGTCCGAGAGGTCCAGCTTCATCAGGATGTTCGAGACGTGGGTCTTGACCGTCTTTTCGGAGAGGACCAGCGCGCGGGCGATCTCCCGGTTGGAGCGGCCGTCCGCGATGTGGCCCAGGACCTCGCGTTCGCGGTCGGTCAGCGTGCCTCCGCGGCCGGCCGACGGGCTCTGCTCCTCCTGCGCGAGCAGGGTCGACGCCACCTCCGGCTGGAGGAGGACATGGCCGGCGTGGACGGAGCGGATGGCTCCGGCCAGGGCGTCGGGGTCGATGTCCTTGTAGACGTATCCCGCCGCGCCGGCCCGCAGGGCGGGGACCACCGTCCGCTGTTCCGTGAAGCTGGTGACGATGAGGACCCGGGCCGGGTTCGCCTGGTCCCGCAGCCTGCGCAGGGCTTCGATGCCGTCGGTGCCCGGCATCTTGATGTCCATGAGGATCACGTCGGGTCGCAGCTCCTCGGCGCGGGCGATGCCCTCCTCGCCGTCGGAGGCCTCTCCGACCACCTCGATGTCGTCCTGGACCTCCAGGAAGGTGCGCAGGCCCCGGCGGACCACCTGGTGGTCGTCGACCAGCAGGACGCGGATTCGGCCGGTGCCGTTGTCAGCCACCGGGGACCTCCATCTCGATCGTGGTGCCCTTGCCGGGCTCCGAGTGCACGGTGAGCCGGCCGCCGACACCGCTCGCGCGGTCCCGCATCGAGACCAGGCCCAGGTGGCGGCCCGCGCGGCGGACCGACTTGGGGTCGAAGCCCTTGCCGGAGTCGGTGACCTTGAGGACCGCTCCCCCGCTGCCGGACCGGGCCAGGGTGACCTCGACGCGGTCGGCGTCCGAGTGGCGCAGGGCATTGTGGAGGGCCTCCTGGGCCACGCGCAGCAGGGCGTCCTCCTGGGTCGCGGGGAGGGCCCGTACGCCGTCACAGGTGAAGGTGACGTGGGCGGTGTGCGCGCGGTCGAGCACGTGGACGTGGGTCCGGAGGGTGGCGACGAGGCCGTCCTCGTCCAGGGCGGCCGGGCGGAGCTCGGTCACGGCGGCGCGCAGTTCGTCGGCGGCCTCGGCCGCGAGGGCGGCGACCTGCTGGAGCTCGCCCTTGGCGCGGGCCGGGTCGCGGTCCACGAGGGCGGCGGCGGCCTGTGCGGTGAGGCGGAGCGAGAAGAGCTTCTGGCTGACGGCGTCGTGCAGCTCGTGGGCGAGCCGGGAGCGCTCCTCGGCGATGGTGAGCTCGCGGCTGCGCTCGTAGAGCCGGGCGTTGGTGAGGGCGATGGCCGCGTGCTGGGCGAGGAGGGAGAGGAGTTCCTCGTCCTCGTCGGTGAAGCCGTGCGGACCCTTCTTGTTCGCGAGGAAGAGGGCGCCGAGGATCTCCTCGCCGTCCCGCACGGGCAGGCCGAGGAAGTCGGACATCTCGGGGTGGGCGGACGGCCAGCCCTCGAAGCGCGGGTCCTGGCGTACGTCGGCCAGCCGCTGGGGGCCGTCCTGGTGGAGCATCGCGGCGAGGATGCCGTGCTGGCGGGGCAGGGGGCCGATGGCCCGCCACTGCTCCGCGCTGACGCCGTCCACGACGAACTGGGCGAAGCCGCCGTGGTCGTCCGGGACGCCCAGGGCCGCGTACTCGGCGTCCAGGAGTTCGCGGGCCGACACGACGATCGTGCGCAGGACGTCGCGGACCTCCAGGCGGCGGCTCATGGCGAGCAGCGCGGTGCTCACGGCGGCGAGGCCGCTGCGGGTTCCGCCGTACATGGGGCTACCGGTCATGGCCTCACCGTACCCGCGGCTCTGACCTGCGGAATCGGGCTGTGGGCGTAGGTCGAAGGGACCTCCCGGGGTGGGGCTCGCGGCCGACGCGGGGGTGGGGTCCGGCTTCCTAGCGTGGGGGCATCTGCTGATGGGGACGGAAGGCAAGGGGTGCGGTCATGTCGGTGGCGTTGGTGACGGGGGCTTCGCGGGGGCTGGGCCGGGCGCTGGCCGGGGAGCTGGCGGCGCGCGGCTGGGACCTGGTGCTGAGTGCGCGGGGGGCCTCGGCGCTGGAGGAGACGGCGGCCGGGCTGGCAGGGGCGGCGGGGGTCCGGGTCGTGGCGGTGGCGGGGGACGTGTCCTCGGGGGCGCACCGGGCGGCGCTGGTGGCTGCGGCGTGGGAGCTGGGCGGGCTGGACCTGCTGGTGAACAACGCGGGGGTGCTGGGGGCGGAGCCGCTGGTGCCGCTGGCGGAGCACTCGCTGGACGGGCTGCGGGAGGCGTTCGAGGTGAACGTGGTGGGGCCGCTGGGGCTGGTCCAGGAGGCGTTGCCGCTGCTGCGGGCCGCGGAGGCGGGGGCGGTGCTGAACATCAGCTCGGACGCGGCGGTGGTGGCGTACGCGACGTGGGGGGCGTACGGGGCGACGAAGGCGGCGGGGGACCTGATGTCGGCGGTCCTGGCGGTGGAGGAGCCGGGGCTGCGGGTGTGGTGGGCGGATCCGGGGTCGATGCGGACGCGGATGATGGCGGCGGCCGAGCCCGGGGAGGACCTGGCGGGGCTGCCGACGCCGGAGGAGGTTGCCCCGGCGCTGCTGCGGCTGGTGGCGGAGCGGCTGCCGAGCGGGCGGTACACGGCCGAGGGCCTCGCGGCGGGCCGGGCGGACGAGGACGGTGGCGGGCTGCCGGCGGAGCCGGGGGGTGCGGAGGCTGGAGACACGGACCGAGGAGGCGAAGAGCCGGGAGGCGCAGTCTCCGGGTCGCCGGGGGCCGGTGCGGCACCATCCGGTACGCCGGGGGCGGGCGCGGTGGGGTCCGGCGCCGCGCGGACGGGCGCGGGTGTGGCTGTGGGGATGGAGGGCGGGCGGTGAGGGGGGCGGCGGCGCTACCGGAGAAGGGACTGCATATACCGGACATTCCGCCAGGGCTTTCGGCCCGGGTGCCTGCCGAGCAGCGCGGTCCGGGGATGGGGCGGGACTCGGTACGACTGCTGGTCTCGCGGGGGGCCGCGGAGGTGTCGCTGCACGCCTTCCGGGAGCTGCCGGGGCTGCTGCGGGCCGGGGACGTGCTGGTGGTCAACACCTCGGCCACGCTGGCGGCCGCCGTGGACGGCCGGCTGGGCCGCCAGGAGGTGGTGGTGCACTTCTCGACCCGGGGGGACGACAGCCGCTGGGCGGTGGAGCTGCGGGACCCGGCCGGCCGGGGCACGACCCGGCCGCGGGCCGGGGGGCCCGCGGGGGCCCTCGTAGGGCTGCCGGGCGGGCACGGCCTCGTACTGGAGGAGCCGCTCGCGGCGGGGGCGGACCGGCTGTGGTGGGCGCGGCCCTCGACGGATGACGTGCCGGGCCTGCTCGCGGCGTACGGGCGGCCGATCCGGTACGCGTACACGGAGCGGGACCAGCCGCTGTCGGCGTACCAGACGGTGTTCGCGGTGCCGGCCGCCGACGGCGCGGGGTCGGCGGAGATGCCGAGCGCCGGGCGGCCCTTCACCGCGGAGCTGGTGGCGCGGCTGGTGACGCGGGGGGTGCGGTTCGCACCGCTGACCCTGCACACGGGGGTGGCATCGCAGGAGGCGCACGAGCCGCCGTACCCGGAGCGGTACGAGGTGCCCGCGACGACGGCACGGCTGGTGAACGCCGCCAGGGCCGACGGCGCGAGGGTGATCGCGGTGGGGACGACGGCGGTGCGGGCGCTGGAGTCGGCCGCGGACGGGGCAGGGGTGGTGCGGGCGGCCGGGGGCTGGACGGATCTGGTGGTGACTCCGGAGCGCGGGGTGCGGGTGGTGGACGGGCTGCTGACCGGTCTGCACGAGCCGGAGGCGTCCCATCTGCTGATGCTGGAGGCGGTCGCGGGGCGTGCGGCCGTACGGCTCGGGTATGCGGAGGCGGTGGCCCGGCTCTGCCTTTGGCACGAGTTCGGGGACGTCCATCTGCTACTCAAGGATGAGAGCGGTCACTGATTGCGTTGCTACAGCAACGCACGGTGAGACTGTTACGTGCTCGATGTGAGCCCGGGCATAGGACGCACATCACTTACGAAGGACCCTAGTGGACGGATAAAGGTCCCGTCAGCACGGGTGCGCGTAGCGCCGAGGCCGGAAATCGGGCCTCGGCGCCCGCCCGTGATCCACTAAGCGGGATCGTACGTCACACCTTTGCCACAAGTTTTTGCCACCGCTAAGAATTGCCCTCGTCGCACAGCGCCGCGGATCCCCGATCGTCGCGGCGCTTTCCTGCGGCCCCCGCTATTCGAAGAGGTTGCCCCCGCCATGTCTGCTTCCAGCACTCCCGGTCACAGTCGTCTGACGAAGGCACACAAGCTGTCCATCGCCGGTGTCGCCACGTTCAGTGCCGCCGCGCTCGCCTTCTCCCTCGTCCCGGCCGACGCCGCCGAGGCCGAGACCGTCGCCATCGCCCCCGTCGCCTGGTCCCAGGTCGTCGACGGCGTGCAGACGAAGGCCGTACAGCAGCACCTCTCCGTGCAGCAGGTCGTCGCCGACAAGGCCGCGAAGGACGCCGCCAAGGCCAAGGCCGAGGCCGCCGCGAAGAAGGACCGCGAGCAGAAGGCGGCCGCGAGCCGCTCCGCCGCCCGCACCCCGGTCTTCGCGAACAACCTGGACGGCTGGATCAAGGAAGCCCTCTTCATCATGAAGAAGGAGGGCATTCCGGGCACCTACGCCGGAATCCACAAGAACATCATGCGCGAGTCCAGCGGTAACCCGATGGCGATCAACAACTGGGACATCAACGCCCAGAACGGCATCCCCAGCAAGGGTCTGCTCCAGGTCATCTACCCGACCTTCAAGACGTACCACGTCAAGGGCACCAAGTTCGACCAGTACGACCCGGTCGCGAACATCGTCGCCGCCTGCAACTACGCGGCCGACCGCTACGGCTCCATGGACAACGTCAACAGCGCCTACTAGGCCCTGCCGACTTCTCCATCCCCCATGCGCCTCAGGGCGGCACCCGGTACCGGGTGCCGCCCTGAGGCGTTTCGCATGTGCGTACGGGTGACCGTACGGGGTGTTACTTGCCGGCCCGCATGACCTCGGGCTCGTGGCGGCGCAGCAGGCGCTGGACCAGGAAGCCGCAGGCGATGCCGATGAGCAGCAGGACGATGATGTTCAGGCTCCACTGGCCGACCGTGGCGTCCCAGAGCGGGTCGGTGTTGGTCGGGTTGTCGCGGTCCCACGGCGGCATGAGCTTGCCGAGGTTCAGCGTGGTGCCGGCGGCGGCGACGGCCCAGCGGGACGGCATCAGCCAGGCGAACTGCTCCAGGCCCGGGGAGTCGTAGACCTGGAAGAGGATGCCGGTGAAGACGACCTGGATGATCGCGAACATGACCAGCAGCGGCATGGTCTTCTCGGCGGTCTTCACCAGCGAGGAGATGACCAGGCCGAACATCATCGAGGTGAAGCCGAGCGCGATGACCGACAGGCAGAGCTCGACGGCCGGCGGCATGAGCAGGCCCTCAGTGGGCAGGTCGCGCGGGGTGAAGCCGATCGCGCAGATGATCACGCCCTGGATGGCCGTGATGACGCCGAGGACGATCACCTTCGACATGAGGTACGCCGACCGGGACAGGCCGGTGGCGCGCTCACGCTCGTAGATGACCCGTTCCTTGATCAGCTCTCGGACCGAGTTCGCCGCACCCGAGAAGCACATGCCGACGCAGAGGATCAGCATGATCGTGCCCGCGTCGCCGTTGAACTGGGACGGCGGCGTCGGCGGCGCGAGGCCGAAGGTCGCCGGGATCACCGTCGAGACCACGCCCAGGACCGCCGGCAGGATCAGCATCAGGCCGAGGAAGCCCCGGTCGGAGGCGATCACGGAGACGTAGCGCCGGATCAGCGTGAGGAGCTGGGAGCCCCAGCCCTGCGGCTTCGGCGGGCGCATCTGCTGGGCCGGGGGCATCGCGACGGACTGCGGGGCGACCGCGTCGATGTCGGCGGCGTAGAGCTGGTAGTGCTGGGAGCCCTTCCAGCGGCCCGCCCAGTCGTAGTCGCGGTAGTTCTCGAAGGCCGAGAAGACGTCCGCCCACGTGGTGTAGCCGAAGAAGTTCAGCGCCTCGTCCGGCGGGCCGAAGTACGCGACCGAACCGCCCGGGGCCATGACCAGCAGCTTGTCGCAGATGGACAGCTCGGCGACCGAGTGGGTGACGACGAGGACCGTGCGGCCGTCGTCGGCGAGGCCGCGCAGCAGCTGCATGACGTCGCGGTCCATGCCCGGGTCGAGGCCGGAGGTCGGCTCGTCCAGGAAGATCAGGGACGGCTTGGTGAGCAGCTCCAGGGCCACGGACACGCGCTTGCGCTGACCACCCGAGAGCGCGGTGATCTTCTTGTCCTTGTGGATGTCGAGCTTGAGCTCGCGCAGCACCTCGTTGATCCGGGCCTCGCGCTCGGACTCGGCGGTGTCGCCGGGGAAGCGGAGCTTGGCCGCGTACTTGAGCGCGGTGCTGACCTTCAGCTCCTTGTGCAGGATGTCGTCCTGCGGGACCAGGCCGATGCGCTGGCGGAGCTCCGCGAACTGCTTGTACAGGTTGCGGTTGTCGTAGAGGACGTCGCCCTCGTTGGCGGGCCGGTAGCCGGTCAGCGCCTTGAGCAGGGTCGACTTTCCGGAACCGGACGGGCCGATCACTCCGATCAGCGACTTCTCCGGGACGCCGAAGGTGACGTCCTTGAGGATCTGCTTGCCGCCGTCGACCGTGACCGTGAGGTGGCGGGCCGAGAAGGAGACCTCGCCGGTGTCGACGAACTCCTCGAGGCGGTCGCCGACGATGCGGAACGTCGAGTGGCCGACGCCGACGATGTCGTTCGGTCCGAGCAGCTGGGTGCCGGACTTGGCCAGCGGCTGGCCGTTGACGTAGGTGCCGTTGTGGCTGCCGAGGTCGTGGATCTCGAAGCGGCCGCCGGGCATCGAGCGGAACTCGGCGTGGTGGCGGGAGACCTGGAGGTCGGAGACGACCAGCTCGTTCTCCAGCGCACGGCCGATCCGCATGACGTGGCCCAGCGAGAGCTGGTGGAACGTCGTCGGGCTGCGGTCGCCGCCGTAGCCGGGGGCCGCGCCCTGCGCCGGGCGGGAGGCGGCGGGGCCGCCGCCCTGCTGCTGCGGGAGGTGCGGCTGGGGCTGCGCCTGCTGCTGCGGGTACTGCTGCTGCTGCGCGTGCTGCTGCTGTTCCCAGGCTTGCTGCTGGGGCTGCTGCTGCGGGGCCTGGTAGGCCGGGGCGGCCGCCTGCTGCGGCTGGGCGTACGCCTGCTGGGCCTGCTGGGCCTGCTGGGCCACGGCCGGTTGGGGCGCCGCGGCGGCGACGGGATTCAGCCGCGGGCCGTCGGTGGCGTTGCCCAGGTGGACCGGCGTGCCTGGCACGAGCTCGGCCTGCTGCACCCGAGCCCCGTGCACGTAGGTGCCGTTGGTGCTGCCGTGGTCCTCGATGCCCCAACCACGGCCGTTCCAGCTGATGGTGGCGTGTCGCCACGACACCCGGGCGTCATCGATCACCACATCTCCCTGGGGATCACGCCCCAGCGAGTACGACCTGGACGGATCGAGCGTCCAGGTCCTTCCATTCAATTCCAGTACGAGTTCCGGCACTCCAGCCCCACTTAAGTCCCCCGAGATCCCCCATGACGTCAGGGAGTCTAGGGATGGCGAACATCCGGGGGAACTATTTCAGGCCCACAGCCGTATGTGGAATCCGGGCCTTGCCGGGGCGTCTACGACCGCCCGTTGACGGGGTCGAAAGTCGCCCGGAGAGTGAGATACGGGACTTCTCGCCCGGCCTGCTCGGGCCGACGCTCATCGGGGGACCGCGCATGCGCCGTATTCGTTGGGGAGACGTGATCCTGTCCGGTGTCGCCGCCGTGGGCTGGTCCCTGGCCGTGATGGCGGGGGTCGCCGCGCTCGGACTGCACCTGCTGGGCGCGGACGAGGCCGGGGGCTCGCTCGGGGCGATGACGGCGGCCGTGGTGGTCCTGGCCGTCGGCGGGACCGTGACCCCCTCGGGGGACCTCTCGGTCTTCGGGGTCGGCGGGGCCGGGGCCGAAACCTCCCTGGACGTCATGCCCTTGGGGGTGGGGCTGGCCGGAGCCCTGGTCCTGGCGGGGGTGTTCCTCCGCTCGCTGCGGACCGGTGCGGCCGCCGGCGAGCAGGTCGCGCGGGCGGTGGTGGTCGTCGCACTGCTCGTCGGCGCGGCGGGTGGGCTGGCGTGGGTCGGGCACGACATGGTCACCCTCGACGGGGCCGTGCTGCCGCTGCCGAAGGTTCCGCCGAAGATCGAGATCCCGGGGGTCGGGGACATCGGCGGGCTGCTCCCGGACCGCGTCGGGGACCTGATCGAGGCGCGGGCCCGGGTGGGGTTCTCGGTGGAGCCGGGGCCGACGCTGGTGGGCGCGGGCCTATGGGCCCTCGGGGTCCTGGCGGTGGCCCTCGCCGCCTCGCGGCGCGGACCGGCGGCGCTCGCCCGCATCCGGCCGGCCGTGACGGCGGTGGTGACGGTGCTGCTGGTGGCGGTGGCGGCCGGGCTGGCCGCGGCGGTGTGGGCGGCACTGGGCGACGAACATCCGCGGCAGGTGCTCGGGGCCGCGCTGCTGGGGGCTCCGAACGGGGCCTGGCTGGGGGTGCTGCTCGGGCTGTTCGTACCGCTGCGGGGGCAGGCCACGGGGGCGGCGGGGCGGCTGCTGCCCGATCCGGTGGACGAGTTGCTGGGCGCGGGTGCGGGTGCGGGCGCGGGCACCCGGGAGCCGGTGACGGTGTTCCGGCTCGCGGAGTACGACGGGCGGGTGTGGCTGCTGGTCGTGGGGGCGGGCCTGCTGCTGCTTGCCGCGGGGGTGCTGGCGGCCGTACGGACTCCAGGGCGCGGGATCGGGGGGTGCGCGGCGCGGCTGTCGGTGGTGACGGGGGTGGCGGCGGGCGTGGTGGTGTGGGGAACGGGGCTCTCGGCCGACGCGTCGGTGGCGGTGCTGGGGGTGGACGCGGTGGGGGCGGGGGTGGAGCTGCGGGCGGTGGCGGCGTACGCGGTGCTGCTGGGGGCGGTGTGGGGCGCGGCGGCGGGGGCGGCGGGCGCCCTCCTGGCGGGCCGCCCCCGCCGATCCCGCCCGACGCCGACCCGGCCGGCCCCGGCCTGGCCTGACCCGGCCTGGCCTGACCCCACCCGGCCGAACCCTGCGTGGCCCGACCCTGCCCGGTCGGACCCCGGCTGGCCCGACCCTGCCCGGTCCGACCCCGCCCGGTCGGACCCGCGGCCCGGAGCGGGGGCTGGGCCCGACGCGCCGACGGCCCCGGGGTTGCCCGGCCCCGATGGGGGGACGGCCCCGTACGACCACGGCCACGGCCACGACCACGGCCATCGGGGCGGGGCCCACCCGTACCGGGATCCGGACGTCTCCTGGGACGTGACGGTCACCGGCATCCCGCCGCGGCCCCCTCGGCCCGCGCGTCCTTCCCGGCGGCCGCCGTTCACCCCGCCTCCCCCGCCGGAAGCTCCGCCGCCCCCGCCCAAGCCGCAGGGTCCGCCGGACCCGCCCCGGTGACGGCCGGTGCCGCTGCGCGGAGCTGGTCCCCTACCCGCCCTTCCACCGTTCCCCGGGCTCTGCCCGGACCCGGTCCTCAAACGCCGGACGGGCTGAACAGATGCCGGCGAGGCTGGATGGGGCCGGTGGGGCTGGGCGGGTGCGGCTCAAGGATTCGGGGCTCCGCCCCGGACCCCGCTCCTCAAACGCCGGAGGGGCTGGAAGTGCCCGGCGGGGCTGGAAGTGCCCGGCGGGGCTGAAGGGGTCCGGGGCTGAAGGGCGCGGAGCGCCATTTCAGCCCGCCCGGCGTTTGAGGGCACGGGCGCGCAGCGCACGTACAGGGGTCCGGGGCGGAGCCCCGGGGAACGGTGGAAGGGCGGGTAGGGGACACGCCCCGCAGGGCCACCCACACGCCACCGACCCACCGCCCTCCAGACCACGCCCAACTTCGCCTCCGCCTCCGCGCCCGCCTCCCCCACCGCCGCGCCCGCCCACCCACCTGCTCACCCGCCCGGCTGCCCGCTCACCCGCCCGGCCGCCCGCTCACCCACCAGCCGGCCCGCTCCCACAAGGGCAGCGCCCACGACCACGGCCGGCCCCCGACCAGGCACCGGCGGACGGAGTCCGACGCAGCGGCGCGAAGCCGGGGAGGCCCCCCAGGGGCGAGCCGCGTGAGTGGTGCGTCGAGAAGGAGCGGCCCCCCAGGGCCGAGCCGTGCGAGTGGCGCGTTAAGAAGGAGCGCCGGGGCGTCTGACAGGTGGGACGGGGGTCCTGGTGACGGGGTGGGGAAGATACGGTGAGGGCACCATGAGCGCATCGCAGACCTCCGACGTCCCCACCCTCCTCGTCAAGATCTTCGGCAAGGACCGTCCCGGGATCACCGCCGGGCTGTTCGACACCCTCGCCGCCTACTCCGTCGACGTCGTCGACATCGAGCAGGTCGTCACCCGTGGCCGCATCGTCCTGTGCGCCCTCGTCACCAAGCCCACCGTCGGCTCCGAGGGCGAGCTGCGGGCCACCGTCCACAGCTGGGCCGAGTCGTTGAAGCTCCAGGCCGAGATCCTCTCCGGTACCGGTGACAACCGGCCGCGCGGTAGTGGCCGTTCCCACGTCACCGTGCTCGGGCACCCCCTCACCGCCGAGTCGACGGCCGCCATCGCCGCCCGGATCACCGCGACCGGCGGCAACATCGACCGTATCTTCCGGCTCGCCAAGTACCCGGTGACGGCGGTGGAGTTCGCCGTCTCCGGCGTCGAGACCGAGCCGCTTCGCACCGCGCTGGCCACCGCCGCCTCGCACATCGGCGTCGACGTGGCCGTGGTCTCGGCCGGGCTGCACCGCCGGGCGCAGCGCCTGGTCGTGATGGACGTCGACTCGACGCTCATCCAGGACGAGGTCATCGAGCTGTTCGCCGCGCACGCCGGCTGCGAGGCCGAGGTCGCCGAGGTCACCGAGCGCGCCATGCGCGGCGAGCTGGACTTCGAGCAGTCGCTGCACGCCCGCGTGGCGCTGCTGGCCGGCCTGGACGCCTCCGTCGTGGACAAGGTGCGCGCCGAGGTGCAGCTGACCCCGGGCGCCCGGACCCTGATCCGCACGCTGAAGCGGCTCGGCTACCAGGTGGGCGTGGTCTCCGGCGGTTTCACCCAGGTGACGGACGACCTCCGCGAGCGGCTGGGGCTGGACTTCGCCTCCGCCAACACCCTGGAGATCGTCGACGGGAAGCTGACCGGCCGGGTCACCGGGGAGATCGTGGACCGGGCGGGCAAGGCCCGGCTGCTGCGCCGCTTCGCCGCGGAGGCCGACGTACCGCTGTCCCAGACGGTGGCCATCGGTGACGGTGCCAACGACCTGGACATGCTGAACGCGGCCGGCCTGGGCGTGGCCTTCAATGCCAAGCCGGTGGTCCGCGAGGCCGCGCACACGGCGGTGAACGTGCCGTTCCTGGACGCGGTGCTGTACCTGCTCGGGATCACCCGCGAGGAGATCGAGGCCGCCGACCTCGCCTGATCGATCCGTAGGACGTCGCACGAGCGGGCCCGGCTGCGGCCGGGCCCGCTCACGTCTACCGCGTACCGCGTACCGCGCACCGCCGGTCAGTGCTCCTTGGGGGTCCAGAAGTCGAGCAGCGTGCCCACGCCGTGCTCCAGGGACTTCCACGAGCCGGTGAAGGAGACGACGGCGAGGGCCGCGGTCGGGAATCCGGTACGGGTCATCCGTGCCAGGGTGTCGCCCTCGGCGCGCCCGGAGAGGGCGTCGGCCAGGGCGTGCATCCCGGGGTTGTGGCCGATGACGAGGAGGTTGTCGACCTCGTCGGAGGTCTCGTTCAGCAGGGCGATGAGCTCGCCCAGCGAGGCGTCGTAGAGCCTCTCCTCGTACGAGGTCTTCGGCCGGTGCGGCAGCTCCTGGACGGCGAGCTTCCATGTCTCGCGCGTGCGGGCGGCGGTGGAGCAGAGGGCCAGGTCGAAGGCGATGCCGGTTTCGGCGAGCTTCAGACCGACGGCCGGTGCGTCCTTGCGCCCGCGCTCCGCCAGCGGGCGGTCGTGGTCGGACACCTGGGGCCAGTCGGCCTTGGCGTGCCGGAGGAGGGCGATCCTGCGGGGTGTGTCGGCGCTCATGACTCCCAGCTTCGCATGAAACGAGCCACGGGGCGCAGGGTGTTGAGGGGCCGCACCCGCCGGTGTGACGCACCCCGGCGCACGCGGGCTCTCAGCCGACGGCGCCGACGGCGTGCAGGAACTGCCGGCTGACGTGGAGCAGCCCGGAGGCTTCGCCGGAGGCCGCGTGGGCCTCGCCGGATCCGGCGAGGAGCAGCAGCAGGAGGCCGAAGGCGAGGGCGGGGAGGGCCAGGGCCCACCAGTGCAGGCGGGCGTCGGCGACGCCCGTCCGGGTGGCGGGGCCGACGCCGTGGCGGGAGGGGAGGGACCGGGGGTGCGTGGGGGCCGACATGGCCGCCTCCGTGGGTGTGCGGGTGGGCTGGCTCGCTGTCTTCGAATCTATGGATTCGAGGAAGCGGTTCCCATCCGGGGCGCACCCCACTTCACCCTGAGCCTGGCCCCCTAGGGGTTGGTGGGGGTAGCCCTACCCGTCCCCGGGGGCCGCCCGGGTCATGGGGAGGCGAGCGTCGCGATCACGGAGATGATCACGGTCACGAGCAGCATCCCGCCGAGCACGAGGCCGAGCTTCTTGTGGCCGTTCTGCGGGTTCGGTTCAAGTACGGGCGACATGCCGATCAGTCTCGCATGCCGCATTCGTCCTCGATCGTGCGGTCCCGGCCGGCCAGGACGCCCAGGAAGATCTGCGGGACGAGCAGCCCCGCCATCAGGGCGAGCGGCAGGTCCCAGCCGCCGCTGTGCTGGTAGAGGGTGCCGATGAGGAGGGGGCCGGGGATGGAGATGAGGTAGCCGGTGCTCTGGGCGAAGGCGGAGAGCTTGACGACGCCGGCCGGGGACTTGGCGCGCAGCCCGATGAGGGTGATGACGAGCGGGAAGGCGCAGTTGGAGATGCCGAGCATGAGCGCCCAGGCCCAGGCGCCGGCGGCGGGCGCGAGGTAGAGACCGAGGTAGCCGGCGAAGCCGAACAGGCCGAGGGTGACGGCGATGGCGCCCTGGTTCTTCATCCGGCCGGCGAGGCCGGGGATGACGAAGGCGAGCGGGACGCCCATGACCATGGTGACGGCGAGCAGCACCCCGGCGGTGGAGGCGGAGACCCCGGCGTCGCGGAAGATCTGCGGGAGCCAGCCCATGGTGATGTACGCGCCGGTGGCCTGGAGGCCGAAGTAGCAGGCCAGCGCCCAGGCGGTGCGGCTGCGGACGACGGACGGGCCGGCGCTCTCGCGTACGGCGGCGGGCGCGGCGGCCTTCTCGCGGCGGCTCGCGGCGGCGATGGGCAGCCAGGGCAGTACGGCGACCAGTGCGAGCACGGCCCAGATCAGCAGGCCGGTGCGCCAGCTGCCGCCGAGGGCGTCGGTCAGCGGGACGGTCGCGGCGGCGGCGAGCGAGGTGCCGGCGGCCAGCGCCATGGAGTACAGGCCGATCATGGTGCCGACGCGGTCCGGGAAGTAGCGCTTGACGATCACCGGGAGCAGCACGTTGGTCAGGGCTATGCCGGCCAGGGACAGGGCGCTGGCCGCCAGGAATCCGGCGGCGTTGTCCGTGAAGGGGCGGATCAGCAGGCCCGCGGCGACGGCGGCCATGCCGGCGCAGACCACGGCGGCGGGGCCGAAGCGGCGGGAGAGCCGGGGCGCGGTGACGCCGAAGACGGCGAAGCACAGGGCGGGGACGGAGGTGATCAGTCCGGCGACGGTGCCGCTCATGCCGAGGCCCGTGCGGGTCTCCTCGAAGAGGGCGCCGAGGCTGGTGATGGCGGGCCGCAGGTTGAGGGCGGCGAGCACGATGCCGACGATGAGCACCGGACCGAGCCAGGTCGGCTGCGCCGTCGGCTCCGGGGTGGCGGCCGTGGTGCGGTCTGCGGCGTCCCGGGCCGCGCCGGCGGCCGACCGCGCGGGCTTGTGGCCCCCGGCGGGTCGGTCGAGCGTCTGGATTTCTTCGTCGGACATTCAACCATCATAGAATCATGGGATGATTGGTTGTCCAGTCGCCCTTGAGAGGAACCCATGCCGCTGACCTCGCCCCGGCGCTCCGCGCTCGTCGACCAGGTGATCGCCCAGCTGCGGAACCAGATCACCTCCGGCGAGTGGCCGGTCGGCGCCCGCATCCCCACCGAACCGGAGCTGGTGGAGCTGCTCGGCGTCGCCCGCAACACCGTGCGCGAGGCCGTACGGGCGCTGGCGCACAACGGCCTGCTCGACATCCGCCAGGGCTCGGGCACCTACGTCATCGCCACCAGCGAGCTGGCCGGGGTGATGCACCGCCGCTTCGCTGGGGCCGAGCCCCGGCACATCGCGGAGCTGCGCTCGACGCTGGAGTCCTCGGCGGCCCGCCTCGCGGCGGAGCGGCGGACCGAGCGGGACCTCGTACAGCTGGACGCGCTGCTTGCGCGGCGCGAGGAGGCCTGGGCGAGCGGGGACGCGGAGCTGTTCGTGGCGGCGGACGTGAGCCTGCACATGGCCGTGGTGACGGCCTCGCACAACGACGTGCTGATCGAGCTGTACGCGGACCTCGGCGATCTGGTGGCGGACTGGCTCCGGTCGGACGTCGGCACGGAGCTGGACCCGGCCTCCCACCTGGACCACGCCCGGCTGATCGAGGCGATCCGGCGCGGGGACGGGGACGCGGCCGCCTCGGAGGCGGCGGGCTATCCCTTCGTCTGCCTCGGCCGAGACCCTCGGTAGGGGTGTCCCCCGGGGCCGCTCACGGGCGCTGGTGGCTGACCCAGGCCGAGCGGACCTCCTTCCAGCAGCGGCTGGTGAGTTCGATGCGCCCGGCCGGGCCGACGGCCACGGCGGGGCCGTCGTTGTCCACGTCCCACCAGCGGTCGCACTCGACGTGCAGCCGTACGAGGTCGGTCTCCGGGTAGCCGTTGTGGCAGTACGCCGTCACCTGCGAGCCGTTGATCTCGGTGTCGCAGTCCGCGCCGAAGAGCTCCCGCGGGGCGGTCCGCGCGGGCTGTACGGGTGGCTCGACGGGGATCTCGGCGAGGTCGACGACGGCCGGGGCCCCCACCTCGGGGCCGGGCGCCGCCTCCTCGCCCGCGGGCTCCGCGGCCGCCCCCGGAACCATGAGTCCCGTCAGGATCACTGAGGTGACCAGCAGCGATACCGCTCGGCTCGGCCTCGCGCGCACTCCCGTACCTCCTCCCCGCAGGAGCCGGGAAGATCCCGACTCGGCCAGTTTGCAGGCATCTGTCCCGGTTTTCGACTCGGGAAGATCCGGTCGGCCGGTGAACATCCGATCGAACCCGGCGCCGCGGCCCCTCCCGCAGCGCGCGAAAACGGCGGCGGCCGCGCCTCCCCGGAGGAAAGCGCGGCCGCCGCCGTACGGACGCGAGGGGCCGTCAGGCACCCATGGCGTGCAGGCCGCCGTCCACGTGGACGATCTCGCCGGTCGTCTTCGGGAACCAGTCGGACAGCAGGGCCACGACGCCCTTGCCCGTCGGCTCCGGGTCGCTCATGTCCCAGTCCAGCATGGAGCGGGAGTTCCACACCTCGGCCAGCTCGCCGAAGCCCGGGATGGACTTCGCGGCCATGGAGCCGATCGGACCGGCCGAGATCAGGTTGCAGCGGATGTTCTCCTTGCCCAGGTCGCGGGCGAGGTAGCGGCTGGTGGCCTCCAGCGCGGCCTTGGCCGGGCCCATCCAGTCGTACTGCGGCCAGGCGAACTGCGCGTCGAAGGTGAGGCCGACGACGGCCGCGCCCTCCGCCGGGAACAGCGGCTTGCAGGCCATGGTCAGCGACTTCAGCGAGAACGCCGAGACGTGCATGGCGGTCGCGACCGACTCGAACGGGGTGTTCAGGAAGTTGCCGCCGAGGGCGTCCTGCGGGGCGAAGCCGATGGAGTGCACGACGCCGTCGAGGCCGCCCAGCTCCTCGCGGACGAGGCCCTCCAGGCGGGCCAGGTGCTCGTCGTTGGTGACGTCGAGCTCGATCACCTTGACCGGCTTGGGCAGCTTCTTGGCGATGCGCTCGGTCAGCGACGGACGGGGCCACGCGGTCAGGATGACCTCGGCGCCCTGCTCCTGGGCCAGCCTGGCGGTGTGGAACGCGATGGAGGACTCCATCAGCACACCGGTGATGAGGATGCGCTTGCCCTCGAGAATTCCGCTCATGGTGATCAGTGACCCATGCCCAATCCGCCGTCAACGGGAATGACGGCTCCGGTGATGTACGCGGCGTCGTCGGACGCCAGGAAGCTCACGGCTGCCGCGATCTCCTCGGGCTGCGCGTAACGGCCGAGCGGCACCTGGCCCACGATGCCGGCGCGCTGCTCGTCGGTGAGCACCTTAGTCATGTCCGTGTCGACGAACCCGGGGGCGACCACGTTGAAGGTGATGTTGCGGGAGCCCAGCTCGCGGGCGAGGGAGCGGGCGAAGCCGACCAGCGCGGCCTTGGAGGCGGCGTAGTTGGCCTGGCCGGCCGAGCCCAGCAGGCCGACGACCGAGGAGATCAGGACGACGCGGCCCTTCTTGGCGCGGAGCATGCCGCGGTTCGCGCGCTTGACCACGCGGAAGGTGCCGGTGAGGTTGGTGTCGACGACCGACGCGAAGTCCTCCTCGGACATGCGCATCAGCAGCGTGTCCTTGGTGATGCCGGCGTTGGCCACCAGCACCTCGACCGCGCCGTGCGCGTCCTCGATCTGCTTGTAGGCCTGCTCCACCTGCTCGGAGTCCGTGATGTCGCAGCGGACCGCCAGGACGCCGAGCGCCGTGAGCTCCGCGGGCGGCTCACCCGACCGGTACGTGATCGCGACCTTGTCGCCGGCCTCCGCGAAGGCTCGGGCGATGGCGAGGCCGATGCCCCGGTTACCTCCGGTGACGAGAACCGAGCGGCTCAACGGATCACCCTTTCGCTAGCGGTCTGAATACCGAAAACCTATAGGTCGCACCGCTCGTACGGAGAATCGACCTCCGACAGGGCCTTGCGACGGGCTCTGTCGAGTCCCTACAGAAAGATGTAGGCACAAGGGCCGCGATCGCGACATGATCGGAGCGACCGGCCCCGACCCCGGGAGGACTTCCGTGCCCCATTCCATCGACGCGGCCTTCACCGCGCTGCCCTTGCGGGCGCTCGCCGACGCGGCGCTCGCCCGGGCGCGTGCGCTGGGCGCCGACCATGCCGACTTCCGGCTGGAGCGGATCCGCAGCGCCTCCTGGCGGCTGCGCGACGCCAAGCCCTCCGGAGGGTCCGACACCACCGACCTCGGGTACGCGGTCCGGGTGGTGCACGGGGGCAGCTGGGGGTTCGCCTCCGGTGTGGACCTGACCATGGACGCCGCCGCCCGGGTGGCCTCGCAGGCCGTGGCCATGGCGAAGCTGTCGGCCCAGGTGATCAAGGCGGCCGGTTCCGACGAGCGGGTGGAGCTGGCCGAGGAGCCGGTGCACGCGGACCGCACCTGGATCTCCGCCTACGACGTGAACCCCTTCGAGGTGCCGGACGCGGAGAAGGCGGCGCTGCTCGCCGACTGGAGCTCGCGGCTACTGGCGGCCGACGCCGTCACGCACGTGGACGCCTCGCTGCTCGCCGTGCACGAGAACAAGTTCTACGCCGACACCGCGGGCACATCCACCACGCAGCAGCGGGTGCGGATCCACCCGCAGCTCACGGCGGTCGCGGTGAACGAGACCACCGGCGAGTTCGACTCGATGCGCACCATCGCCCCGCCCGCCGGGCGCGGCTGGGAGTACCTGACCGGCACCGGCTGGGACTGGAACTCCGAGCTGGAGCAGATCCCCGACCTGCTCGACGAGAAGATGCGGGCGCCGAGCGTGCAGGCGGGGCGCTACGACCTGGTGGTCGACCCGTCCAACCTGTGGCTGACCATCCACGAGTCCATCGGCCACGCCACCGAGCTGGACCGGGCGCTGGGCTACGAGGCGGCGTACGCGGGGACCTCCTTCGCCACCTTCGACCAGCTGGGCAAGCTCAGGTACGGCTCCCCGATCATGAACGTGACGGGCGACCGCACCGCCGAGCACGGGCTGGCCACGATCGGCTTCGACGACGAGGGCGTCGAGGCGCAGAGCTGGGACCTGGTCAAGGACGGCACCCTGGTCGGCTACCAGCTGGACCGGCGGATCGCGAAGCTGACCGGCCTCGGGCGCTCCAACGGCTGCGCCTACGCCGACTCCCCCGGGCACGTGCCGGTGCAGCGCATGGCGAACGTGTCGCTCCAACCGGATCCGGGCGGCCTGTCCACCGAGGACCTGATCGGCGGGGTGGAGCGCGGGATCTACGTGGTCGGCGACCGCTCCTGGTCGATCGACATGCAGCGCTACAACTTCCAGTTCACCGGGCAGCGGTTCTTCCGGATCGAGAACGGCCGGCTGGCCGGGCAGCTGCGCGATGTCGCGTACCAGGCCACGACCACCGACTTCTGGGGCTCGATGGAGAAGGTCGGCGGTCCGCAGACCTACGTCCTGGGCGGCGCCTTCAACTGCGGGAAGGCCCAGCCGGGCCAGGTCGCGGCGGTCTCGCACGGCTGCCCGTCCGCTCTGTTCCGCGACGTGAACATCTTGAACACCACGCAGGAGGCCGGACGCTGATGTCGATGATTCGCACGAAGCCCCACGAGATCGTCGAGCGGGCGCTGGAGCTGTCCACCGCGGACGGCTGTGTCGTCATCGCCGACGAGGAGTCGACGGCCAATCTGCGCTGGGCGGGCAACGCGCTGACGACGAACGGCGTCACCCGCGGCCGGACCCTGACCGTGATCGCGACGGTCGACGGCAAGGAGGGGACGGCCTCGGGGGTCGTCTCGCGCTCCGCCGTCACCGCCGAGGACCTGGAGCCGCTGGTGCGGGCCGCCGAGGCGGCCGCGCGCGGGGCGGGACCGGCCGAGGACGCCCAGCCGCTGGTGACCGGGACCCCGGCTTCGCCGGACTTCACCGACGCCCCGGCCGAGACCTCCTCCGCGGTGTTCGCGGACTTCGCCCCGGCGCTCGGCGAGGCCTTCGCCCGGGCCCGCGCGGGCGGCCGGGAGCTGTACGGCTTCGCCAACCACGAGCTGGTGTCCACGTACGTCGGCACCTCGACGGGCCTGCGGCTGCGCCACGACCAGCCCAAGGGCACCCTGGAGCTCAACGCCAAGAGCCCCGACATGCAGCGCTCGGCCTGGGCC
This sequence comes from Streptomyces sp. NPDC059989, assembly GCF_042736975.1. Classification (NCBI taxonomy): domain Bacteria; kingdom Bacillati; phylum Actinomycetota; class Actinomycetes; order Kitasatosporales; family Streptomycetaceae; genus Streptomyces; species Streptomyces sp. NPDC059989. Next base: position 27,228 of record NZ_JBHWUO010000031.1, read on the forward strand.
GGCCGCGCCACCCGGGACTTCAAGGACGTGGACCCGACCGTGCTGGACGCGGAGCTCGCCGTCCGCCTGGGCTGGGCGCAGCGGCGGATCGAGCTGCCCGCCGGGCGGTACGAGACGCTGCTGCCGCCGACGGCCGTGGCCGACCTGCTGATCTACCAGATGTGGTCGGCGGCGGCGCGGGACGCGGTGGAGGGCCGCACGGTCTTCTCCAAGCCCGGCGGCGGCACCCGGCTCGGCGAGAAGCTGTCCGAGCTGCCGCTGACCCTGCGCAGCGACCCGAACGCGCCGGGCCTGGAGTCCGCGCCGTTCGTCGTCGCGCACAGCTCCGGCGACGACGCCTCGGTGTTCGACAACGGCCTGCCGGTCCCGGCGACCGAGTGGATCAGCGGCGGCGAGCTGGCCCGGCTGACCACGACCCGGCACACCGCGGGGCTGACCGGCCTGCCGCTCTCCCCCGCCTTCGGGAACCTGATCCTGGACGGGGGCGGCGACAAGTCGCTGGAGGAGATGGTGGCGGCGACCGAGCGGGGTCTGCTGCTGACCTGCCTCTGGTACATCCGCGAGGTCGACCCGGCCACCCTGCTGCTCACGGGCCTGACCCGGGACGGCGTGTACCTGGTGGAGAACGGGCAGGTCACGGGGCAGGTCAACAACTTCCGGTTCAACGAGTCCCCGGTGGACCTGCTGTCGCGGGCCACCGAGGCCGGCCGGACCGAGAAGACCCTGCCGCGCGAGTGGGGAGACTGGTTCACCAGGGCCGCGATGCCGGCTCTCCGTATCCCGGACTTCAACATGAGTTCGGTCAGCAAGGGCGTCTGACCCACCTAGACTGACCTTGGCAATTTCAGACATTCAAAGGAGTCGAGAGACCGTGACGGACATCGTCGACGAACTGAAGTGGCGCGGGCTGTTCGCCCAGTCCACCGACGAAGAAGCGCTGCGCAAGGCGTTCGCGGACGGTCCGGTCACGTTCTATTGCGGCTTCGACCCGACGGCCGCCTCGCTGCACGTGGGGCACCTGGTCCAGGTGCTCACCGTGCGCCGGCTCCAGATGGCCGGGAACCGGCCGCTGGCGCTGGTCGGCGGGGCCACCGGGCAGATCGGCGACCCGCGGCCGACCGCGGAGCGGACCCTGCACGACCCGGAGACCATCGCGAACTGGGTGACGCGGCTGCGCACCCAGATCGAGCCGTTCCTGTCCTTCGAGGGCGAGAACGCGGCGGTCATGGTGAACAACCTGGACTGGACGGCGGGCATGTCCGCCATCGAGTTCCTCCGGGACATCGGCAAGCACTTCCGCGTCAACAAGATGCTGACGAAGGACTCGGTCGCCAAGCGGCTCGACTCCGACCAGGGCATCAGCTACACCGAGTTCAGCTACCAGATCCTGCAGGGCATGGACTTCCTGGAGCTGTACCGGCGCCACGGCTGCGTGCTCCAGCAGGGCGGCTCCGACCAGTGGGGCAACCTGACGGCCGGTCTCGACCTGATCCACCGTCTGGAGCCGGGCGCGGTCGTGCACGCGCTGGCGACCCCGCTGATGGTCAAGGCGGACGGCACCAAGTTCGGCAAGTCCGAGAGCGGCGCCGTCTGGCTCGACCCGGAGATGACCACCCCGTACGCGTTCTACCAGTTCTGGCTGAACGTAGACGACCGGGACATCTCCACCTACATGCGGATCCTGTCCTTCCGGAGCCGTGAGGAGCTGGAGGAGCTGGAGGCGCAGACCGCCGAGCGGCCGCAGGCGCGCGCCGCCCAGCGGGCGCTGGCGGAGGAGCTGACGACGCTGGTGCACGGGGCCGACCAGTGCGCCGCCGTGATCGCCGCGTCGAAGGCGCTGTTCGGTCAGGGCGAGCTGGCGGACCTGGACGAGGCCACGCTGGCCGCGGCCCTGTCCGAGCTGCCGCACGCCCAGGTGGCGGAGCCCGGCCTGGTGGTGGACCTGCTCGCGGAGACCGGGCTGGTCGCGAGCAAGTCGGCCGGCCGCCGGACCGTGAAGGAGGGCGGGGCCTACGTGAACAACGTGAAGGTCACCGCCGAGGACGCGGTCCCCGCCAAGGAGGACCTGCTGCACGGGCGCTGGCTGGTGCTGCGCCGGGGCAAGAAGAACCTGGCCGCGGTCGAGGTCACGGGCGCCTGACGCACCGTAGGACGCACGGCACACGGCGAAGGGGCCGGCCGGACACCATTGTCCGGCCGGCCCCTCCGTCGTGCCCCCGCGCCGGGGGCCGCTAGGTCATCTGCTTCCTGCCGCCGCGGATCGCTCCGTAGGCCATGTCGCCGACACCGACGACCAGGACGGCTCCGGCAAGCTGCAGCAAGTGCCGGATCCAGTCGATGCCCTTGGTGTCCTCGACGCCGATCCACCGCGAGACGGCGTTGCCGAGGAGCGCTCCGGCGATGCCGAAGAGGGTGGTCAGCCACAGGGGCTGGTGCTGCTTGCCCGGCAGGATGGCCCGGGCTATCAGGCCCAGCACGAAACCGACGATGATCGCCCACAACCATTGCATGTCGAGCCTCCTCGTGGCGCGTTGTGCGCATGTGGGCCCAGTCTCGACCCGTAGGGCGTACGACGCATTTCGGACAGCTCCATTCGGGGGCACCCCCTCTCCTCGCGGGCGGGGCGGCGGCGTACCGTGGAAGGGGTCCGGGCCGGGGAGTGTCCGGCGGCTGATCGGGTGGTGGAGCGTGGAGCGGACGAAGCGGCAGAAGCGGAACGGGGCCGAGGTCTTCCGGATCACCGGGGCGCGGATGGGTCTCGCCGAGGACGTACGGGGCCGCCAGCGCCGCTACGTGGTGTCCATGGTCATCAGGACCCTGTCGGTCATCGCGACCGTGGTCTTGTGGAACGTGCAGCGCGAGGTGGCGATCGTGACGCTGGTCGCCGGCGCCCTGCTCCCCTACGTCGCCGTGGTCATCGCGAACGCGGGGCGCGAGTCGGCCCCTTCGCTGCCCTCGCACTTCATCCCGGCTCCCGTACGGCCGGCGCTGGACGCGGGAAACCTCAGGAAGAGCTCAGATCAATCATGAAGTTCCGGTGCACCGCACCGGGTCCTGCGTGACATACTGCCTACGCGCTCCGCATCCCCCGTCGGAGCGACGGACCGACGCCGGGCAGCTCCCCCCGTGGCTGCTCGGCGTCGCCTTTCCGTTCTAGGGTTGAGGCGTGACTTCCTCTGACTTCCCCGGCAACTCCCCCGGCCCTGAGACCGAAACCCCCAGCTGCTCCGCCAAGGGCTGCCGTGACGCGGCCGTCTGGGTCCTGGCGTGGAACAACCCGAAGCTGCACACGCCGGAGCGGCGCAAGACGTGGCTGGCGTGCGAGGAGCACCGCGAACACCTCTCCCAGTTCCTGGGGGTCCGCGGTTTCCTCAAGGACGTCGTGAAGCTCGACGAGTGGGTGCAGCCGGAGGGCTCGGAGCGCTAGCCCCGGCGCCCGGCTTCGGCGCTAGCCGCCGATCGCCGACATCGGGCGGTCGGGCTGGAGGAAGGACGGGTCGTCGAGGCCGGATCCGGCCTTCTTCCCCCACATCGCCAGCTTCCACAGCCGGGCGATCTCCTCGTCCGGGGCGCCCGAGCGCAGGGCTGCGCGCAGGTCCGACTCCTCGGTGGCGAACAGGCACGTACGGACCTGGCCGTCGGCCGTGAGCCGCGTACGGTCGCAGGCGCCGCAGAACGGGCGGGTGACCGAGGCGATGACTCCGACGGTGGCCGGGCCGCCGTCGACCACCCAGCGCTCGGCCGGGGCGGAGCCGCGCTCCTCGGCACCCTCCTCGGTGAGCGTGAAGCGGGTGCGCAGCGACTGGAGGATGTCGCCGGCGGTGATCATGCCCTCGCGCTTCCAGCCGTGCTGGGCGTCGAGCGGCATCTGCTCGATGAAGCGGAGCTCGTACTCGTTCTCCACGGCCCAGGCCAGCAGGTCGGGGGCCTCGTCGTCGTTCAGCCCCGGCATCAGCACGGCGTTGACCTTGACGGGGGTGAGGCCGGCCTCGCGGGCCGCGGCCATGCCGTCGATGACGTCCTTGTGCCGGTCACGGCGGGTGAGGGTCTTGAAGACCTCGGGCCGCAGGGTGTCCAGGGAGACGTTCACCCGGTCCAGGCCGGCGGCCTTCAGGGCCTGCGCGGTGCGCTTGAGGCCTATGCCGTTGGTGGTCAGGGACATCTTGGGGCGGGGCTCCAGGGCCGCGCACTGCTCGACGATCCCGACCAGGCCGGGGCGGAGCAGCGGCTCGCCGCCGGTGAAGCGGACCTCGGTGATCCCGAGCTGGGTGACCGCGATGCGGATCAGCCGGACGATCTCGTCGTCACTCAGCAGGTCGGACTTCCCGAGCCACTGCAGTCCCTCCTCGGGCATGCAGTACGTACAGCGCAGATTGCACCGGTCGGTGAGCGAGACGCGCAGGTCAGTGGCCACGCGGCCGTAGGTGTCGAGAAGCACTGTGGGCCCCCTCCCCTGTCCGGATGTAGAGGTACGCGCGAGGTTGGATCTACTTCACGCGTTCTATTTCGAGACTACGCGACGCGCATGTCCAGGAGAGGTGCCCGAATGAACGATACGTAACGTGGCCGCGTCGTAGGGACCTACGACGCGGCCACGCTGGGTGTTCGGAGGATCTCAGTGAGCGCCTGTTCCGGTGAGGGAGCGGACTTCCAGCTCGGCGAACTTCTCGGGGTCGGCCTTCTCCTTGGACAGGACCGTTCCCAGCCACCCGAGGAGGAAGCCGAGGGGGATGGAGATGATGCCCGGGTTCTCCAGCGGGAACCAGTAGAAGTCGGCGTCCTTGAACATCGAGGTGGGCTTGCCGGAGACCACCGGCGAGAAGAGCACCAGGCCGACCGCCGAGATCAGGCCGCCGTAGATGGACCACAGCGCGCCCTGGGTGGTGAAGCGCTTCCAGAAGAGGCTGTAGAGGATCGTCGGCAGGTTGGCGGAGGCGGCGACCGCGAAGGCGAGCGCGACGAGGCCGGCCACGTTCAGGTCGCGGGCCAGCGCCCCGAGCCCGATGGCGACGGCGCCGATGACCACGGTCGACCAGCGGGCCGCGCGGACCTCCTCCTGCTCGGTGGCCTTGCCCCTGCGGATGACGTTGACGTAGAGGTCGTGCGCGAAGGACGAGGAGGAGGCCAGGGTCAGGCCCGCGACCACCGCCAGGATGGTGGCGAAGGCGACCGCGGAGATCACGGCGAGCAGGATCGCGCCGCCGGTGGAGCCCGCGCCGCCGCCGATCTCCTGGGCGAGCAGCGGGGCCGCGGTGTTGCCGGCCTTGTTGGAGGCCAGGATGTCGGCCCGCTTGAGCAGGGCGGCGGCGCCGAAGCCGAGGGCGATCGTCATCAGGTAGAAGGCGCCGATGATGCCGATGGCCCAGTTCACGGACTTGCGGGCGGCCTTGGCGGTGGGGACGGTGTAGAAGCGGATCAGGATGTGCGGCAGGCCGGCGGTGCCCAGGACCAGGGCGAGGCCCAGCGAGATGAAGTCGAGCTTGGTGATCCCGTCCTTGCCGTACTTCAGCCCCGGCTCCAGGAACTTGACGCCCTGTCCGCTGTTCTCGGCGGCCTTGCCCAGCAGGTCGGAGACATTGAAGTTGAACTCCAGCAGCACCAGGAAGGTGATCAGCAGCGCGCCCGCGATCAGCAGGACGGCCTTGATCATCTGGACCCAGGTGGTGCCCTTCATGCCGCCGATGGTCACGTAGACGATCATCAGGACGCCGACCAGCGCGACGACGGCGACCTTGCCGCCGTCGCTCGTGATGCCCAGGAGCAGCGAGACGAGCACGCCGGCGCCGGCCATCTGGGCAAGCAGGTAGAAGATCGAGACGACGATGGTGGAGGTGCCGGCGGCGGTACGGACCGGCCGCTGGCGCATCCGGTACGCGAGGACGTCGCCCATCGTGTAACGGCCGGAGTTGCGCAGCGGCTCGGCGACGAGCAGCAGGGCGACCAGCCAGGCGACGAGGAAGCCGATGGAGTAGAGGAAGCCGTCGTAGCCGAAGAGGGCGATGGCGCCGGCGATGCCGAGGAAGGACGCGGCGGACATGTAGTCGCCGGAGATCGCCAGGCCGTTCTGGAAGCCGGTGAACTGGCGGCCGCCGGCGTAGAAGTCGGCGGCGTCCTTGGTCTGGCGGCCGGCCCAGATCGTGATGATCAGGGTGGCCACGACGAACAGCCCGAACAGGGTGATGATCAGCGGACGGTGTTCGGTGGCGCCGGCGGCGACCGTCGTCAGCGGGAGCGCGGCGCTCATTCTCCGGCCTCCATGCGCTTCTTGATGGCAGCCGCCTTGGGGTCGAGCTTGGCGGCGGCGTGCCGGGAGTACAGCCAGGCGATCAGGAAGGTCGTCGCGAACTGGGCGAGGCCGAGGACGAGTGCGACGTTGATGTTGCCGAAGAGCTTCGTCCCCATGAAGCCGCCCGCGTAGTTGGACAGCAGGACGTAGAGCAGGTACCAGGCGATGAAGGCCACGGTGAGCGGGAAGGCGAAGGAGCGGTAGGAGCTTCGCAGTTCGGCGAACTCCGCGCTCTGCTGGACGTGTCCGAACTCTTCGGCCGTGGGGCGCGCCAACGGCGTTCCCGCGCTGCCCGGCGGCGGCGCTGCTTCGGTGGTCACGGGGGACTCTCCTTGTGACGCGGGTGCGGTGGGGACGACGGACAAAACAACCTCCGTGTGGGGGGACGGTGGTGCTGATCCCCCCTGTCAACGGCACGGCCGGCGTGTCGGGACGGTTCAACACCCACTGTTTCTTCGGAAACTGATTTCTCGAACTGATGGCGTAGAGGGGAACAGCGGCGCTAGGTTCCCTTGTCATGAACCCGTCCGCCGTGACCGCGACCGGACGGCTTTTTCAAGGATGATCTGGAGAACCCATGGCTCATCTGGGATCCGGCCGCCGGCGTGCTCTCGCCGTTCCGGTCGGCCTGGTGCTCACCGCCTCGCTCGCCTTCCTGCCCTCGGTAGCGGCCTCCGCCGCGCCGCTCGGCAACACGGCGGACTCGGCGACGGCCTCGAAGGCCGACACCACCGGCCCCAAGCTGTCCTACGTGGCGAACCTGACCGCGTACGGCACGGTGAAGCAGGCGAAGAAGGCCATCGAGCGCGCCGGTGGAACGGTGGTGACGTCCTATGAGCAGATCGGGGTCGTCGTCGCACATTCCCAGAACCCGGACTTCGCCAAGCAGCTGCGGACGCAGCGCGGCCTCTTCGTGTCGGTGGGCGCCACCCGTACGGCCCCCCTCCAGACGGTGCAGACCACCGAGGAGGGCTCGACGCAGCAGCTGAGCGCGGCGGACGCCGCCAAGGCGGCGGCAGTAGCCCAGGAGGGTCAGGAGCCGCTGGAGCCCAACCAGTGGGACCTGCGGACGATCAAGGCCGATCAGGCGCACAAGATCAACGATGGCAGCCGGAACGTCACGGTGGGCGTCATCGACACGGGTATCGACGACACCCACCCGGATCTCGCCGCGAACTTCTCCAAGGAGCAGTCGGCCAACTGCGTCGGCGGCGTCGCGGACACCAGCGAGGGCGCCTGGCGCCCGTACGCGGACGGCAGCGACCACGGCACGCACGTGGCCGGCACCATCGCGGCCCCGCGCAACGGCGTGGGCGTCAGCGGTGTCGCGCCCGGCGTGAAGGTCGCCGCGATCAAGGTGAGCGAGCCCGGCACCAGCCTCTTCTTCACCGAGGCGGTCGTCTGCGGCTTCATGTTCGCCGCCGAGAAGGGGATCGAGGTGACCAACAACAGCTACTACGTCGACCCCTGGCTCTACAACTGCAAGACGGACGACGACCAGAAGGCGCTGGTGGAGGCCATCGGGCGGGCCAGCAAGTACGCCGAGCGCAAGGGCGTGCTCAACGTGGCCTCGGCGGGCAACTCCGACCACGACCTGGCCGGCGACTCCATCCTGGACAACACCAGCCCGGACGACACCACCACGCCGGTGCCGCGCACCATCGACCCGAAGGTCTGCCTGGACCTGCCCACCCAGCTCCCGGGTGTGGTCACGGTCTCGGCGACCGGCGACAAGGGCCTCCGGTCGTACTACTCCAGCTACGGCCTCGGGGTCGTGGACGTCGCCGCTCCCGGTGGCGACAAGTGGCAGATCCCGGCCACGCCGGACGCCAACGGCCGCGTGCTGTCGACCGTGCCGGGCGGGCTCTACGGCTACAAGCAGGGCACCTCGATGGCCGCCCCGCACGTCGCGGGCGTCGCGGCCCTGATCAAGAGCGCGCACCCGGGGGCGACCCCGTCGCAGATCCAGGCGATGCTCAAGGGCCAGGCCACGAAGACGGCCTGCCCGGCCCAGATATACGACAGCACGGGCACGCTGATCAACGCGACCACCTGCGCCGCCAAGTGGGGCCAGACGGGCTACTACGGCTACGGCGTGATCGACGCGCTGAAGGCCGTCAGGTAGTCGACGGACACGCGAACGGGCCGGGCGGGGATGCTCCCGCCCGGCCCGTTCGTCCGTTCACCGGGTCAGGGCTTGATCAGCACCTTGAGCGCGCTGCGGTCGTCCATCGCGCGGTAGCCGTCCGGGACCTCGTCCAGGGACACGGCCCGGTCGAAGACGGGCGCCGGGTCGATCGCGCCGCTCAGCACGTCCTCCAGCAGCTCCGGGATGTAGGCCCGGACCGGGGCCACGCCGCCGCGCAGGGTGATGTTGCGGTCGAACATGACGCCGAGGTCGAGTCCGGTGCCGCTGCCGTGCGGGACGCCGACGTAGCCGATGGCCCCGCCGTCGCGGGTGATGTTCACGGCGGTGCGCATCGACTGCTCGGTGCCGACCGCCTCGATGACGGCGTGCGCGCCCCGGCCGCCGAGCAGCTCGCGGACGGCCGCCTCGGCGGCTTCGCCGCGCTCGGCGACGACGTCGGTGGCCCCGAAGAGCTTGGCGATGTCCGTACGGGCCGTGTGGCGGCCCAGTGCGATGATCCGGTCGGCGCCCAGGCGCTTGGCGGCGAGGACGCCGCACAGGCCCACCGCGCCGTCGCCGACGACGGCGACCGTGGAGCCCTCGCGCACGCCGGCGCCGAGCGCTGCGTGGTGGCCGGTGCCCATGACGTCGGACAGCGCGAGCAGACCGGTCAGCAGGTGGTCGTCGGAGACGGCCTCGGCGGGCAGCTTGACCAGGGTGCCGTCGGCGTGCGGGACGCGGACGGCCTCGCCCTGGCCGCCGTCGTGGCCGACCGAGCCCCAGAAGCCGCCGTGCTCGCAGGAGGTGTACAGGCCCTCGGAGCAGTACTCGCAGGTGCCGTCGGACCACATGAAGGGGGCGACGACGAGGTCCCCGGCGCGCAGGCCCGAGACGGCGGAGCCGGTCTCCTCGACGACGCCGAGGAACTCGTGGCCGATGCGCTGGCCGGGCTGGCGCGCGGCCTCGCCGCGGTAGGCCCACAGGTCGCTGCCGCAGATACAGGCACGCAGGACGCGGACGACGGCGTCCTCGGGTCGCTGGATCGCAGCGTCGGGCACCTCCTCCACGCGTATGTCGTGCGGGGCGTGGATGACGGTGGCGCGCATGGTGGTGCAGTCCTCCGGCTCGGGATCGTTCAGTCTTGTATGACCCGACCTACCGTACGCCTCGTCGCGCGGCGAGCGCGCCAGTGGCCAGCAGGTACTGGGCGGCGACATAGGTGGCCATGATCCAGAAGTCGGGGCGGGGCAGCTGGGGCCACTCGGCCACGCCGGTGGCGATGAGGGTGTCGGAGAGCAGGAACAGCGCCCCGCCGATGCCCGCGGCGCGGCCGAGGGCGCTGGAGCGGTAGGCCATGGCGGTGAGCAGCAGGCTGTAGCCGGCGACGGGGATGCGCAGATCGGCCGGGAGGTCCGCCCAGAGCAGGGCGACGGTCCCGACGAGCGCGAGTCCGTACGCGCCTCCGAGCAGCGGGTTCGTGGCGCGGCGGCCGAAGAGGACCAGGTAGCAGACGTGCCCGGCGGCGAAGGAGCCCATGCCGACGAGGAAGGCGGGCTCGGCGTCGAAGAGCAGGGCGAGGTCCCCGCCCCAGCCGAACAGCAGGGCGGCGACCAGCAGCCGGGGCCCGCCGCGGGTGATGACGTAGGCGACGAGCAGCGGCATCAGCAGCGGCTTGGCGAGCACGTGTCCGAGGTGCCAGTCGGCGAGCAGCGAGCCGAGGTCGACGGCGGTGGCCGCGGCGAAGCCGGCGAGGGCGGCCCGGGCGAGGCGGGCCCGGCCGGGCGTCGCCCGGGCGGCGGCCCAGGAGGGGGCGGGGCGGCCCGGGGACTCTGCGGTGCTCACGCGCTGGTCTCCCGTACGGACGCCCGGACGTCGGCGGCGATGACCGCGTCGGCGGCGGGAGCCGCGGCCGGAGCCTGGTCCTTGGCCTCGGCCTTGATCTCGGCCTTGATCTCGGCCTTGGCCGGCGAGGCCACGGGCTGCCAGCCGGGGCCGCGGAAGACGCGGCCCGCTCGCTCGCGCCAGCTGCCGGCGGCCCGGACGTCGCGCGCGATGGCGGCGTACTCGTGGGTGGCCACGCGCAGCGGATTGTGGGTGCCGATGTTCTTGGTGAGCCCGTAGACGGGCCGCTCCGTCTCCCCCACCCAGGAGCCGAACATCCGGTCCCAGACGATCAGGATCCCGCCGAAGTTGCGGTCCAGGTACCCGCCCTGGGAGGCGTGGTGGACGCGGTGGTGGGAGGGGGTGTTGAAGACGTACTCGTAGGCGCGGGGCAGCTTGCCGATGCGCTCGGTGTGGACCCAGAACTGGTAGAGGAGGTTGATCCCGTAGCAGAACGGGATCGCCGCGGGGTGGACGCCGAGGGCGACCATCGGCAGGTAGAACCACCAGGTGGTGGCGCTGGTCCAGGGCTGGCGCAGGGCGGTGGTGAGGTTGAACCGCCGACTGCTGTGGTGCACCACGTGGCAGGCCCACAGGATGCGGATGACGTGGTGGAGCCGGTGCTGCCAGTAGTAGAGGAAGTCCTGGGCGAGCAGCATCAGCAGGGCGGTCCACCACAGGAACGGCACCCTCAGCGGGGTGAGTTCGTAGACCGCGGTGAAGACCGCGACGACCGGGATCTTCCAGAGCAGGTCGAAGCCGATGCTGCCGAGCCCCATGGTGACGCTCGTGACCGCGTCCTTGGTGTCGTACCCGGCGGCATCCTCGTCGGGATGGAGGCGGTAGCTCACCAGCTCTATGACGGTGAGCAGCACGAAGGCTGGTATGGACCACAGCACGACATCGGGCAGGTTCGGCATGTCCGCACCATAGAGGCGCTCTCAGGGGTGCCGCTAGGGGTTGTTACCGATCGGTATCCATCCGGGTTACCGACGGTTCGCGAGATGATGTCCGAGCCAAGGGGAGGGCGGGGGATGACGGGTTTCGAGACGGTTCTCTTACGGGTGGCGAGTACGGCGGCGGGGTCACTGCTGAGGTCGCGCCTCGGGCAGGTACCCGGCGCCGGTCTCACGGACGAACCGGTACGTCCGGCGCAGCGCTGGCGCCGCCCGGCGCAGCTCGGCACGACCGAACTCCGCCGGCTCGCCGCAGGTTTGGCGGACCGGCTGGGCGAGGCCGCGGCACGGCTGCCGGAGCACGAACGGCTGGCGGCGCTGGACGCGGTCGCCGACGCCTTCGCCGGACTGGGCGAGGTCGACGCCGATGCCCTGTTCGCGGCGGACCTGGATCCGGCGGTTTTGGCGGCCCGGCTGCCGGTGCCGGCGGCGGCCGGCCTGAGCCCGGCGGCCGAGGCCGCCTGCCGGGACCTGATCCGACTGGCGTGCGCCCACTCCGTCGAGTACCTGACGACGCTGCCGGGGTTCGGGGCCCGGGCCGACGTGGAACTCGTCCGCCGGACCGGCGAGCTGACCCGTGCGGTGGACCGGCTGGCGGACCGCTCCGACGGGACGGCGCACGCCTTCGAGGAGCGGTACGCGCGGTACGTCGCCGAGACCCACGGCCGCCTCCAGCTCTTCGGGCTCACCCTCAGCCGCTCCCGCCAGGAATGGCCGCTGGACGTGGCCTACATCAGCCTCGCGGTCAGCGGCGAGCAGCTGGTGGTGCCGGGCGGGCCGGAGGTGCATCAGACCCCGGTGAGGGCCGAGCAGGCCCTGGCCGCGAGCGAGCGGGTGCTGCTGCGCGGCCCGGCCGGCTCGGGCAAGAGCACCCTGGTGCAGTGGCTGGCCCTCAACGCGGCCCGGCAGACCGACGGGCCGTGGAGCACATGCGTCCCGTTCGTGCTGCGCCTGCGCTCCTTCACCTCGTCCGACAGCCTGCCGCTCCCCGAGGACTTCCTTCGCGCCTCCGGCGTCCCCCTGTCCGCCCCGCCCGGCTGGGTGGAGGACCTCATGGTCAGCGGCCGGGCACTGGTCCTCGTGGACGGCGTCGACGAGGTCCCGCAGCGGCTGCGCACCCGTACGGAGACCTGGCTGCGCTCCCTCGTCTCCGCGTTCCCGCAGGCCCGGTACGTGGTGACCACCCGGCCGTCCGCGATCCCGGAGGACTGGCTCGCGGGCCAGGGGTTCACCACGCACTCAATGCTGGCGATGGAGCAGAAGGACATCCGGACCTTCGTCGCGCACTGGCACGCGGCGGCCCGGGCGGCGGGGCAGGAGGTGGACGCGTACGAGGCCTCGCTGCTGGAGGCGGTCGGCAGCCGGCGCGATCTGGCCCGGCTGGCGACCAATCCGCTGATGTGCGCACTGCTGTGCGCGTTGAACCAGGACCGGCGGATGCAGCTGCCGCGGGCCCGCAAGGAGCTGTACGACGCCGCCCTGGAGATGCTGCTGGTCCGGCGGGACACGGAGCGGGAGATCAGCGGGGTCGAGGGGGTCTACCTGACCCGCGACGAGCAGCTGGCACTGCTGCAGCGGTTCGCGTACTGGCTGATCCGCAACGGGCAGGTGGAGGCGGGCCTCGACGAGGCGGTCGAGATGGTCGGCGAGTGGCTCGGCGCGATGCCGCAGGTACAGGGCACCGCGGACCAGGTCTTCTCGCACCTGCTGATCCGCAGCGGGCTGCTGCGCGAACCGGTGAAGGGCTCGGTGGACTTCGTCCACCGCACCTTCCAGGACTACCTGGGCGCCAAGGCGGCCGTCGAGTCCCGGGACTTCGGCGTGCTGGTGAAGAACGCGCAGGACGACACGTGGGACGACGTGGTCCGCATGGCGGTGGGCCACGCCCGCCCGGACGAGCGGATACGCATCCTGCGGGGTCTGCTGAAGCGCGCCGACAAGGTCAAGGGCGCCCGCAGCCGGCTGGTGCTGCTGGCGGCAGCCTGCCTGGAACACGCTCCGGAACTGGACCCGGCCCTCCGCGCCGAGATCCAGTCCCGGATGGCTGAACTCATGCCGCCGCGCAGCCGCCGCCAGGCCGAGGCCCTGGCCAAGGCGGGGGACCTCGTCCTCGAACTGCTCCCCCGCGACGGTGACCTGGACGACTCGACAGCCGAGGCAGTCGTCCTCACCGCAGCCGAGATCGGCGGCCCCCGGGCCCTGGAGGTGATCGCCCGGTTCCGGTCGGACGGGCGCACGGGCGTGGGATACGCAGTCTCCGAGAGCTGGGGCCGCTTCGACACTGCGGAGTACGCCGCCGCGGTCCTCAGCGGCGCCGACCTGGGCCTTGCGAGCCTGCTGGTGAGCACGGCGGAGCAAGCCGCACACCTCGACCGGCTCACCCACCTCAAGCGGGTGAACCTGCATTGGGCTCCGGGCCTGTCCGGCGTACTGGAGCACCGCCGGGACCTGGAGTGGCTGTTCGTCTTCCGCAACGAGGCCCTGACCGAGCTGGCCCCGCTGCGCCGCCTCGATCGCCTCGACTTCCTCGGTCTGTCCATGTGCCCCAACATCAGCGACCTGGGGCCCCTGGCAGACCTCCCGCTGCGGAACGTGAGCCTTTTCGGCCTCCGGGACGGACTGCCGCTCGGTTCGTTGCGCGCACTCGCCCTTGAATCGCTGAGCCTGGGCTACCGGGCCCCGGTGGACCGTGTCGGCGATCTGCCGGTCTCCGAAGGGTTGCAGTCGCTGACCCTGGGCCTGGACGCCCGCCACATTCCCCTCGACGGGCTGGACCGCTGGCCGGAGCTCCGCAGTCTGGCCGTATGCGGCGACGATCAGGTGCGGCAGCTCGTGACGCACCGCCCCCGCCTGACGGTGACCCACCTGAACATCGCCGAGGCAACGGTCGATCCGGCCCGGCTGAGCCGTTTCGACCAGCTCACCTATCTGTCACTGACCCGGTGTGAGATCACGGGCTCGCTGGAGCCGCTCGGCTCGCTTCCGCACCTCAGCAGCCTCGTCTTCAACCAGCGCGACGGCTGCGTGGACCTCACCCCGCTCGCGGGTGCGGAGCGGCTCACGATCCAGGTGAACGGCGAGGTGGCGGTCAGCGGGGCCGAGGCCATCCCGCCGGAGCGGCTCACCTACGTCTGGTGAGCCGCCCGGCGGGAGCCGTTCGTCACCAGACCCGGACCGAACCCCCTCGCGCGAAGGCCGGGCTGGTGGCCTCCGGCGGGACGGTCGCCAGCGGCTCGGCGATCTCCGCGACCGTCGGGCCGTGCTTGGCGGCCAGCGCGTCCAGCTGCGCGAGGTCGAAGCCGTAGACGCGGGCCGCGTTGCCGCCGACCATCGCGGCGACCTCTTCCCGGGGGAGGCCCGCGTAGGCGATGCGGAGGCCCTCGCGGGAGAAGGGCGTGGTGCCCTCGTCGTGGGGGTAGTCGCTGCCCCACATGATCTTGTCGAGGCCGATCCGCTCCCGCAGCGGGACCTCGTGGGGGCGCATGAAGCTCGCTCCCACGAAGCAGTTGTCCCGCCAGACCTCGCCCGGGCCCTTGCCCATCGCCTCCGCGAGGCCCGCCCCGAATTTGGACTCGGCCGTGGCCGTCGCCGCGACCAGGCGGCCGTGGTAGTAGTCCAGCATCTCCATCACGCCCGGGATCCAGCCGGAGCCCTGTTCCGTCAGGACCAGCTTGAGGCCCGGGTGGCGGCGGAAGGCGCCGCCGAAGATGAGGTGCCACAGGGCGCGGTGCGAGAACCAGGTGGTTTCGACCATGAAGACCGCCCGGGCCGCCGGTTCGTCGCCCAGCGGCGGGGACGCCGACCCGCCGTGGTGGTTGACCGGGACGTCCAGCTCGTCGCAGACCGCCCAGATGGGGTCGTACGCGGCCGAGTAGAGCTCGGGCACCGACGAGCCGGGCGGGACTCCGGGCAGCAGGACGCCGCCCGTGAGGCCCGCCTCCTTCGTGCGGCGGATCTCCCGCACCGCCGCGTCCACGTCGTTGAGGAGGATCTGCGCCACGCCCGCCCGCCGGCCCGGCGCGTCCGCGCAGAAGTCCGCCAGCCAGCGGTTGTGGGCCTGGAGCCCGGCCCAGCGCATCTCGTACTCCGCCGCCGTCGGGGGCTGGGCCATCAGGGAGGCCTTGGGGAAGAACGGCGGGATGGTGTTGGGGAAGACGACCTCGGCGACGATGCCGTCCGCCTCCAGCTCGGAGAGGCGCCGCCGGGAGTTCCAGTTGCGGTCCGCCGTGTCCGCGAGGAGGTCCTCGTACGGGTTCACGTAGCCGGTGGCCCAGGCGTCGAAGTCGTCGTGGTACCGCTTCTCCAGGTACGGCTTGTAGTCCAGGAGGTCGGCGCCCGCGTGGCAGTCCGCCGAGATCACGGTGTAGCGGTCGCCGGTCATTCCGAGACCCCCAGTACCGGGAAGTCGTTGTCCGTCAGCCAGTGCCGGCCCACCTCGCGGGAGCGGGCCCAGGAGGCCTCCACCGCCGCCTGGTCGGGGCTCTGGCCCAGCTCGGCCGGGGTGGGGCCGATCCGGCGGGCGATCGGGGCGAGTGTGGCGGTGTCGAAGCCGAAGACCTCCGCGGCCGCCAGACCGAGCATGCGGCGGGTCTCCTCCACCGGGATGTCGTGGAAGGTCTTCTTCAGCCAGTTGCGGGTGGCCGGCCAGGTGCCCTCGGGGTGCGGGAAGTCCGAGCCCCACAGGATGTTGTCCACGCCGATCTCGTAGCGCTGGGCGAGCTCCCGGCGCTTCGTGTTCGTCGCGCAGATGAAGACCTGCCGGTCGAGGTACTCGCTCGGCGGGCGCTTGAGCTCCTCGAACGGGGACAGCTTCTTGCCGCCGTGGGCGCCGAGGTAGAGGCGGTCCATGAACCAGAGCTGGTTCGGCAGCCACCAGCAGCCCGATTCCGCCACGCCGAACTTGAGGCCGGGGTGCCGCTCGAAGACCCCGGACCACAGCAGGAACCAGAGCGGGCGGGCCGGCCACCAGGTGACCTCGGAGACGAAGATGCCCAGGTGGTCGCCGTACTCGTGGCGCGGCGAGGAGCCGGAGTGGGTGACGATCGGCATCTGCGTCTCGGCGGCCGCCGCCCACACGGGGTCGTAACGGCGGTCGTGGTAGGGCGCCTTGTCCACCCACATCGCGGGGATCATCAGCGCGCCCAGCCCGGACTCCTTGGCCCGGTGGATCTCCGCGACGACCTTGTCCGGCTCGCCGGTGATGGGGAGGAGGGCGACGCCGCAGTGGCGTTCGGGATGCTCGGAGACGAACTCGGCCAGCCAGCGGTTGTGCGCCTGCGCGCCAGCCATGCCCAGCTCGGGGTCCTGGTCGCCGGAGAGGCCCAGGCCCACCCCGAAGGGGGCCGCGGTCTGGCTGTCGACGGCGTCCGCGTCGGGGAAGACGACCTCGGCGGCCACGCCGTCGCCGTCGAGTTCCTTCAGCCGCTGCCCCGTGTCCCAGCCGCCCTTGAGGCCTTCCTCGTGGTCGTGGAACCACTTCTCGGCGAAGGCCTCGTTGCGGACGCCCAGCCGGGTGGCCTCCGCGCGGCGCGCGACGCGCTCGCCGAGGAACTCGTCGAACTGGGGGTGGAAGCGGGAATCGAGGTAGGGGCGGTACTGCTCGGTGGGCAGGCCGGCGTGGCAGTCGGAGGAGATGATCAGGTACGGGTCTTCGTACGGTGTGTCACTCACGCGAAACGCTCCTCAGTCGAGGATGAAGCTCTCCAGGTAGGCGGGGTTGGCGCGGTCGAGCATCGACTGCGACCGGGCGCGGATCTGCCGGTCGCTGTGCTCGCTGGCCGGAAGCATCCAGAAGCGGTCGGCGCGGATGCCGTCGAGGACGTGCTCGGCGACCTCCTCGACGGGGGTGAAGTTCACCTCGTGGCCGGCCTGCTTCATCGCGGCCTCGTACTGGTCGAGGCTGCGGTACGGGGTCTTGCGCGGGCGCTGCTTCGCGTAGCGCTCGGGCCGGTTGCGGTGGGACTCCCACAGTCCCGTGCGCAGCATGTGCGGCCCGGGGAAGAGGACGGAGGCGCCGATGGCCGCGCCCTCCGCCTTGAGGTGGGCGTAGAGGGACTCGGTCATGGTGACCACGGCCGCCTTGGTGACGGCGTAGACGGAGGCGGTGGGCAGCGGGGCGATGCCGCCGTCGCCGGATGAGGTGTTGACGACGTGGCCGGGGCCGCCGCTCGCGATCATGCGGGGGACGAAGGCCTGGATGCCGTGGAAGACGCCCCACACGTTGACGGAGAAGGCCCACTTCCAGTCGTTGGGCTCGTGTTCCCACATCCGGCCCTCGGCGCCCGAGCCGACGCCCGCGTTGTTGCAGAGCACGTGCACGGCGCCGAAGGTCTCGTACGCGGCGTCGGCCAGCGCGATCACGGAGTCGCGGTCGCTGACGTCGACGGTCCTGGCGAGTACCTGGGCGCCGTCGGCGACGAGTTCGTCGGCGGCCTTGCGCAGGGCGCCCTCCTCCACGTCGGCGAGGACCACCTTCAGTCCCTCGGAGGCAAAGCGGCGGGCCATCGCGAGGCCGATGCCGCTGGCGGCGCCGGTGACGACGGCCACCTGTCCGGGTTCGAGTCGCACGTCACACGCTCCCCTCGGGCGGCCCGTCCAGGATCTGCATCGGGTCGTCGTAGCGCTGGTGGATGTACGGGAGCAGGGCCTGGGCGCTGACCCGCTCCACGACCCTGCCCTTCTGGTCGGTGGTCTTCTCGCCGATGGTGATCTCCACGATCCGGCGGACGGGGAGGTCGGCGACGGGGTCGAACATCGACTCGCGGAGCACCACGTCACCGGTGATGTGCTCCAGCTTGCGGACCTTCTCGTTGCGCGTGCAGTGCACGAGGACCGGGTCGGCGTCGAAGCCCGAACCGTCCACCGCGGGCAGGAACTTGAAGTAGAAGTCGGTCTTCTGCGTGGGCTCGGGCAGCGGCAGCTCGCGGTCCACCGCCCCGCGCACCTCGACGAAGGCGATCCCGTGCCGGGCGAGGGAGGCCCGTACGACGAGCCCCTCGCGCTCGACGGTGATCTCGCCCAGCTTCTTGGGCTCGCCGAAGACCTCGCGGCCGCCGATCAGGGCGCGCTCCAGGCTCATCGGCATGACCAGCGGGTACCAGCCCTCGACGCCGCCGTGCTGGGCGGCGACGGCCACCGAGCCGGCGCCGAGCGGGTAGCCGGGCAGGTCGACCTTGCTGATGTTGGCCCGTACGAGGGGCCGGTCGGCGGGCTTGAGCGGCGGCGGCAGGACCGCCGCCACCACGTCCGGGTCGCTCTCCCAGACGGCCACCACGCCGGTGGACCAGATGTCGGGGAGGTTGGAACTCTTCTCGCGCGACGCCGCGATCTCGGCCTCGGTGCGCGCTCCGTACCGTACGCGTGCCATGTCTCGCACCACCCTTCTGGGCCCCTCCCGGCGGCAGCCGGGGAAGGTTCTGTAACACAGTTACACCGCCACCGATGAAGGGTAAAGACCCCTGCACGCACGAGAACTGACGTTCCGACAGATTGGCGGCCCGCTGACATGGCCAGAAGCACGCTGACCCGCCGGGAGGTACTGGACGCCGCCGCGTCCCTGGTCAAGCAGCACGGCCCGGCCGCCCTCACGATGCGCAAACTCGCCGCCGAGCTGGGCACCGCGGTGACCTCCATCTACTGGCACGTCGGCAACCGCGAATCGCTGCTCGACGCGCTCGTGGAGCGGACGGTCGAGGAGATGGGCGCGATCAGCCCCGCCGGCCGCACCCCCGCCGAACGGATCCTGTCGGTGGCCCGGATCCTGCGCCGCGAACTGCGCGAGCGCCCGCACCTGATCGCGATGGTCCACGAACGCGGGCTCACCGAGCGGATGTTCCTGCCCGCGCAGCAGGCGCTCGTGCACGAGGTGCACGCGGCCGGGCTGCGCGGCGCCCGGGCGGCCGACGCGGTGCGGGCGATCCAGTTCCAGGTCGTCGGCTTCCTCCTCGTCGAGCGCAACCGCGAACGCTCCCCCGCCCAGTCGCCGGCCGAGAGCGAGCTCTGGGACCCGGTCGACGCCCCCCACGACCCGGCCCTCGCCCGCGCCCTGGCCCGGCCCGCCGACCCGGAGCGGATCTTCCTGCTCTCCGTACGGGCCCTGGTGGCCTCCCTGCTGGCGGGGCCGCGGGGGCCGGCCGCGGTGCCCCGGGGGCGGGCCGGTGAAGCGGGCCCGTAAATCGGTTTGCGCCTGCCCGCGGCCGTGGTTGGATCTGTTTCCGCGGGGGCGGCTCCGCGATGTGCTTCCTTCTCATCCTCCAATGACACCGCAGCGCATCCCCTCTCCGCCCCCGCCCCACCTCTCTCCCCGGTTCCGGAGGAATCCCCCCTTTGCCCGAGCTGTCGACCGTCCTGTTGCGCCGTCTGCACACCGTCTACGTCGACCAGGCCGGGCCGCGCCCGGGCGATCCGCCGACAACCGCGGGCCTGACGGCCCTGGAGGCCGAACTCCTCGACCGTGGCCACGTCCTGACGGCCCCGCTACGGGCCGCGCTCGCCTGGCTGGGCCCCACCGGACTGGCCCAGGCCGGCACCCAGCTGGTCCGCGACATCGACACCTTCCTGGGCGCCGACCGCACCCACATGCCGCTGTTCCGCACCTTCCCGGCCTCCGTGCCCGACGACACCCACGGGCTCTGGGTCGACCGCGTCCGCACACTGCTCGCGCAGTGGCCGGACCAGCCGTGCGTGCTCTGCACGACCGCGGGCAGCGTCCACCCCGTCTCCCCGTGCGCCCACCTGGTGTGCCGGACCTGCTGGGACGGCGCCGACTACAGCGGCTGCCCGATCTGCCACCGGCGCGTGGACCCGGCCGACCCGTTCCTGCGGCCCGCCGCCGTCAGCGCGGCGGGCGGGACGAAATCCGCGGGGGACGACGGGTACGCGGGACCGCTGCGGCTGCTGTCCTTCGGCACCGACCGGGCGGGCGACTCGGTCACCGCGCTCGGCAAACTGCTCGCGCGCCGCACCCCCCTCTCCCCGCAGGACACCGAGGAGACCCGGGTGCTCCTCGCCCACGCCCCCGCCGACCTCGGCTGGCTCCCCGACGCGATACCCGTACGGGAGACCAAGGCCCTGCTCCTCGGCACCCTGCTGCGCGAACGCCGCACCCGCGAGACCGTCCGGGCCCTGCTGCCCGAGCGGCTCACCACCGCGACCGACGTGCTCCGCCTGCTCGCCGTGTGGTCCGGCGGGGAGGCCGACCTGCTGGAACCGCCGCGGCTGCGGTCGCTGCCCCGGCCGCTGCGCCGCGAACTGCTCGCCGTCCTGGACGCGCTCGCCCCGGCCGTGCTCGTCGAGGACGTCCTGCGCCACGCCGACCTGTGGAAGCGCGCCGCCGAGATCCTCCACCCCTTCGAGCAGTACGCCCGCCACCCGCGCGCCGCGCTCGCCTTCGCCGTGCTGCGCGCAACCGCCACCACGGGCACCGCCCTCGGCGCCGCCCTGCTCGCCACCGCCGCCGCGCACCCGGACGCCGTACGCGTCGACGGCGACCGGATCCGGGCGGCCACCTGGAAGGGCCGGGCCGAGGAGGCCCTGCGCGGCACGGACCCGGACCGCGCCCTCGCCGTGCTGGCGGAGCGGCCCGGAGAACTCGTACGGCGCCTCGACCACCTGCTGCGCCGGTACGCGGCCGACACCCTGCCCGACCAGGTCGCGGAGGTGCTGGCGGAGCGGCTGCCGAAGGCGGGGCCCGGGCCGGTGCTGTCCGCGCTGGGGCGGCTGCGGATCCGCCATCTGCCCGGTACCCGGCGGGTGTTCTTCCCCCGCGGCCAGGTCGCGCACTCCTTCACCGTGGACGACGTCCGGGCCCCGCTGGCCGAGCCGGTGACCCGTGCGGTGAGCGAGCTGTTCGAGCGGGAGGTGCTGCGCCGGCTGGCGGCTGCCGACCCGTACGACGTTGCGGTCCTCGACTCGCGCCTGGCCCACCTGCACGTGCCCTCCGCCGAGCGGGCGGCGGCCAAGGCGCTGGTCACCGTCCCCAAGGGCAGTTTCCAGGCGCTGCCCGACGGCGAGGTGCTGCGGATGTTCCTGCACTGGATGGAGCCGCCGAAGAAGACCGTGGACCTCGACCTGTCGGTGGTGCTCTTCGACGCCGACTGGAACTACGCGGGCCTGTGCGACTACACCAACCTCGTGTACGGCGGGCGGGCCGTCGTCCACTCCGGGGACCTCACCTCCGCCCCCGCGCCCGCCGGGGCGAGCGAGTACGTGGACATCGACCTCGACGCCCTCGCCGACACCGGTGTGCGCTTCGCCATGCCGGTCGTCTTCAGCTACAACAACATCCCCTTCGAGCTGCTGCCCGACGCCTTCGCCGGCTTCATGGCACTGCCGAGCCGCTCCGGGCGCACCGCGCGCTACGACCCGCGGACCGTGCGGCAGCGCTACGACCTGGTCGGGAACTCGCGGATCCACGTGCCGCTCCTCGTCGACCTGGAGCGGCGCGGCTTCCTGTGGACCGACGTGCACCTGCCGGATGACGAGGGCTACCACAGCGTGCGGGCGCACCAGGAGGACCTGGCCCGGATCGGCCGCGACCTGTTCCAGTACTTCTCCACCGGCCGTACCACCCTGTGGGAGCTGGCGGGCTGGCACGCGGCCGCGCGCTGCGGCGAGGTCGTCGTCCTGCGGCGCACGCCCCGGCCGAGCGACCCCGACGAGCTGTGGACCTACCGGCGGCGTGCGGGCGAGGACACCGCGGCCTTCGCGGCGCGGCTGGTCGCGCTGGGCGATCCGGACACCGTGCTGGCCTCGCCGGAGGTGGAGGCCCTCGCGGGCGCCGCGGCCTCGGGGAGGTCCGTCCTCCTCGCGCTGGTTGACGGCGACGTGGCGCCGGCCGGTGCGCGCGGGTCCGTATACCGCCTGCTGCCGGGGCCCGTTGACGGCTGCGGCCTCGAACAGCTGGCGGCCGGCGACCTCGTCGCGGCGCTGGGCTGATCCCCGGCGGGGCCACGGCTGTCAGTCCGTGCCGATATCCTCTGTGACCATGCTCGACGACCGTACGACCGCAGAGACGATGTGGCCGACCGCGTACCCACAGGGGTACGCGGTCGTCGACGTGGAGACGACCGGGCTCGCTCGCGACGACCGGATAGTCTCCGCCGCCGTCTACCGGCTCGACGCCCAGGGCAATGTGGAGGACCACTGGTACACCCTGGTCAACCCGCAGCGGGATCCGGGGCCGGTGTGGATCCACGGTCTGACCAGTGCGATGCTCGCCGACGCTCCGCTCTTCAAGGACATCGCCGAGGAGTTCGCCGACCGGCTCGCGGACCGGGTGCTCGTCGCGCACAACGCCATCTTCGACTGGCAGATGATCGCCCGGGAGTACGCGCGGGCCGCCGAGACCGCGCCCGTCCGCCAGCGGCTGTGCACCATCGCCCTGTCGAAGGAGCTGAACCTCCCGCTGCCCAACCACAAGCTGGAGTCGCTCGCCGCGCACTTCGGCGTGGTCCAGCAGCGCGCCCACCACGCGCTCGACGACGCCCGGGTGCTGGCGGAGGCCTTCCGCCCGTCGCTGCACGCGGCCGCGCGGGACGGCGTGCGGCTGCCCCTGCTGGAATGCCGGCCGCTGACGGAGTGGTCCGACTCCCCCGCCACCCCGCGGGTGGGCTACCAGGCCTCCTACGGGGGCGGCGGCACCTGGCGGGCCTCGCGCAAGCGGCCGCCGTGCCCGTACCCGAACCCGGGGCGCTTCGAGGACGGCAAGCCGCTGAAGCAGGGCATGCGGATCGCCTTCTCCGGTGACACCTCGGTGGACCGGGAGCTGCTGGAGGACCGCGCGGTCGAGGCCGGCCTGCACGTCGCGACGAGTGTGTCGCGGCTCACCAGCCTGCTCGTGACGAACGACCCCGACTCGGCGACCTCGAAGACCGTCAAGGCGAAGTCCTTCGGCACCCCGGTCCTCGACGAGGCGGCCTTCACCCAACTCCTGCGGGACGTGGCGGCGGCCGAGGACTGAGCGGGGCGGATCGAGGAGGGGCGAAGCGGTCCGGAAGGGCCGGATCCGCGCGGGCGTTGCGCCGGGTGGGTGCAGGCGCGGCGACTCACCCCGGTGGATCTTGTTCCCACCCGCCGTCGTGCGGAGCATGCGGCGCATGGCACGTTGTGAGGTCTGCGGAAACGATTACGGCATGTCCTTCGAGGTGCACGCGCAGGGCGCCGTGCACGTCTTCGACTGCTTCTCCTGCGCCATTCA
Source organism: Streptomyces sp. NPDC059989 (assembly GCF_042736975.1). Classification (NCBI taxonomy): domain Bacteria; kingdom Bacillati; phylum Actinomycetota; class Actinomycetes; order Kitasatosporales; family Streptomycetaceae; genus Streptomyces; species Streptomyces sp. NPDC059989. Next base: position 50,675 of record NZ_JBHWUO010000031.1, read on the forward strand.
CCGCATGGCGCCCATCTGCGAGCACTGCCGGGTCCAGATCATCGGGCAGGGCGTCGAGGTCGAGGGGCAGTGGTTCTGCGGGGCGCACTGCGCCCGCGCCGAGGGGAAGGTGGGCGTTATCGACCGCGTCTGAGCCCCTCCCGCACGCACGGCTCCGGGCACGAGTCCCGGTACGCATCCCGCCAAGGCTCCCCGTACACCCCGACCCCGGACGGCCACCCGGCCGCCGGGGTCGACCGCGCTGGGGGTACCGTCGTGGGCGTGTACCGCTTTGTGCTGACCCGGCAGTGGGTGTGCCTCACCCTCATCGCCCTCGTCCTGATCCCTGCGATGATCAAGCTGGGGTTCTGGCAGTTCCACCGCCATGAGCACCGGGTCGCGCAGAACCAGCTCATCGACGCGAACCTGCGGGCGAAGCCGGTCCCCATGACCGAGATCACCTCCCCCGGCCACACGGTCCCGCGCGCGGACTTCTGGCGCGCCGTCACCGCGGCCGGCACCTACGACACCGCGCACGAGGTGGTCGTACGGATGCGGACCTCGGGCGACGACAAGGTGGGATTCCACGTCCTGACCCCGCTGGTGCTCGGCGACGGCCGGGTGGTGCTGGTCAACCGGGGCTGGGTGCCCGGCGGTGACGACCCGCGCGCCTACCCGCCGGTGCCGGCCGCCCCCGCGGGCGAGGTCACCGTCACCGGCCGGCTGAAGGCCGACGAGACCAGCGCCGGCAGCGGCATCAAGGACCGCAAGGGCCTCCCGGACCGCCAGGTGATGCTGATCAACAGCGCGCAGCAGGCGGAGTACCTGGGCAGGCCCGTCCTCGGCGGCTACCTCGAACTGACCGCTCCGGACCCGGCGGACGGCAGCCCCGAGATCATCCCCGAGCCCGACCACGACTCGATCGGCGCACACATGGCGTACGCCGTCCAGTGGTGGCTGTTCGCGTCCGCGGTGCCGGTGGGCTGGGTGATCCTCGTACGGCGCGAGAAGCGCGACCGTGAGGAAGCCGCCGCGAAGGCCGAATCCGGCGCCGAACCGGAGCCCGCGACGGCGTAGCGTGTCGGCATGGATCTTGGACTGAAGGACCGTGTCTACATCGTCACCGGGGCCACGCGCGGCCTCGGCTTCGCCTCCGCCCGTGAACTGATCGCCGACGGCGCGAAGGTCCTCGTGACGGGCCGGGACGAGAAGCGGGCGGCCGACGCGGCCGCCGAGCTCGGCCCGAACGCCGTGGGTGTGGCGGCCGACAACTCCGACCCGGAGGCCGCCGGGCGGCTCATCGCGACCGTGCGCGAGCGGTTCGGCCGCTTCGACGGCATCCTCATCAGCGTCGGGGGCCCGGCCCCGGGGATGGCGGCGGACAACACCGACGCGCAGTGGTCGACGGCCTTCGAGTCGGTCTTCCTGGGCGCGGTCCGCCTCGCGCGGGCGGCCGCCGCCGAGCTGGGCGACGGCGGGGTCATCGGCTTCGTGCTGTCGAGCTCGGTGCACGAGCCGGTCCCCGGCCTGACCATCTCCAACGGGCTGCGCCCGGGGCTGGCGGGCTTCGCGAAGTCCCTCTCCGTGGACCTCGGCCCGCGCGGGATCCGGGTGGTCGGCCTGCTGCCGGCGCGGATCGACACGGACCGGGTGCGGGAGCTGGACGAGCTGACCGGCGACGCCGCCGCCACCCGGGCGGGGCGCGAGTCGGGCATCCCGCTGCGGCGATATGGCGCCCCGGAGGAGTTCGGCCGCGCGGCGGCCTTCCTGCTGTCCCCCGCGGCCTCTTACCTGACGGGCGTCATGCTGCCGGTGGACGGCGGAGCCCGGCACGGCTTCTGACCCGCCGCCCCTCGGGGCCCCGCCCCGCACCCCGCGCCTCAATCGCCGGCGGGGCTGGATTTCGGCTCGCGCCGCGGCTTGCCTGCGGGCCGTCTGCTGGGGCTCCGCCCCAGACCCCGCGCCTCAAACGCCGGCGGGGCTGGATTTGGCTCGGCTCCGGGTGAACGAGCCGCACCTGGCAGACGGCCGGGGGCAAAAACCAGCCCCGCCGGCGTTTGAGGCGCGGGGCGCGGGGCGGAGCCCCGGTGTTTGAGCCGCACCGGCGCGCCGGCGCGAGCCAAATCCAGCCCCGCCGGCGATTGAGGCGCGGGGGCGTGGGGGCGGAGCCCCCGGGCGGCGCCGCGCCACGGGCTACGTCACGCGCTGGGCCCGGTGCGACGTCACCCTCAGGCGCGCCTCCGTCGGGAGATCGGCGAGGCCCGCCGAGGTACGGGCATGGGTCAGGACCGGACCCGCGAGCGCGGCCAGGGTGTCGGCGGGGACCGCATGGGGCTCCAGTTCCAGCGCGACCCGCAGGGCCGGCGAGCCGCGCCGCCCGCGCAGGGCGACCCGGCAGCGGGCCACCCCCTCCAGCGCACCCACCTCCGCGGTCACCGCCTCCTCCAGCGCGCGCCCCCGCAGCAGGGCGAAGGCCCCGTCCCCGGTGTCCACGACCACCGCCTGCAGCCGCGAGCGCCTCAGCTGGGACAACAGCCACCACAGCGCCAGCAGGACGCACAGCCCGAGCCCCGCGAGCAGCGCCCACCACCACCAGCCCTCGACATGCCAGTACCGGCGCCGGGCCTCCTCCGTCAGCAGCGGCGCGTGCCGGCCGCCGAGCGGCCACGACGCCGTCAGCACCGAGACCCCGGCCGCCAGCAGGACCAGCCCGGCCACCGCCAGCAGGATCCGGTTCACCACCCCGAGCATCCGCTCACCTCCTGACCCGTACCCGCGGATGCAGCGGGTGCGCGAGTCCCAGTTCCTCGATGCCGACGGCGAGCACGGCGTCCAGGTCGGCCCGTACGTCGTCCAGCTCCCGGAAGTGCGAAGTGGCCCGTACCCCGACGTGGGACCGGCCCACCTTGACGCGGACGGACCGCACCCCGGACACCTCCAGGGCCCGGTCCCGCAGCACCTGCGCCGCGTCCTTCCGCCCGAGCCCGGCCCGTACGGCGGCGCCCACGGCCGGATCCGGGGTCCGCATCGGCAGGATCCCGCGCAGCCCGGGGGTGAGCGCCAGCAGCAGGAGCACCGCCCCGACCACGGCGAGGGCCCCGCCGCCCAGCAGCACCCACAGGTCCGCCGGAGTGTGCCGGTCCAGCTGGTCGGCGAGCTGGCGGCGCCAGCTCATGCCGGGCCGGTCGGCCCGTACGGCGGCCAGGTCGTACAGGAACAACCCCGCCACCCCCAGCAGCACGAGGGCGGCGAGCGCGGCCGGGATCCGCCGGGCGGAGCGGAACCGGCGCGTGCCGGTCACCGCAGCCGCCGGTCCCGGCCGGCGGCGGACCGGGTGTGCGTGGAGTGCAGGTGCTCGATGTCGATGTCCACCTCGGGTACGGACATCTGCGCGTACTCCTCGATGCGCCGGGCCACCCGGCTGCGTACGGCGGCGCACTGGGCGGCGAGGTCGGAGGGGTAGTCGAGCTCCAGGCTCACCCGTACGCGTGCGATGTCGTGGTGCACGGTGACGGTCGCGTGCGGAGCGGCGGCCTGCTCCGGGCGCCGCTCCGGGCGTGCGGTGAGTGCCTCCCGGGCGGCCTGGGCCGCGATCTTGGCGACGACCCGGTCGGCGATACGGGTGGCCCCCCGCTCGGCGGGCGGCACCCTGGGCGGCGTGGTCCGGGGCGGAGTGCTCATCGGCGGCTCACCCGCGCCGGTCGTCGCGGCGGCGGAAGAGGTCCCCGGGTTCCAGGTCCCCGTCGAGGAACCGTCCGACGACGAAGCCGATGGCGCCGAGGGACGCCACCAGCAGGAAGGCTCCGAAGCCGCCGAAGTAGCCGGCGAACGCCAGGGCCATGCCGGCGAAGAGACCGGCGATCGCCATGCTCATTGCGTGGCTCCTCTCGGCTACTGGAGCCGGGATTCGGGTTCCTCGTCGGGCTCGTCGGGCAGTTTGACGTCGCTGACCGCGATGTTGACCTCGACGACTTCCAGGCCGGTCATCCGCTCGACCGCCGAGATGACGTTCTCACGGACCGCCCGGGCCACGTCGCGGATCGACACGCCGTAGTCGACGACGATCTCCAGGTCGAGGGCGGTCTGCACCTCGCCGACCTCCGCCTTGACCCCGCGGCTGACGGCGGCCTTCTGGCCGCCGGGGACGCGGTCGCGGACGGCGCCGAAGGTACGGGAGAGGCCGCTGCCGCTGCCCATGGCGTGGACGCCGACCACTTCGCGCGCGGCGAGCCCGGCGATCTTCTCGACCACTCCGCCCTCGATGGTGGTGCGGCCCCGGTCGCCGGGCTCCTTGGCGGAGCCGCCGCCTGATGCGGATTCGGTCATGGCGTGTCCCTTCGCGCGTGCGGAGTCACTCCGCACCACGGTAAGCGTGCGACTCCGGCCCCGCCCCGGGACTAGGCCGGTCGGCCGGAACCACGCCTCAATCGCCGGCGCGGCTCAAAGATCCGGGGCTCCGCCCCGTACCCCGCTCCTCAAACGCCGGAGGGGCTGGATATTCCAGCCCCGCCGCACCCGCGGTCAGTCGGACAGGCCCGCCAGGTCTCGCAGGCGGCGTGCCTGGGCGGCACGTTCGGCCGTGCGCTGGTCGTCGTACGCCCGCGTCGGCGCGGCCCGCAGGAGGGCCTTGGTCTCGATCACGGCGTCCCTCGGCGGGGCCAGCAGTGCGGTGGTGAGGTCCTGGACGGCGGCGTCGAGCTCCGCCACCGGGACCACGAGGTTGGCGAGGCCGACCCGCTCCGCCTCCTCGGCATGCACGAAGCGGCCCGTGGCGCAGATCTCCAGCGCACGGGCGTAACCGACCAGCGAGGTCAGCGGCTGGGTGCCGGCCAGGTCGGGCACCAGACCCAGGCTGGTCTCGCGCATGGCGAACTGCACGTCGTCCGCGACCACGCGCAGGTCGCACGCGAGCGCGAGCTGGAAGCCGGCGCCGATCGCGTGCCCCTGCACGGCGGCGACGGAGATGATGTCGTTACGCCGCCACCAGGTGAATGCCTCCTGGTATTCGGCGATGGTGGAGTCGAGCAATTCGTCCGAACCGCGTGCCAGGTCGAGGAAGGACGGCTCGCCCTCGAAACCCTCGGGGGTGAACGCCTGCCGATCGAGCCCGGCGGAGAAGGACTTGCCCTCGCCGCGCAGCACGACGACCCGGACGGTGCCCGGCAACGACCTTCCGGCCTCCGCCAAAGCCCGCCAGAGCGCGGGGGATTGGGCGTTTCGCTTGGCCGGATTGGTCAGTGTCACCGTGGCGACCGTGTCGTCGACGGTGAGTCGTACGCCGTCCTTGTCGAGCAGAGTCATCTGTATGCCTCCGGGTGTGCAGTCGGCCGCGAGCCGGGCCTAAGTGACTGCACAGTAACCACCCAGTCGACCGCATGGCCGACCGGGGGTCACCGAAGGTACCGCTGCAACATATGACGCCTTTTGGAGCCTAGAAGCGGTGAAGCGTCGGAACCACTGAGGCCGGGGTCAGGCCGTAGCCGCCTTCTTGCCCCGCGTCGCGCCACCGCGACCGCGCAGCGAAACCCCGGACTCACTGAGCATCCGGTGGACGAATCCATAGGACCGGCCGGTCTCTTCGGCCAGCGCCCGGATACTCGCACCGGAGTCGTACTTCTTCTTCAGGTCTGCCGCGAGCTTGTCGCGCGCGGCGCCGGTTACCCGGCTGCCCTTCTTCAGAGTCTCGGCCACCCGTGCCTCCTCATGGGAAGTGCGCTCTGGACTTCTCATGATCACCCCTCCCACGCTTCCTGGCCACCCATTCAGCAAGGTCGGTACGACGGCATTTCCCGACTGGTGGACACCCGAGCAGAACGGAATCTCCTCTTCCGCCGCATGACCTCCGTCACACTTCACCGCCCTCGCGGGGAATCGCCAGGTCAGGGGCGGGGCGCCGGAAAACGCAAGACCCCGGCCGCCCCCGCTCGGGGGTGCGGCCGGGGCCGTCGTGCGCCGTGCAACGGTACGAGACCGTCTCACTCAGATGATGGATCACCCCTGAGCCGAATGATCCATAAGGAATTGGATCAGGGGCCCGGGAGCGGTCAGGCGAGGGCCACCAGGTCCCGGTAGTCCGGTCCCCACAGGTCCTCGACGCCGTCCGGGAGCAGGATGATCCGCTCCGGCTCCAGCGCCTCCACGGCGCCCTCGTCGTGCGTGACGAGGATGACGGCGCCCTTGTACGTGCGCAGCGCGCCCAGGATCTCCTCGCGGCTGGCCGGGTCGAGGTTGTTCGTGGGCTCGTCGAGCAGCAGCACGTTCGCCGAGGAGACGACCAGCGTGGCCAGGGCCAGGCGGGTCTTCTCGCCGCCGGAGAGCACGCCGGCCGGCTTGTCCACGTCGTCGCCGGAGAACAGGAAGGAACCCAGCGTCTTGCGTACGGCGACCAGGTCCAGGTCGGGCGCGGAGGACCGCATGTTCTCCAGGACCGTGCGCTCCGGGTCCAGGGTCTCGTGCTCCTGGGCGTAGTAGCCGAGCTTGAGGCCGTGGCCGGGGACGACCGTGCCGGTGTCGGGCTTCTCGGTGCCCGACAGCAGGCGGAGCAGGGTGGTCTTGCCGGCGCCGTTGAGGCCGAGGATGACCACGCGGGAGCCCTTGTCGATGGCCAGGTCGACGTCGGTGAAGATCTCCAGGGAGCCGTACGACTTCGAGAGGCCCTCGGCGGTCAGCGGGGTCTTGCCGCAGGGCGCCGGGTCCGGGAAGCGCAGCTTGGCGACCTTGTCGGAGACGCGGACGGCCTCCAGGCCGGAGAGCAGCCGCTCGGCGCGCTTGGCCATGTTCTGCGCGGCGACGGTCTTGGTCGCCTTGGCGCGCATCTTGTCGGCCTGCGAGTTCAGGGCCGCGGCCTTCTTCTCCGCGTTCTGGCGCTCGCGCTTGCGGCGCTTCTCGTCGGCCTCGCGCTGCTGCTGGTAGAGCTTCCAGCCCATGTTGTAGACGTCGATCTGGGAGCGGTTGGCGTCGAGGTAGAAGACCTTGTTGACGACGGTCTCGACCAGGTCGACATCGTGGGAGATCACGATGAAGCCGCCGCGGTAGTTCTTCAGGTAGTCCCGCAGCCACACGATGGAGTCGGCGTCGAGGTGGTTGGTGGGCTCGTCGAGGAGCAGGGTGTCGGCGTCCGAGAAGAGGATCCGGGCGAGCTCGACGCGGCGGCGCTGACCACCGGAGAGGGTGTGCAGCGGCTGGCCGAGGACCCGGTCGGGCAGGCCGAGGGCGGCCGAGATGGTCGCGGCCTCGGACTCGGCGGCGTACCCGCCCTTGGTGAGGAACTCGGTCTCCTGGCGCTCGTACTGGCGCAGCGCCTTCTCGCGGGTGGCGCCGGAGCCGCTGGAGATGCGCTCCTCGTTCATCCGCATCTTCTTGAGCAGGACGTCGAGGCCGCGTGCGGACAGGATCCGGTCGCTGGCCAGGACGTCGAGGTCGCCGGTGCGCGGGTCCTGCGGGAGGTAGCCGACCTCGCCCGAGCGGGTGATGGAGCCGGCGGCGGGCTGGCCCTCGCCGGCGAGGCACTTGGTGAGGGTGGTCTTGCCCGCTCCGTTGCGGCCGACCAGGCCGATGCGGTCGCCCTTGGCGATGCGGAAGGAGGCGGACTCGATGAGGACGCGGGCGCCGGCGCGCAGCTCGACGCCGGTGGCGGTGATCACGGAAATACTCCAGGGCGGTGGGGACGGCGGAAGGGGGGCAGGACGCGATGCTTCGACGCCGCTAATCCGCGAGGAGATTTGCCATGGGATTCATTCTACCGGGGGTGCGCAACCACTTTTGGGGGTGCCGGGGCCTCGGGGGCCTCTCGATGGTGTCCCCCGTTCGGCTCAGGGAGCGCACCGGTGGGCCGTGGGACGTATCAGGATGAAGAGGTTGATACTCGCCGCAGGGGCGGACGCGTGGCCCCTGGGGTCCACGAATCGAGGGCGGTGCGGGATGCAGTTCGACGACGACGCCAATCTGGACACTTCCGAGGTCAAGGATGTGCGCGGGAGCCGCATCCCGGGCGGGAGGGCCACGGTCGGCGGCGGCATCATCGGCTTCATCGCGCTGCTCCTCGGACTGTTCTTCGGCGTGGGCCCGGAGCAGCTGGGGCTGTCCTCCGGGGACCAGGAGCCCGCGCCGTCCTCCTCGTCCGTCAACCAGGTGCAGCAGTCCTGCAAGACCGGGCAGGACGCGAACGCGCGGGAGGACTGTCGGCTGGTCGCGGTGGTGAACAGCACACAGGACTTCTGGAAGCAGGAGTTCACCAAGCGCGGGGGCACCTACTCCCCGGCGTCGACGGTCTTCTTCACGGGCCGCGTGAACACGGCCTGCGGGGCGGCGACCGCCGCGGTGGGCCCCTTCTACTGCCCCGGCGACCGGCAGGTCTATCTGGACCTGGGCTTCTTCAACGACCTGCGGACGAAGTTCGGCGCGAGCGGCGGCCCCTTCGCCCAGGCGTACGTGGTCGCGCACGAGTACGGGCACCACATCCAGAACCTGACCGGGACGCTCCAGCGGGCCCAGGACGGGCGGCCGGGCGCGAACAGCAACGCCGTGAAGGTGGAGCTGCAGGCCGACTGCTACGCCGGGGTGTGGGCGCACAACGCGACGCGCACCCCGGACGAGTCCACGGGGCGGCCGCTGATCACGAAGCTGACCGACGAGGACATCAAGGACGGGCTGGACGCGGCGGCCGCGGTCGGCGACGACCGGATCCAGGAGAAGTTCCAGGGCCGGGTGACCCCGGAGTCCTGGACGCACGGATCCGCCGAGCAGCGCCAGCAGTGGTTCTACCAGGGCTACCGCACCGGTGACATGGCCCAGTGCAACACCTTCCGCTGACTGTCGGTGGCGCCTGCCATGCTGTGGCGTGGGTCACAAGCACGAGAGGGAGTGATGGCCATGGCAGGCGTTCCGTCCATCTGTCCGACACTGCTCTACCGCGACGCCAAGGCGGCGATCCAGCAGCTCACGGAGGCGTTCGGGTTCACCCAGGTCGCCGTGTACGAGGGGGACGACGGCGCGGTGATGCACGCCGAGCTGTCGTACGGGAACGGCCTGGTGATGCTCGGCAGCAAGGGCCGCGGCGGCGCCTTCGACAAGGCCATGGAGGCGGCCGGGCCCACGGGGGTCTATGTGGTGGTCGAAGACGTGGACGCCCACCACCGGCGGGCCGCGGAGCACGGCGCGGAGATCCTGATGGAGCCCACCGACCAGGACTACGGCTCCCGCGACTACATGGCCAAGGACGCCGAGGGCAACATCTGGAGCTTCGGGACGTACGCGCCACAGGCCTGAGCCCTTCGGGGACCCGCGGCGCGTCCGTCCGTACCGCTACGGGGCGCTACGCGCCGCCGGTGTGGAGCTGGAAGGCCGCCCGGCGGACCGCCTTGGCCAGGGCCGGGTCGGGATGGGCGGCGGCCAGTGCGACCAGGACCTGCACGGTGCGCGGATGCCCGACCGCCCGGACCTCGTCCAGCAGCCGCGGGACCGTGGTCCGGACGGCCGAGTCGAGGTGGCGGGCCAGCAGGTCGGCTTCCCCGTGGTCGGCGATGGCCGCCGCGGTGTCCACCCAGAGCCAGGTCGACTCCTCGCGGGTGAGCACGTCCTGCGCCTCGTCGGGGTCGACCCCGTCGTGCTCGGCGAGCCAGAGCAGTGCGTAGGGGCGCAGCGCGGGTTCCCGTACGGTGGCGCGCACCTCGGGTTCGGCGGGGGCGCCGACCACGCGCAGCGCCTCGAAGGCGAGGCCGCGCAGCAGGGCGTCCTCGCCGCGGGCGGCCTGGAGGAGCTCGGCGACGGCGTGCCCGACGGGGCGGGCGGCGAGCCAGGCCTGGTACTCGGCGCGGGCCGGGCCGGGGGTGAGCCGGGCGCAGCCGTGCAGCATGGCGGCGGCGGACTGCTCGATGTTCCCGGCGGGGCTCTGCGCGGCGACGCAGATCTGCTCCAGCTTGACCCAGACCGCCCAGCTGCCGAGCGGGGTGAGGGTGGCCCGGGCGGGGCCGAGGGTGACGGCGTCCACGGCGGCGAGTCCGCCGAGTGCCCAGCGCAGCAGCCGGGCGAGCGGGACGGGCCGGTTCTCGGCGGTGCCGGCGGCCGGGGCCGCGGACTCCGCGTCGTACGGGACTTCGCACCGCTCGTCGCGCAGTTCGGTGACGCGCTGCCCGAGCAGGTCGAGGAGGTCGGGGACGGTCACGGGGCCGGCGGACAGCTGGAGCAGGGACAGGAGTTGGGGCATCGCCTCGACGACCTCGGCGACGGCCGCGGGGGCGATGTCGGCCGGGGCCGGGTGGACGAGCGACCAGGCGTCGAAGAGCGCGACCCAGCCGCGCAGTACGGCGGTGTCGTCGCGGTCCCACGCGCGCAGCCGCCAGCCGGGCCGGGCGTGGCCGCCGTGGACCTCGACGAGGCCGGCGAGCCGGGCGCGGTCCCAGCCGACTCTGATCTGGCCGTGCGTCAGGTTCAGTTCCCCGGCGGCGCGTTCGACGTCGGCGGCGGGCAGGGCGCCCGCGGGGGCGGGCCGGCCCCCGTCCCCGGCACCGAGGTTGCGCTCGGCCCAGCGGGTCAGGCACACGGCGTCGGCGAGCGAGGCCCTGGCCCGGTTCGCGAGGTCGGCCGTGGCGGGCGTGCCCGCCGGAGGCCTCGGGGCGGGCCGGGTACGTCGGTCCGTCACCGCCTTGCGGGCCGTGGCGACGGAACGCGGCGAGACGAGTCGGAGTCTGGAGTCGCGAGCCAACTGCTCATCAGGCTTTCGGGACGTCACGGAAGCAGTCTCGCCCGTCACTGGCCGAAAGCCCAAACGGAACCGGCCGTTTCCACTCCCCGCCGAGGTGCATACCGGCACGAACGGCCCTCGGGGCCCCGGCCGCCACAACCCCTTTACCGCGGCGTCACATGAGGGGGGTGAGGAAACGGCGCAGCGCTTCCTCGTATCCGGCCGGGTCGGCGTTCCACATCGCCCCGTGTCCGGCCTCGCGCACGGTGCGCAGGGTGACGAGATCGGGGCGGGCGGCGGCCAGCCTGCGGGAGGGCTCCCAGGGGGCGAGCGTGTCGTCCGGGCCGTGGAAGATCAGTACGGGCACGCGCAGCGCGCCGGGGTCCGCGCCCGGGGCCCGGCGGTCGGCGCGCAGCCCCGCGCGGCTCTCGGCGGCCCGGACCGCGAGCGGCAGCACCACGGCCGGGGTGTGGCGCGCCGCGGCGAGTGCGCGCAGGGTGGCGTGCCAGTCGAGTACGGGCGAGTCCAGTACGAGACCGGCGATGCGGTCGGCCAGCGCCGAGCGCTCGGCGGCGTGCAGGGCCATGGCGGCGCCGGTGGACCAGCCGTGCAGGATCACGCGCCGGGCTCCGTAGCGCAGGGCGTAGCGGATGGCGGCGTCCACGTCCCGCCACTCCGACTCGCCGAGGTGGCCGAGGCCGTCCGGGGAGGCGGGGGCGCCGAGGTCCCCGCGGTAGGCGAGGTCGAGGACGGGCATCCGGTGGCGGTTCAGGAAGGGCATGACCACCATCGGGTGCTCCCGGCTGCTGCCGAGCCCGTGCACGGTGATGACCCAGGTGTCGCGGGCGGCGGGTACGAACCAGGCGGGCAGCGCGCCGAGCTCCCCGGGGATGTCCACGTCGGCGTGGTCGAGGCCGAGGGCGGTGCGCGGGTTCCCGAGGTGGACCTGGGGGGTGAGGGTGACCCGGGTGCCGGGGTCGAGGCTGCCGTGGGTGACGGCGACGAGCCGGCGCACGACGGTGTCCGGGCCGTGTTCGGCGTCGGGGAGGACCGGCCCGACGACGGCGTGCACCCCGGGCGCGTCGAGTCCGTACGTGCCGGGGCGCAGGGAGCCGAGGGAGCGGGTGAGGGCGACCCGGCCGGCGGCGGTGGAGTGGACGGTGAGGCGCGGCCCGCCGGGCAGCGGGCGCCCCGGTTCGGGGCGCAGGGCCGCGTCGGCGGCATACCGGGCGCCCGCGACGGCGGCCGCGACCGCGGCCGCGCCGGCTCCCAGGAGGGTCGTGGTGACGGCTGCTGCCGTCGCTGTGGCGGTACGCACCGCTCCAGTGTCGAGGCGCACGCTCCGGCGGGCCACCGGAGGAGATCGTTCCCTCCGCCGTCCACGGGGGGCGGAAGCGGAGTGATGTGGGTCTCTTTCGGGGTCCCGGAGGGGGCGGCCGAGGGGGTGGACCAGCCGTGCGGAGGGGACCGTTCACCCGGCTTTGACGTGCATTAATCGATATATCTGCGGCAGAATCCGGACGAACAGCCCGATCGCGTGCCGTCCCAGTACACCGCTCCGCCCGGGTCAGTTCACCTTCCGTTCATCCAGGTTGCCTACGGTCGCCGAGCCACTGACGTCAAACAGAAGCCTGGGTAAATGGAGCACATAACGCTTCTCCTCGGGATCGTGATCATCACCGCTCTCGTGTTCGACTTCACGAACGGTTTCCACGACACAGCCAACGCGATGGCCACCACCATCTCGACCGGCGCCCTCAAGCCCAAGACGGCGGTGGCCATGTCCGCCGTGCTCAACCTCGTCGGCGCTTTCATGTCCGTGGAGGTCGCCAAGACGATCTCCAAGGGCCTGGTCAACGAGGAAGGCATCCAGCCAGAGGTGATCTTCGCCGCCCTGGTCGGCGCGATCCTCTGGAACCTCGTCACCTGGCTGGTCGGACTGCCCTCCAGCTCCTCCCACGCCCTGATGGGCGGCCTGATCGGTGCCGCGGTCGCGTCCGCCGGCCTCGACGCCGTCAACGGCAGCGTGGTCGTCACCAAGGTGCTCATCCCCGCGATCGCCGCGCCGATCGTGGCCGGTGTGGCCGCGATGCTGGCCGCCAAGGTCACGTACAAGCTGGGCAACAAGGTCGGCGAGAAGACCTCCACCAAGGGCTACCGCACCGGTCAGATCGCCTCGGCCGGTCTCGTTTCCCTCGCCCACGGCACCAACGACGCTCAGAAGACGATGGGCATCATCACCCTGGCGCTCGTCGCCGGCGGCGCGCTCTCCCCCGGCTCCAACCCGCCGGTCTGGGTCATCGTCTCCGCCGGCATGGCCATCGCCATGGGCACCTACCTGGGCGGCTGGCGCATCATCCGCACCATGGGCAAGGGTCTGACCGACCTCCAGCCGCAGCAGGGCTTCGCCGCCCAGACCTCGGCCGCCAGCGTCATCCTGGCCTCCTCCACCCTCGGCTTCTCCCTCTCCACCACCCACGCGTGCTCCGGCGCCGTCATGGGTGCGGGCCTGGGACGCAAGGGCGGCGTGGTCCGCTGGTCCACCGCCACCCGCATGTTCATCGCCTGGGGCCTGACCCTGCCGGCCGCAGCCCTCGTCGCCTCCGGCGCCGAGCTGGTCATGCGCACCGGTGACGTCGGCGTCGCCGCCGTCGCGGTCTTCCTGGTCGCCTCCTGCGTCGCCATCTGGTTCATCTCCCGCCGCCAGGTCGTCGACCACCACAACGTCAACGACGTGCAGCCGGCCGGCGCCGAGGAGCCGGGTGTCGTCACCACGGCGATGGCGGCCGTCACCGTTCCGCCGACCGTCGCCGCCGCCGGTACCACCGCGGCAGTGACCGACGAGGACCTCAAGGCCACCATCCCGGCCGCGACGGCAACCCCGACGGCTCCGGCCGCCGCGGTCTGACCCCGAGAACGACAGAGGAATCAGCGGTATGAAGATCGACTGGGAAGCCCTCGGCTCCGTCTTCGGAGTCAGCCTCTCCGCCACCGTCGCCCTCGTGGCCCTGTTCACCCTGGGCCTGGTGGGCCTGTCCAAGCACGAGGCCGCCACCGAGCAGGGCGGGACCGCCACCCTGGCCCGCAGCGGCGCCTACGCCTGCTTCGCGCTGGTCGCGGCGGCCGTGGGGTACGGGATCTACCTGATCGTCGCCTGACGCGCACGTCACCGTGTGAACGCTCCCTCCGGGTTTCCCCGGGGGGAGCTTTCGCATGCCCGCCACGCATCCCGCCTCACATCCCACCGCATGTCCCGCCACACGCCCCACCGCAGCCCCGCCGCAGGTCAACGGCGAGTTGACGGGCGTTCGCGGTGCGTGGTGGACTGCCCGAGCCAATACGGCGGCATGGAGAGGAAGTCCGGTGCGAATCCGGCGCGGTCCCGCCACTGTCACCGGGGAGCGCACAACGCCAGTGCGACCCGGGAGCCAGGAACTCTCGCCGCCGGACACGTCGAACCAGGGCGCGGACCCTGAGTGAGGACATACCTGCCACCATGCGTGCCGACCGCGTCTTCGCGTACGGCGTCACGGCGGGCCTGATCGGCGACCGGATCCTCGGGGATCCGCGCCGGGGGCACCCCGTGGCCGCCTTCGGACGAGCCGCCGCCGCCGTCGAGGGCGCCCTGTGGCGCGACGACCGCGCCCGGGGCGTCCTGCACACCCTGGTCTGCGCCGGGGGCGCGGCCGCCGTCGGCGCGCTGGGCGCCCGCGCCGTGCGCTCCCGGCCCGCTGCCTCCCGTATCGCGCTGACCGCCGCCGCCACCTGGGCCGTCGTGGGCGGCACCTCGCTGGGCCGGGAGGCCCGCGCCATCGGCGGGGCGCTCGCCGCCGGGGACGCCGAAGTCGCCCGGGAGCGGCTGCCGCACCTGTGCGGGCGCGACCCGCAGGCCCTGGACGAGCAGCAGATGGCCCGCGCGGTGGTCGAATCGGTCGCCGAGAACACCTCCGACGCCGTGGTCGGGGCCCTCGTGTGGGGCGCCGTCGCCGGGGTCCCCGGGCTGCTCGCCTTCCGCGCCGTGAACACCCTGGACGCGATGGTCGGCCACAAGTCCCCCCGCTACCTGCGCTACGGCTGGGCCTCCGCCCGGCTCGACGACCTGGCGGGCTGGCCGGGGGCCCGGCTGACCGCGCTGGCCGCCGTCCTGGCAGGCCCCGACCGGCGGGGAGCCGTACGGGCCTGGCGCGCGGACGCCGCCGAGCACCCGAGCCCGAACGCCGGGCCCGTGGAGGCCTCCTTCGCGGGGGCCCTCGGCGTACGGCTGGGCGGAACCCTGGCGTACGGCGGGCGGGTCGAGCACCGTGCGGTCCTCAACGGCGCGGCGGGCCGGCCCGTGGAGGTCGCGGACATCGAACGGGCCGTGCGGCTGTCGCGGCAGGTCACCTGGCTGGCCCTGGGCGCCTGCGTGGCCGCCCGGGCGCTGGCCGCACGAGTACGGAAGGGCTGCCACATGAGGGGGGCGGGGGCATGAGCGGCGCGAAGCGCGGCGGCGGACTGCTGGTCGCGGGCACCACGTCGGACGCGGGCAAGAGCGTGGTCACGGCGGGCATCTGCCGCTGGCTGTCCCGGCAGGGCGTGAAGGTGTCGCCCTTCAAGGCGCAGAACATGTCGCTGAACTCCTTCGTGACCCTGGAGGGCGCCGAGATCGGCCGCGCCCAGGCCATGCAGGCCCAGGCGGCCCGGGTGGAGCCGACCGCGCTGATGAACCCGGTGCTGCTCAAGCCCGGCAGCGACCGCAGCAGCCAGGTGGTGCTGCTGGGCAAGCCGGTGGGCGAGATGAGCGCCCGCGGCTACCACGGGGGCCGGCAGGAGCAGCTCCTCGGCATCGTCACGGACTGCCTGGAGCAGCTGCGGGGCACGTATGACGCCGTGATCTGCGAGGGGGCGGGCAGTCCGGCGGAGATCAACCTGCGCCGGACCGACATCGTGAACATGGGCATCGCGCGGGCCGCGCGGTTCCCGGTGGTCGTGGTCGGGGACATCGACCGGGGCGGCGTCTTCGCGTCCTTCTTCGGGACGACGGCGCTGCTGTCGCCGGAGGACCAGTCGCTGATCGCCGGGTACATGGTCAACAAGTTCCGCGGCGACGTGACGCTGCTGGAACCGGGCATGGAGATGCTGCGCGGGCTCACGGGCCGGTCGACGTACGGGGTGCTGCCCTTCCGGCACGGCCTGGGCATCGACGAGGAGGACGGCCTGCGGGTCTCCCTGCGCGGTGCCGTACGGGAATCGGTGGTGGCCCCGCCCGTCGGCGAGGACGTGCTGCGGGTCGCCGTGTGCGCGGTGCCGCTGATGTCGAACTTCACGGACGTCGACGCGCTGGCGGCGGAGCCGGGGGTCGTGGTGCGGTTCGTGGACCGGGCCGAGGAACTGGCCGACGCGGACCTGGTCGTCGTACCGGGTACGCGGGGCACGGTGAAGGCGCTGGAGTGGCTCCGGGAGCGGGGGCTCGCGGACGCGCTGGCGCGGCGGGCCGCGGAGGGGCGGCCGGTGCTGGGCATCTGCGGCGGGTTCCAGGTGCTGGGCGAGCGGATCTCCGACGAGGTCGAGTCCCGGGCGGGGGAGGTGGAGGGCCTCGGGCTGCTGCCGGTGCGGGTCCGCTTCGAGCGGGAGAAGACCCTGGCGCGGCCGGTGGGTTCGGCGCTGGGCGAGGACGTCTCGGGGTACGAGATCCACCACGGCGTGGCCGAAGTCCTGGGCGGGGAGCCCTTCCTGGACGGGTGCCGGGTCGGGGCGGTGTGGGGCACGCACTGGCACGGCTCGCTGGAGTCGGACGGCTTCCGCCGGGCGTTCCTCCGGGAGGTGGCCTCGGCCGCCGGGCGCCGCTTCGTGCCGGCTCCGGACACGTCGTTCTCCGCGCTGCGGGAGGAACAGCTGGACCTGCTGGGCGACCTGATCGAGGAGCACGCCGATACCGGTGCGCTGCTGAGCCTGATCGAGTCCGGTGCCCCGGCCGGGCTTCCGTTCCTGCCCCCGGGTGCGCCGTGACGGGCCGTGCCCTGCGGGGCTCTCCCCCACCCCGCCCCTTCCCGAAACCGGGGCTCCGCCCCGGACCCCTCAGCTGTGCGGCGCCGCTGCCGGGGGCTCTGCCCCCGGACCCCCGCGCCTCAATCGCCGGCGAGGCTGAGTTTGCCTCCGGCAGCGGCCAAATCCAGCCCCTCCGGCGTTTGAGGAGTGGGGGTCCCCCCGGACTGAGTCTGGGGGAGGGTCCGGGGCGGAGCCCCGGCAACGGCGCCGCACACGGCAACGGTCCGCACCACCCTCGAAGGAGTGAACAACACATGAGCACCCCCTACCCGTTCACCGCAGTCGTCGGCCAGGCCGACCTGCGGCTGGCGCTCCTGCTCAACGCCGTGAGCCCAGCGGTCGGTGGTGTGCTCGTGCGCGGCGAGAAGGGGACCGCCAAGTCCACCGCCGTGCGCGCGCTGTCGGCGCTGCTGCCGCAGGTGGACGTCGTGCCCGGGTGCCGGTTCTCGTGCGCGCCCGGCGCGCCGGATCCGGCCTGCCCCGACGGCCCGCACGAGCCCGGCCCCGGCCAGGCCCGCCCCGCCCGCATGGTGGAGCTGCCCGTCGGCGCCTCCGAGGACCGGCTCGTCGGCGCCCTCGACATCGAGCGGGCCCTCGCCGAAGGCGTCAAGGCCTTCGAGCCCGGGCTGCTCGCCGACGCGCACCGCGGGATCCTGTACGTCGACGAGGTCAACCTGCTCCACGACCACCTGATCGACCTCCTCCTGGACGCCGCCGCGATGGGCGCCTCGTACGTCGAGCGCGAGGGCGTCTCCGTCCGGCACGCCGCCCGGTTCCTGCTCGTCGGCACGATGAACCCCGAGGAGGGCGAGCTGCGGCCGCAGCTCCTCGACCGCTTCGGGCTGACCGTCGAGGTCGCCGCCTCCCGCGAGCCCGCCCAGCGCGTCGAGGTGGTGCGCCGCCGGCTCGCCTACGAGGACGACCCCGCCGGTTTCGCGACCCGCTGGGCCGATGACGAACACGACGTACGGGCCCGGGTCGTGGCCGCGCGGGCCCTGCTCCCGAAGGTGGCGCTCGGCGACACCGCGCTGCTGCAGATCGCCGCGACCTGCGCCGGCTTCGAGGTCGACGGCATGCGGGCCGACATCGTGATGGCCCGGACCGCGACCGCGCTGGCCGCCTGGGCCGGGCGGACCGACGTACGGAAGGAAGACGTACGGCAGGCCGCGCTGCTGGCGCTCCCCCACCGGCGCCGCCGCAACCCCTTTGACGCGCCGGGTCTGGACGAGGACAAGCTGGACGAGATCCTGGACCGGTTCGAGGACGAGGAGCCGGAGCCCGACCCGGACCCCGAGCCGGGGCCCGAGGGCCCGGACGGCGGCGGCGGTGACGGTGACGGCGGCGACGGCCCCGACGGCGGTGGAGTGCCCCCGCAGGGCAACGGCCCCCAGGCGTCCGACGCCCCGCCGGAGTCCACCGAAGACGCCCCCGCGGACGCCCCCGAGTCCCCGCAGCCCTCCGCCCGGGGAGCCGGTGGGCCCGAGCAGGCCGCCGTACGGGCCTCCGAGCCGTTCCGGACCCGGATGCTGAGCGTGCCGGGGCTCGGCGAGGGCGCCTCCGGGCGGCGTTCGCGCGCCCGCACCGCCCACGGCCGGACCACCGGGGCCCAGCGCCCCCGGGGCCACCTGACCAAGCTGCACCTGGCGGCCACCGTGCACGCGGCCGCCCCGCACCAGAAGGCGCGCGGGCGCAGCGGGCCCGGTCTGGTCATCCGCAAGGACGATCTGCGTCAGGCCACGCGGGAGGGCCGCGAGGGCAACCTGGTCCTCTTCGTCGTCGACGCCTCCGGCTCGATGGCCGCCCGGCAGCGCATGAGCGCGGTCAAGGGCGCCGTCCTGTCGCTGCTGCTGGACGCCTACCAGCGCCGGGACAAGGTCGGCCTGATCACCTTCCGGGGTGCCACGGCCGAGCTGGCGCTGCCGCCCACCTCCTCGGTGGACGCCGCCGCGACCCGGCTGGAGCGGCTGCCCACCGGCGGCCGCACCCCGCTGGCCGCGGGGCTGCTGAAGGCCCGGGAGGTGCTGCGGATCGAGCGGTTGCGCGATCCGAGCCGCCGGCCGCTGCTCGTCGTCGTCACCGACGGGCGGGCCACCTCGGCCGGTGCCGTCGGCGGCCTGCCGGACAGTACGCCGCGGGAGCTCTCCGCGCGCAGCGCCCGGCTGCTGGCCGCCGAAGGGGTCGCGTCGGTGGTCGTGGACTGCGAGACGGGGCCGGTCCGGCTGGGGCTGGCCGGGGTGCTCGCCGCCGACCTGGGCGGGCCCGCCGTCACGCTCGACGGGCTGCGGGCCGACTCGCTGGCCGGGCTCGTGAAGAACGTACGTACCGCGGTGACATCTGCCGCATCCGACACCAACAGGAGGGCCGCGTAATGCCTCAGGGACAGCCGTCCGTCGTTCCGGAAGACGGACTCACGACGCGCCAGCGCCGCAACCGTCCGCTCGTCTTCGTCCACACCGGCCCCGGCAAGGGCAAGTCCACGGCGGCCTTCGGGCTGGCGCTGCGCGCCTGGAACCAGGGCTGGCCGATCGGGGTGTTCCAGTTCGTCAAGTCGGCGAAGTGGAAGGTCGGCGAGGAGAACGCGCTCAAGGTGCTCGGCGCCTCCGGCGAGGGCGGCTCCGTCGTCTGGCACAAGATGGGCGAGGGCTGGTCCTGGGTCCAGCGGGACGCGCAGCTCGACAACGAGCAGGCGGCCAAGGAGGGCTGGGAGCAGGTCAAGCGCGACCTGGCCGCCGAGACGCACAAGCTGTACGTGCTCGACGAGTTCGCGTACCCGATGCACTGGGGCTGGATCGACGTCGACGAGGTCATCGAGGTGCTGCGGAACCGTCCCGGTACGCAGCACGTGGTGATCACCGGGCGCAACGCGCCGGAGAAGCTGCTGGAGTTCGCGGATCTCGTCACCGAGATGACCAAGGTCAAGCACCCGATGGACGCCGGCCAGAAGGGCCAGAAGGGCATCGAGTGGTGACGTCGTTCAACGTTCCCCGGCTGGTCATTGCCGCGCCGTCCTCCGGCAGCGGCAAGACCACCGTGGCCACGGGCCTGATGGCGGCCTTCTCGGAGCGCGGCCTCGCCGTGTCCCCGCACAAGGCCGGGCCCGACTACATCGACCCCGGCTACCACGCGCTGGCCACCGGCCGGCCGGGGCGCAACCTGGACGCCTTCATGTGCGGGCCGGAGCTGGTCGCTCCGCTGTTCGCGCACGCGGCGGCCGGGTGCGGGCTCGCCGTGGTCGAGGGCGTGATGGGCCTCTACGACGGGGCCGCGGGCCGGGGTGAGCTGGCGTCGACGGCGCACGTGGCGAAGCTGCTGCGGGCGCCGGTGGTGCTGGTGGTGGACGCCTCGTCGCAGTCGCGGTCGGTGGCGGCGCTGGTGCACGGCTTCGCGTCCTTCGACCCGCAGGTGCGGCTGGGTGGCGTGATCCTGAACAAGGTCGGCTCCGACCGGCACGAGGCGATGCTGCGGGAGGCGCTCGATGAGGCGGGGATGCCGGTGCTCGGCGTCCTGCGGCGGGCTCCGCAGGTGGCGGCGCCGTCGCGGCACCTGGGTCTGGTGCCGGTCGCCGAGCGGCGGGCCGATGCCGTTGCCGCGGTGGCGGCTCTCGCGGACCAGGTCCGGGCCGGCTGCGACCTGGACGCGCTGCTGGCCCTGGCCCGCACGGCCCCGGCGCTGTCCTGCGAGGCCTGGTCGCCGGCCACTGCGCTGGCGCGCAGCCGGGGCTCCGCCCCAGACCCCGCTCCTCAAACGCCGGAGGGGCTGGAAGTGCCGCTCGGGCTGGGCGCGCAAGCAGGGTGGGAAGCACCCGCGCCAGGCGGACGGCAGTGGCCACATCCAGCCTCGCCGGCGTTTGAGGCGCGGGGTCTGGGGCGGAGCCCCAGCAGCGGCGCCGCAGCCGCAGACACCGGCCGGCGGCCCGTCGTCGCCGTCGCGGGCGGGGCCGCGTTCACGTTCTCGTACGCCGAGCACGCCGAGCTGCTCACCGCGGCCGGGGCGGACGTCGTCACCTTCGACCCCCTTCGGGACGAGGCCCTCCCCACCGGCACCACCGGCCTGGTGATCGGCGGCGGGTTCCCCGAGGTGTACGCGCCCGAGCTGTCCGCCAACGAGCCGCTCCGCAAGGCCGTCGCCGGCTTCGCCGCGGCCGGCGGACCCGTGGCCGCCGAGTGCGCCGGGCTGCTGTACCTGGCCCGCTCGCTGGACGGGAAGCCCATGTGCGGGGTGCTCGACGCCGACGCCCGGATGTCGGAGCGCCTCACCCTCGGCTACCGCGAGGCGGTGGCGGTGTCCGACAGCGCGCTCGCACCCGCCGGGACCCGGCTGCGCGGGCACGAGTTCCACCGGACGGTGATCGAGCCCGGTGCCGGTACCGCCCCCGCGTGGGGGTTCACGCACCCGGAACGCCGCGTCGAGGGCTTCGTACAGCAGGGTGTGCACGCGAGCTACCTGCACACGCACTGGGCGGCGGAGCCGTCCGTCGCCCTCCGCTTCGTCGAAGCGGCGGCGGCCCGGCCGTGAGATCAGTCCGCGAGGCCCACCACGAGCCAGATCCCGGCCACCCCGCCCACCGTGCACATCAGCGTGGACAGGGCGGGGTGCTTGTGGTGCGCCTCGGGCAGGATCTCGGCGGCGGCCAGGTAGAGCAGGACCCCGCCGAAGAAACCGAGGTACGCGCCGAGCGGTTCCTCCGGAAGGGTGAACAGCAGAGTGGACGCCGCGCCGACCACGGGTGCGGCCGCGTCCGCGAAGAGCATCAGCAGGGCCTTGCGGCGGGCGTTCCCGTAGAGGCTGGTGAGGGTGTACGTGTTGAACCCGTCGGCGAAGTCGTGGGTGATGACGGCCAGGGCCACGGCCACGCCCATGCCCCCGCCGACCTGGAAGGCCGCGCCCAGCGCGACGCCGTCGGCGAGGCTGTGGCCGACCATCGCGGCGGCGGCCGTCAGCCCGACCTGCGGGACGCGGGCGCCGTTCTCGGCTCCGTGCGCGGCCTGACGTACGGCCAGGAGCCGTTCCACGACGTGCGCGACGAGGAACCCGCCCACGAAGAGCAGCAGGGCGAGGGGGACGCCGAAGACCTCTGCGCCCGCCGCGTGGAGGGCCTCCGGAAGCAGGTCGAGGCCGACGACGCCGAGCATGAGCCCGCCGGCCAGGCCCAGCACGAGGTGGCGGCGGTCGGTGACGCGTTGCGCCGTCCATCCGCCCGCCAGGGTCATCAGGAACGCGCCCAACGCCACCAGTACGGCCATGTGCCCCTGAATACCGACTCCTCGCCCCGCGCGCACTTCCGCGCGCGGGTGGCCTGTGGCGGACTGTTGACGACTGACCGGTGGCGGTGACGTGCCGGTGACGGTGACTACGGAGGGAGGACCCCCGGTGGGCGAGTACGACACGCAGCTGGTGGTCGGGGTCGGCGGACGCGCGGGGGTTTCCGTGGCGGAGGTCTGCGCCCTGGTCGAGGAGACGCTGCGGGGGGCCGGGCTGGCCTCGGGGGCGGTGACGGCGCTGGCCACGGTGGACTCGAAGGCGGGCGAGTCGGGGATAACGGGCGCGGCGGAACGTTTCGGCGTGCCCCTCCTCAGCTACCCCGCCCAGCAGCTGGCCGCGATCACGGTGCCGCATCCCTCGGACGCGGCGCGCACCGCCGCCGGCACGCCCTCGGTGGCGGAGGCCGCGGCGCTGGCGGGGGGCGGGGAACTCCTCGTACCGAAGCGGCGGTCGGTGGCGGCGACCTGCGCGGTGGCCACGGCCCAGGCTCACGACCTGCGCCATCACGGGGACGCGGAAGTGATGGACGCGGGCTCGGCGCTGGTGGACCTCGCGGTCAACGTACGGGCGGACACACCCCCGGAGTGGCTCAAGCAGCGGATCGCGGCCTCCCTCGGGGATCTCGCCGCGTACCCCGACGGGCGGTCCGCCCGCGCGGCGGTGGCGGCTCGGCACGGGCTGCCGGTCGAGCGGGTGCTTTTGACGGCCGGGGCGGCGGAGGCCTTCGTGCTGATCGCGCGGGCCCTGGGCGCCGTACGGCCGGTCGTGGTGCATCCGCAGTTCACCGAGCCGGAGGCGGCCCTGCGGGACGCCGGGCACCGGGTGGAGCGGGTGGTGCTGCGGGCGGCGGACGGGTTCCGGCTCGACCCGGCGGCGGTGCCCGAGGAGGCGGACCTGGTGGTGGTCGGCAATCCGACCAACCCGACGTCGGTCCTGCACCCGGCACAGACGCTGGCCTCGCTGGCCCGCCCGGGCCGGATCCTGGTCGTGGACGAGGCGTTCATGGACGCCGTCCCGGGCGAGCGGGAGGCCCTCGCCGGGCGGATGGACGTGCCGGGTCTGGTGGTGCTGCGGAGCCTGACGAAGACGTGGGGGCTGGCGGGGCTGCGGATCGGCTACGTGCTGGCCGAGCCCGAGGTCATCGCGAAGCTGGCGGCGGCGCAGCCGCTGTGGCCGGTGTCCACGCCGGCGCTGGTGGCGGCCGAGGCCTGTGTGGCTCCGGCGGCGCTGGCCGAGGCGGAGGAGGCCGCGCGGCGGATCGCGGTGGACCGGGCGCACCTGCTGGCCGGGCTCGCGGAGTTCGATGAGGTCACGGTCGTCGGGGTGGCGGAGGGGCCGTTCGTCCTGATCCAGGTGGCGGGCGGGGCGGAGGTCCGCACCCGGCTGCGCGCGCTGGGCTTCGCCGTCCGCCGCGGGGACACCTTCCCGGGGCTGGGCCACTCCTGGCTCCGGCTGGCGGTCCGCGACCGGGCGACGACGGGCCGGCTGCTCCAGGCCCTGGACCACGCCCTTTCGCTGGCCGCGCACTGACCGAACCGGCGCGGCCACCCAGCCACTCCTGAAGGCGCATACCGCCCAACGGGCCTACCATCAGGCCTGGGGGCGGGCGCACGAGCCCTCATGGGGCGTGTGGCAACAGGGGGCAGCGATGAAGGCATCCGCACGCATGGGCGTGGCCGTGGCCGGGCTGGCCGTCGTGGGCGGCGGGGTCCTCGCCGTGCCACGACTGCTCGACGACGGCGGCAAGGCGGCGGAGCAGCGGCTCCAGGGCGGCCCCGCCCCGGCGGTGAGCGCCACGTCCCCCGCTCCCGCCGGGCCAGGGCAAGGGCAAGGGCCGTTCACGCTGGTGGCGACCGGCGACATCATCCCGTACCCCTCGATCGTCCAGCGGTCGGCGGACGACGCCGGCAAGGCCGGGGAGTACGACTTCCGGAAGATACTCGCCGGGGTCAAACCCCTGGTCTCCGCCGCCGACCTGGCGATGTGCCACCACGAGATACCGTACGGGCGGCCCGGCGGCCCCTACACCGGCTACCCGACCTTCAAGGCCCCGCACCAGCTGGCCGACGCCCTCAAGGACGCCGGGTACGACAGCTGTTCCACCGCCTCGAACCACACCCTGGACGACGGCTACGAGGGTCTCGCCCGCACCCTCGAACACCTCGACCGGGTCGGCGTCGGGCACGTCGGCTCGGCCCGCAGCGCGGAGGAGGCCAGGGCCCCGGCGCTGGTCTCGGCCGGCGGCGCGAAGGTCGCCCAGCTCTCGTACACGTACGGCACGAACGGCATACCGCTCCCCCAGGACAAGCCGTGGGCGGTCAACCTGATCGACAAGGACCGCGTCATAGCCGACGCCCGCGCCGCCCGGGCGGCCGGCGCGAACGTGGTGACGGTGAGCGTCCACTGGGGGACCGAGTGGCAGACCGCGCCCGATGAGCAGCAGCGCGAGCTGGCGCAGGCGTTGACCGCCTCCCGCGGCGCCGACGGCCTCCCCGACATCGATCTGATCCTCGGTACGCACAACCACGTGCCGCAGCCCTACGAGAAGATCAACGGCACCTGGGTGGTCTTCGGCATGGGCGACCAGGTCGCCAGCTTCGTGCCGGCCGACAAGCTGCGCGGCAACCAGTCGTCGATCCCCCGGTTCACCTTCGCACCGGCGGCGGCCCACAAGGGCCGCTGGGAGGTGGTGAAGGCCGAATTCCTCACGCAGTACTCGGACATGGGGCCGCCGTTCCGCGTCGTCTGCGCCTCCTGCGCGGCGTCCGACGGCTCGCTCCCGGCCGCCAAGCGGAGCGAGTACGCCCGGATCGACGAGCAGGTCAGCGCCGCCGTGCTGTCACGCGGCGCGGCCGCGCAGGGCCTGGAGCACGCCACCCGCTGAGCGGCCGCCCGCCGAGCACTCCCCTCCGTGTGCTCCTCGGGCGGCGCGCCCGGCGGTGCTACGAGGCCCTGCCCCGCCGGGAGACGACGAGCGCGCCCGCCCCGATGCCGAGCAGGATCAGCGCGCCGCCCGCGACGTACGGGGTAAGCGAACCGCCGCCGGTCTCGGCCAGGTTGGCGTTGGTGGTGAGGGCGGACCCGGTCCCGGACCCCGTCCCGGCCTGGGGCTTGACGTCGGGCTTCGCGGGCGGGGTCGGCGCCGGCCCCGTCGGGGACTCGCAGTGCGCCTCGGCGAGTACGACCTCTCCCTCCACCTCGGCCACGTTGAGGTTCAGCGGGTTCACCGACACCTTCAGGCGGAGCGCGGCCGCGGCGGCCGTGGTGGAGGTGGTCTGCGTACCGGACAGCTCCAGGCTGACCAGGCCCACGCCCGGGACCTCGACCTTCGTGGGGCCGCCCGCCGTCAGGGTGATCCTCTTGCCGAGCGCGGTCACCGTCCCGAGGACGTTCGCGCTGGCCACGGGCTGCTTGCCGGCTTCGCAGACGGCCTTGGATGTGACCTTCTCGACCTCGATGAGGGAGAGCGCCGGCAGGCCCGGCACGTGCACCCGGGCCTTGGCGAGGTTGGCCTCCGCCTGGGCCCGGGTCTTGTCCGCGGTCGCCTTGGAGGTGGCCACGTCGGCGCGGAGCACACTGACCGGCGCACCTCCCTCGACCCCGTCCAGGGTGACCGTCAGCGCCGTCTTCTCGGCGGGCGCCGCCGGGGCGCTGACCTCGTTGAGGGTCGCCTTCAGCGGGACGTGCACGGTCTTGTTGAGCAGGCCCACGTCCAGTCCGGTGCGCAGGACGACGGCGCCGGCCTTGCCCTCGCTCCCGGCCCCGGCGCCGCCCGTGGCGAAGGCGGGCGGGGCGGTGAGCAGGGCTACCGCTCCCGTGGCGAGCAGGACGGCCGCGGGCATGCGGAAGGTGTTGCTGTTCAAGATGGTGGAACCCCCAGGGAGATGGGTGCCGTCGCGCCGCCGATGGGGGACATCGCGCGCGCCGACGGCTTCGTCCCCGGAATCTTTACGCACTGTGAGTGAACGGGCGGCAACCTGACGTGAGTTCACCCCAAAGGGTGGTTTCCACGCATGTATTCGATTTTCTGCGCCTCACGAAGAACGTGCGTGCCCTCCTTTCACAGCCGTGCCGGACACCGGCCGCCCGGGCGGGCGTTCACAACGACCGAAGGGCCGCCGATGTCACGCGTCGTCAACACGGAGACGGGACGTCGGCAGGTCGCGCCCGGGCGGCGAGGGCGTGCCGCTCAGGCCCGGACCGTGCCGTTCACGACGACCCGCAGCGGCTGCGCCAGCGCCCGTACGTCCTCCCGCGGGTCGGCGGCGTAGACCACGAGGTCCGCCGGCGCCCCCTCGGTCAGACCTGGCCTGCCGAGCCACGCGCGTGCCGCCCAAGCCGTCGCCGAGAGGGCCTCCAGCGGCGGGATCCCGGCCTTCACCAGCTCCGAAACCTCCGCCGCGACCAGGCCGTGCGGCAGGGAACCCCCCGCGTCGGTGCCGACGTACACCTGGATACCCGCGTCGTAGGCGGCCCGGACGACGTCGTACCGCTTCTCGTGGAGCCGCCGCATGTGCGCCGCCCAGTCCGGGAACTTCGCCTCGCCGCCCGCCGCCAGCTTCGGAAACGTCGCGGTGTTCACGAGCGTCGGGACGATCGCGACCCCGCGCTCCGCGAACAGCGGAATGGTCTCCTCGGTGAGGCCCGTGGCGTGCTCGATGCAGTCGATCCCCGCCTCCACCAGGTCGCGCAGCGATTCCTCGGCGAAGCAGTGCGCCGTCACCCGGGCGCCCAGCCGGTGCGCCTCGGCGATGGCCGCCTCCACCTCGGCGCGCGGCCAGCAGGCGGTCAGGTCCCCGACCCCGCGGTCGATCCAGTCGCCGACCAGCTTCACCCAGCCGTCGCCGCGGCGCGCCTCGCGGCCCACGTACTCGACGAGGTCGGCGGGCTCGATCTCGTGCGCGTAGTTGCGGATGTAGCGGCGGGTGCGCGCGATGTGCCGGCCGGCCCGGATGATCTTCGGCAGGTCCTCGCGGTCGTCGATCCAGCGGGTGTCGGAAGGCGATCCGGCGTCGCGGATGAGGAGGGTGCCGGCGTCCCGGTCGGTCAGGGCCTGGCGCTCGGCGGTCGCGGCGTCGACCGGGCCGTGCGCGTCCAGGCCCACGTGGCAGTGCGCGTCGACCAGTCCGGGCAGGGCCCAGCCGGTCACGGTGGTGATCTCGCGGGCGGCGGGCGGCCGCTCGTAGGAGATCCGGCCCCCGACCACCCAGAGTTCGTCGCGGACCTCGTCGGGCCCGACGAGCACCCGCCCCTTCACGTGCAGCACATCGCTCGCGGCGCTCACATCGCTCATGTCGGCACTGTACGTGCGGGCTCGGTACGCTCGGCGGGTAACCCCGGACGAAGAGAGCACCACCGTGACCCACCCCCTCCTGGACCTTCCGCCGCTCACCGCGGAGCGCTTCGCGTCGATCGAACAGGGGGTCGCGGACCTCCTCGCCACCCGGCAGGACGTGGTGATCACCCAGGGCGAGGCACTGCTGCCGCTGGAGGGGTGCATCCGGTCGGGCGCCCGGCCCGGTTCGACGGCGCTGAACGTCGTCACCGGCCCCTACGGGACCACCTTCGGCAACTGGCTGCGCGACTGCGGCGCCACCGTGGTGGACCTGGCGGTCCCCTTCGACACGGCGGTGACGGCGGAGCTGGTGGCGGGAGCGCTGGCCGAGCACCCGGAGATCGACTTCGTCTCGCTGGTCCACGCGGAGGCGGCGACCGGCAACACGAACCCGGTGGCGGAGATCGGCGAGGTCGTACGGGCGCACGGGGCGCTGTTCATGCTGGACGCGGTGGCGTCGGTGGGCGCGGAGCCGCTGCTCCCGGACGCGTGGGGCGTGGACCTGTGCGTGATCGGCGCGCAGAAGGCCACGGGCGGCCCGGCGGGCGTGTCCGCGGTGTCGGTGTCGCAGCGCGCGTGGGAGCGGTTCGCGCAGAACCCGGCGGCGCCGCGCCGCTCGTACCTCTCGCTCCTGGACTGGAAGGAGCGCTGGATCGACGGCGGGCGCGAGACCCTGCTGCACGCCCCGGCGCAGCTGGAGATGCTGGCGCTGGAGGCCTGCCTGGACCGGATCGCGGCGGAGGGGCTGTCGTCGGTGACGGCCCGCCACGCGGCAGCCGCGGCGGCGACGCGCGCGGGCGCGGCGGAGCTCGGCATCGCCCCGTACGTGGGCCGGGCGGCGGAGGCCGCGCCGGTGGCCACCACCCTCAGGATCGCGGGCGCCTCGCAGGTGGTGGCCAAGGCCCTGGCCGCGGACCCGTCGGCCCCCCTCGCCGCGGGCGGCGGCGCGCTCGCGCAGGAGATGGTGCGGGTCAACCACTACGGCACGGCGGCTTCGCTGCCCGTGGTCCGGGCCTCGCTGACGGCCCTCGCGGCGGCCCTGGGGGCCGAGCCCGCCGCGGCGCTCGCCGCGGCGGAGTCGGCCTGGGCGGCCGCTCGGGCCTGAGCCCGTCAGGACAGGGCGTCCAGCAGCCGGTCCACGTCCGCCTCGGTGGTGTAGAGGTGGAACGAGGCCCGCAGGGCGCCCCCGCGGGCGGAGGTGGCGATGCCGGCCGCCAGCAGGGCGGGCTGGCGGTCGGCGAGCCCCGGCACCGAGACGATGGCCGCCTCGCCGGGCACCGGCGCGTGGCCCAGGCGGGCGAGGCCGGCCCGGTAGCGGGCGGCCAGGGCGGTGTCGTGCGCGTGGATGGCCTCGATGCCGATCCGCTCCAGCAGGCCCAGCGAGGCCTCGGCCGCGTGGTAGGCGAGGAAGGCGGGGGACTCGTCGAACCGCCGTGCGTCGTGGGCCAGTTCCCGCATGGGTCCGTAGATGTCGTCCCACAGGGACTCCGCCGTCACCCAGCCGGCGTGCAGCGGGGTCAGGGTGCGCTGGGCCTCCTCCGACACGGTCAGGTACGAGGCCCCGCGCACGGCGAGCAGCCACTTGTACCCGCCGGTGACCGTGTAGTCGTACGGGGAGGCGTCGAAGGGCAGCCAGCCCACCGCCTGCGTCGCGTCGACCAGCATCCGGGCCCCGTGCGCGGTGGTCGCCGCGCGCACGGCGGCCAGGTCCGCCATCCGCCCGTCCGCGGACTGCACGGCGCTCAGCGAGACCAGTGCGGTGTCCGGGCCGACGGCCTCGGCGAGGGTCTCCAGCGGCGCGAAGCGGACCTTGAGGTCGCCCCGCACCATGAAGGGGTTGATCACGGAGCCGAAGTCGTCCTCCGCGCAGAGGACTTCGGCGCCGGACGGGAGGGAGGCGGAGACGAGGCCGACGTGGGTGGACACGGCCGAGCCGACGGCCACCCGCTCCACGTCCACCCCGACGAGCCTCGCGAAGACGGCCCGGGCCCCGTTCACCCGGTCGAAGTCGCCGAATCCGGCGGGGATTCCGGCCCCCGCCGCCTCGGCCAGCTCCCGTACGGCGGCGACGGCGGAACGCGGCAGCACCCCGCAGTTGGCGGTGTTGAGGTAGGCGGTGGAGTGGGTGAACTCGGCACGGGCCGCTTCGGCGAGGGGAAGATCCATGCGTTCCACTCTGCGCCAGGACGGACCCAAAGTCCATTGCCTGGTTTTACGTGTCGAGCCAAAGAAGTGCTTATACCTGCGGGACCGCACACGCCCCGTCGGGCTCGCACGCCTCGGCTCCGGCGGCCGGTTCGGGCACCTCGCGCCCGGCCCAGGCCTGCTCCAGGGCGCGGGTGAACACCTCGGCCGGCTGTCCGCCGGAGATCCCGTAGCGGCGGTCGAGGACGAAGAACGGCACGGCGTTGGCGCCCAGTTCGGCGGCCTCGCGCTCGTCGGCCCGGACCTGGTCGGCGTAGGCGGAGTCGTCGGCGAGAACGGCGCGGGCCTCGGCCTCGTCCAGCCCGGCCTCGACGGCGAGCGCGACCAGCACCTCGGGGTCGAAGACGGACCGCTCCTCACCGAAGTTGGCCCGGTAGGCCAGGTCGAGGAGCTCCTCCTGGCGGCCCCGGGCCTCGGCCAGGTGCAGCAGCCGGTGGATGTCGAAGGTGCTGCCGTGGTCCCGCCCGTCGATCCGGTACTGCAGACCCTCGGCGCGGGCACTGGCCGCGACGTGCTCCTCCATGCCGCGCGCCTCTTCGAGGGTGCGGCCGTACTTCTTGGCGAGCATCTCGGTGACGGGCGCGGTGACGCCCTTGGCGGCGTTGGGGTCGAGCTCGAAGGACCGGAAGACGACCTCCACCTCGTCGCGGTGCGCGAACTCGGCCAGCCCCTTGGTGAAACGGGCCTTGCCGATGTAGCACCAGGGGCAGGCGATGTCGCTCCAGATCTCGACGCGCATGATCCTTCTTCTCTCCGGGTCCGGTGGGACGAAACAGTTCTCGCTTCAACGACCCGGGGGCCCGTCTCATTCCCCGGACGGCGGGGGCACCGAGAGCCACAGGACGCGGTGGGAGCCGGCGGCGGCGGAGTGCGGGTCCGGGAGCCAGCCGTGGGTGGCGTAGAAGGCCTGGGCGCGGAGGTTGTGCGCGTAGACCTCGAGGCGGACCCGGTGGATTCCGGCGCGGCGCCAGGCGTCGAGGCAGGCCGCGTGGAGGGCGGCCCCGGTGCCCTTGCGCCAGTGGACCGGGTCGACGTGGAGCTGGGTGAGGGTGGTCTCGCCGTCCGCGGTGCGGAAGGCGGCGACCCCGGTGAGTTCGCCGTCCTGCTCGGCGCACAGGACCCCGCCGTCGGCCTGGGCGCGGGCGACGGCCCGGGACCAACCCTCGCGGGTGCGGGCGAGCTCGGCCGCGCCGCTGTAGACCTCCTCGGGGACGCGGCCCTTGTAGTAGGTCGCGCGGGCCCGGGTGTGGAGGGCGGCGATCGCGTCGAGGTCGGCGGGGCGCGCGGCTCTGATCATGGAAAGGGAAACGCGCCGGGAACCTTGTCGGTTCCCGGCGCGTCGGCCGCACGGCCCGCGTGGCTACTTCTTCAGCCACGCCTCCATCATCTTCTGGGCGATGGGGGCGGCCAGCTTGCCGCCGCCGATCTCGGAGCGGTCGGTGTCGGAGTTCTCGATCACGATGGCGACGGCGATCTGCTTGCCGTTCAACTTTCCGTACGAGGTGAACCAGGCCAGCGGAGGCAGGCTGTTGTTCACGCCACGCTGGGCGGTACCGGTCTTGCCGCCCACCTCGGCGCCCGGCACCTGGGCGCTCTTGCCGCCGCCCTCGGTGGCGACCGTCTTCATGGCGTCGCGCAGCATCGAGGCGGTCTTCTCGCTCATGACCTGCTGGGACTTCGGGTCCTTGAAGCTCTCCAGCACGTTGCCGCCGGCGTCGGTGACCTCGGAGACCATGTGCGGGGCGACGAGCTTGCCGCCGTTCTCGATCGCGGCCGTCACCATCGCCATCTGGAGCGGGGTGGCCTGCACGTCGAACTGGCCGATACCCGTCTGCGCGACCTGGTCGACGGACATCTTCTTCGTCGGGTACTTGCTCGGCGGGTTGGTGCGGACCGGGGTGTCGATCTGCGTGTTGAAGCCGAGCTTCTCGGCCATCGCGCGCATCTTCTCCTGGCCCAGCCTGTGCGCGAGGTCGGCGAAGACGTTGTTGCAGGACAGCCTGAGGGCGGTGCGCGGCGAGACGTTGTTGCACATCTCGTCCGGCACCTCGCTCTTCAGCTTGGTCTTCGTGCCGGGGATCGTGTAGTCGCCGGGAACGGAGGTGTTCTGGTCGATGGAGGAGACCAGCCCGTCCTCGATCGCCGCGGCGAGGGTCACCAGCTTGAAGGTGGAGCCGGGGGCCTGCGGCTTGCGCAGGGCGACGTTCTCCATCGCCTTGCCCTTGTCGGCGGACAGCTCCTCCCAGGCCTCCTGGTCGTTGGCACCCGTGATCCGGCCCGGGTCGAAGGAGGGGTTGTTGACGACGCCGAGGATCCGGCCCGTCGCGGGGTCGATGGCGACGGCCGCGCCCTGCTTGCCCTGGAGCGCGTCGTACGCGGCCTTCTGCACGTCCGGGTCGATGGTGGTCAGGACGTTGCCCGGGGCGGCCCGCTTGTTGGTGAGCATGTCCATCATCGTCTTCAGCCGGCTGTCGGAGCCGTTGAGGATGTTCTTGTAGACACCCTCCAGCATGCTCGTGCCGAAGGCCTGGGAGCTGTAGCCGGTGATCGGCGCGTAGAGCGGGCCGTTGGTGTAGGTCCGCTTGTAGCCGAAGTCCTTGCCGCCCGTCTTGGCCGAGCCGGTGATCGCCTCCCCGCCCACGATGATGTTGCCGAGCGGGTTCTCGTACTGCCCGATGAGGTTCCGCCGGTTGTTCTTGTCGTCTGCGAGGGCCTGGCCTTGGTATGCCTGCACCCAGGTGACACGGACCAGCAGGGCCAGCACCAGAAGCAGACAGAAGACCGACGCACGCCTGATCGTCTTGTTCATCCCCCAGAAGGACGCACCAGCGGCCCCGGGCGTTCCGCTCTGCCCCGATTGTGGCGGGGTTCTCAGCTTTTCCTCATGAAACCTCCCTCGTAGGCCGCGATGACGGCCTGGGTGCGGTCGCGCGAGCCGGTCTTGGCGAGGACCGCCGCGACGTGGGTCTTGACCGTCTGCGGGCCGACCCCGAGGCACTCGCTCATCTCGTGGTTGGACAGTCCGGTGGCCATCAGGCGCAGGACGTCGGCCTCCCGGTCGGTGAGCCGGGCCACCCAGGGCGCGGCGGGCGGGGCGCCGGCCGTGTGCGCCGCGGCGAGGGAGCGGACGGCGGCCGGGAAGAGCAGCGAGTCCCCGCGGGCGACGAGCCGGACCGCGCCGATCAGCTCGTCCGGGTCGGCCCGCTTGAGCAGGAACCCGGAGGCTCCCGCGCGCAGCGCCCCGTAGACGTACGAGTCGTTCTCGAAGGTGGTGACGACCACGATGCGGGGCGGCTCGGCCATGGTCGCGAGGATCTGCTCGGTCGCCCGGATCCCGTCGATCTCGGGCATCCGGACGTCCATCAGCACCACGTCGGGCGCGAGGGACCGGACCAGCGGCACGGCCTCGGCGCCGGTGGCCGCCTCGCCCACGACCTCCAGGTCGGCTTCGGATTCGAGGATGACCCGCAGGGCGGTGCGGACCATCCGCTCGTCGTCGCAGAGCACGATGCGCAGGGGCGGCCGGGCCGCCGGGGCCGGTGCGCTCATCGGTCGCCGCCCGCGAGCGGGAGGACGGCCCGCAGCCGCCACCGGCCCTCGTGCGGGCCGGCCTCGACACTGCCGCCGAGGAGCGCGGCCCGTTCGGCGGCGCCGCGCAGACCGCGGCCCCCGGTGGTCCGGGGCTCCCGGTCCTGCGGTGCGGCGGGCGGATTGGTCATGGTGATCTCCAATTCACGGTGTCCGGTCCCTTCCCGGCCCCGGACGCGGATCCGCAGTTCCACCGGGCCCGCGCCGTGGCGCAGTGCGTTGCTGAGGCCTTCCTGGACGATCCGGTACGCCTCGCGGGAGGCGATGGCCGGAAGGCCCTCCCAGTCCTGGGCGGGTCCCGGGTCCTGGTGGGCGGTGACGGGGGTGCCGGCGGCCCGGGTGCGGGCGAGGAGCCCGTCGAGGTCGGCGGCGAGGGTCGGCGCGGGCGCGGCGTCCGGCCGGGCCGGGTCCCCGTCCCGCAGCAGGCCCAGTACGGCGTCCAGCTCGCCCACCGTCCGCCGGGTGGTGTCCTCGATCGCGGCCAGCGCCTCCCGTACGAAGGCGGGGTCGCTGTCGAGCACCCGGCGGGCGGCGACCGCCTGGAGGGTGACGGCGCTCAGCGCGTGCCCCACCGCGTCGTGCAGCTCCCGGGCGAGCCGGTTGCGCACGGCCAGGTCCGCGGCCCGCTCCTCGGCCGCGGCCAGCCGGTCGGCGGCCGTCGGCCCGAGCAGTACGGGCGCCAGCCGGGCCAGCAGCGCCCCGGCCCCGGCGGCGCACAGCGCGAGGGCGGCCAGCAGGCCGAACCCGAGCAGGGGGGCCACGTACGGATCGGCGCTCGTGGAGAACCAGCCCAGTCCGAGCTCGATCGTCCGCGGTTCGCTCACGAGCGGCAGGCTGATCAGCAGCACCGCCATGGGCGGGACCGCCAGGGTCATCCCGCTGATCACCGCGCCGACCCCCAGGTGCAGGGTCCACCAGGCCGAGGCCCGTCCCCGAGCGGCCCAGGACCGCGCCGGCCCCTCGGCCAGCCCCTCCCCCGGCACCCCGCACATGGCCCGTACGGCGGTCACCGACAGCGGCCGGACGAGCCCGAAGACGGCGGTGGCCGCGGCGATGGGCAGGGCCGCCGCGTAGGCGGCGAGCATCAGCGGGAAGGAGCTGAAGGCATTGACCCCGCCGGCCGCCATGCCGACCCCCACCTGGGCGAGCAGGAAGTAGGGCATCAGCAGCGCCCCGCCGAGGATCAGGTGGATCCAGCGCAGCCGGGCCCGCGCCCCCAACAGCCTGCTCAGGCCCTCGCGCATCACCCCTCGCGTCGGGATATGAGGAACCGGGCGAGGACGGCGGCGGCGAGTGATCCGGTGATCATCTGGCCAGCGTAGATCAACTGGGCCGTCCCGGAGGGCCCTTCACCACCGTCCAACTGCGGTCCCAGCGTGGCGATCAGCATCCAGGTCCCCCAGCTCAGGGTCGCCCCCGCCCCGATCCAGGCGAGGCCGAGCGGCCACCGCGCCCGTATCTCCCCGCCGCGGGCCAGGAGCAGCGCCCCCGCTCCGGCGCCTAGCGCGCACATCCCGTGGACCGCGGTGACCACGGCCCTCGCCGTGGAGAACCCGGCCACCTGCTCGGCATCCAGCCCGGCCGTACCGCCGAAGGCCCAGTAGGCGTGCACCGCCGCGATCGCCAGACCGGTCGCTGCCGCGGCTGCCGCCACCACCCCCGTGGACGACGGCAGCCCCAGCCCCAGCACGCCCTGCCACCGCCGGCCCCAGCGCTCCCGCGCATAGGGCACGAACAGTCCGGCCAGGGCGAGTCCTTGGACCGTGAATCCGGTGTAGACGACGTTGAACACCCAGGGATCCAGGAAGGGCTCCCGCACCGCCTCGGCGGCGGGATCCGCCCCGAAACCGAGCGCCCGTATGAGCAGTTGCCCCGGGAACGCGAGGAGGATCGGGGTCAGCAGTCCGGTCGCGACGAACACCGGGACGGCGAGCGTCCAGGCCGGCACCCGTATGCCCCAGGGCCTGGTGAACACCAGCACGAGCAGGATCACGCAGGCGTCCATCGCCACCGTGACGGCATTCGCCGCGATGAGGAACGGCTCCGGATCCAGCAGCGGGCTGCCGTCCGGTATCCCGATCCGGCTCCCGGCCAGCCAGGCGGTCTTGAGCGCCAGATAGGGCACGGTGGCGGTCAGGGCGACCGCCCGCAGGATCTGCCGCCCGGTCCCCGGGGCGGGGGCCGACCGCTGGGACTCGTACGTCGACGGGTGGACTGCTCGTGTGGTCATGCCTCAACGGTCCCGTGTCCGCCGCCCCGCCACCTCCCCCTCCAAGGGGAACCGCCTCCCCCGGGCGGGGGAGGAACCGTCACCTCCGCCGCGTCACCTCCGCCGCGTCACCTCCGCCGCGCGACCTCCGCCGCCTCGGATCCACCGCCTCGGATCCGCCGCCTCGGATCCGCCCCGTCACATGCGCCGCGTGACCACCGACAGCCGGTCCCGCGCCTCGAACAGCGCCGCCTTGATGACCTGTTCGTGCCCCGCCGTCAGCCGCGCCACCGGCACCGAGCAGCTCACCGCGTCCCGCGCCGGCGTCCGGTACGGCACCGCCACCCCGAAGCAGCGCAGCCCGAGCGTGTTCTCCTCCCGGTCCACCGCGTACCCCTGCTCCCGCACCAGCGCCAGCTCCTCGATCAGCTGCTCCCGGTCGGTGATCGTGTGCTCGGTGACCGCTTCCAGCCGCCGCGGCAGCAGCCCCCGCACCTCCTCGTCCGTGTGCGTGGCCAGCAGCGCCTTGCCCAGCGCCGTGGAGTGCACCGGCAGCCGCCGCCCGACCCGGGTGAAGGGCCGCAGGTAGTGCTGGGACTGACGGGTCGCGAGGTACACCACGCTCGTCCCGTCCATCCGGGCCAGGTGGATGGTCTCCGTCGTGTCGTCGGAGAGCCGGTCCAGGGTGGGCCGGGCCGCGGCGACCACCTCGTCGCCGTCGATGTACGAGCTGCCGACCAGCAGCGCCCGTACGCCGATGCCGTAGCGCGTGCCCGTCGCGTCCGTCTCCACCCACCCCAGGTTCACCAGCGTGCGCAGCAGCATGTACAGGCTGGACTTGGGCAGGGAGAGGTCGTTCTGGATGTCGGCCAGGCTGTGCAGCCCGGGCCGGGCCGCGAAGTGTTCCAGCAGCACGACGGTCCGGACCGCCGATTTGACCGCCGCCGCCTGGGCCGGGGGCCCCGCCTCGGTCGTCGTCATGCGCGCGCTTCCCCTCTGGTCGCCTCTTGTCACGCGGAGGACGCGGAAATAGAGTCCGCAGCAGATGTGATCATTCATCCACCGGAACGGCGTTCAGAATACTGAACGATCCAGGAGGCAGCGGGTCATGACGACGACACCAGTCTGGAGTGTGGACCCCCGCACCGGGAAGCAGCGCGAGCAGGTTGCGGTGGAGGCCACACCCCGGGAGGTGGACGAAGCCGTACGAGCCGCCCACGCGGCCCGCGGCGCGCTCGCCGACGCCGGCGCCCGCGCCGCCTTCCTGCGTACGGCCGCCGCGCTGCTCGACGAGGCCGCCGCGCACGTCATCGAGGCCGCCGATGCCGAGACCGCGCTCGGCCCGGGCCGGCTCACCGGCGAGCTGGCCCGCACCACCGGCCAGCTGCGCGCCTTCGCGGACGCCGTGGACGAGGGGGCCTACCTCGACGTCCGGATCGACCGCGCCGATCCCTCCCTCAGCCCCCCGCGCCCCGAACTGCGCCGCTACAAGGTGCCGCTCGGCGTGGTCGCCGTCTACGCCGCCTCCAACTTCCCGCTCGCCTTCTCCGTCCCCGGCGGGGACACCGCGAGCGCCTTGGCCGCCGGCTGCCCGGTGGTCGTCAAGGCGCACCCCGACCACCCCGCCACCTCCGAGCTGTGCGCCTCGCTGCTGCGCCGGGCGGCGGTCGCCGCCGGGCTGCCGGCCGAGGTGGTCTCCGTGGTCCACGGGTTCGAGGCCGGTCTGGAGCTCATCCGCCACCCGCTGGTGGCCGCCGCCGGATTCACCGGTTCCATCCGGGGCGGGCGGGCCCTGTTCGACGCGGCCGCCGCCCGGCCCGTGCCCATCCCCTTCCACGGGGAGCTCGGCTCCCTCAACCCCGTCGTGGTCACCCCGGCCGCGGCCGCCGAGCGCGCCGAGGAGATCGGTACGGGCCTCGCGGGCTCGGTCACCCTCGGCGTCGGCCAGTTCTGCGTGAAGCCCGGCCTGGTCCTGGTCCCCGAGGGCACGGACGGCGACCGGCTGGCCGGTGCGCTGACCAAGGCGCTCGGGGAGACCGAGCCGGGGGTGCTGCTCGACCACCGGATGCGGGAGAACTTCGTCGCCGGGGTCCGCGAGCGGGCCGCGCTGCCCGGCGTCGCCGCACCCGTCACCCCCGGCTCGGGCGGGGAGCACACCGTCGGGGCGGGCTACCTGACCGTGCCGGCGCCGCGCCTGCTGGAAGGCGGGTCGTACGAGGTCCTGCTGGAGGAGTGCTTCGGTCCGGTGACCGTCGTCGTCCGGTACGCCGACCAGCGCGAGGCGGCCGCGGTGCTCGGCCTGCTCGACGGGAACCTGAGCGCCACCCTCCAGCTGTCGGCCGCCGAGACCGAGGGCGCGCCGGGCCCGGCCTCCGAGCTGATCGCCCAGGTCACGGGGCTGGCGGGCCGGATCGTGGTCAACGGCTGGCCGACCGGGGTCGCCGTGGCCCCGGCCCAGCACCACGGCGGGCCGTACCCGGCCGCGACCTCGCACTCCACCTCCGTCGGCGGGACCGCCATCGAGCGCTGGCTGCGGCCGGTGGCATACCAGTCCGTGCCGGACGCGCTCCTTCCGGCCGAGCTGCGCGAGGCCAACCCGCTGGGGCTGCCGCGCAGGGTGACGGGGGGCTGAGCGGAGGCGGCCACGGGCCGGTCCGGGGCCGAAGGCGCCACGGGGCCGGGCCGGGGCCGCCACGGGTCGGGACCGGGGCCCGGCGGTCCGGCGGTCCGGGCCGGGCGAAGGCCGCCGGGTCGGTGTCGGGACACCGACAGCCGGGCGGGGTGCCGGGCGGCGGCTCCGATGCCGCTAATTGCGTTGCCGCCTCCGCCCCGGGCGGGGCAGGCTGCGGCTCATGCCGAAGCCGCACGGGTTCACGTACGAACAACACCGCGACCACTCCGTCGTCATCACCCACCAGGGCCGCACCGCAGCCACCCTCCGCGGGAGCCGGGCCGACAAGTTCCTCGCCGAGGTGGGGGCCGGCGACGCGCAGCTGGTGATGGCCCGCTGGACCGGCTCGTACAAGTTCGGCAACGAGCGGACGGCGAGGAACCACCCCCGCAACCGTCGCTGAATCCGTACGGAATCCCGCGCGAGGGTAAGGGAACGGCAAAGCACCCTCGGTCGTTCTCCGGGCATGACCGCTATGACCCCTGGATCCAACCTGCCGCTCAATGCCGTCCGTGTGACGGTGGACGTGGCCGCGCCGGTGCGACTCGACGTATCGGCCCTGCTCCTCACGGCGGACGGCAAGGTGCGCTCCGACGCCGACTTCATCTTCTTCAACCAGCCCACCGGGCCCGGCGTCGGCTACCGGTCCGGCGGCGGCGCGGCGCCCGACTCGATCACCGTGGACACCGGCGCCCTGCCCCCGGGCATCGAGCGGATCGTGGTCACGGCCAGCCCCGACGCGGCCGGGCAGACCTTCCAGGGCGTCGAGCCCACCGCCACCGTGCGCAACGCCGACGGCGGCGCGGTGATCGCCACCTTCACCCCGCCGCAGCTGGGCTCCGAGACCGCGCTCGTCGTGGTCGAGGTCTACCAGCGCGGCGGCGTGTGGAAGGTGCGCGCGGTCGGCCAGGGGTACGCGAACGGCCTCGCCGGCATCGCGACCGACTTCGGCGTCTCCGTGGACGAGGAGCCGGCGGCCGCGGCCCCCGCGCCCGCGGCCGTCGCCCCGCCCGCGCCTCCGGCGCCCCCCGCTCCCCCGGCCTCCTACCCGGCCTCCCCCTGGCTCGGCGGCGCCACGACGCCCACGCAGCCGACCCCGGCCGCGCCCCCGGTCCCGGCGGCCCCCGCCCCCGCGGCCGCCGCACCCGGCACCGGGAAGATCAACCTGGACAAGGGTCGGGTGAGCCTCCAGAAGAACCAGACCGTCTCCCTGGTCAAGGGCGGCCGCCCGCTGCTCTCCCAGGTCAAGATGGGCCTGGGCTGGGAGCCCGCCTTCGGCGGCCGCGCCATCGACCTCGACGCGTCCGTCATCGCGTACGGCCCGCAGCGCAACCACATCGACAGCTGCTACTTCGGCAAGCTGTCGATCCTCGGCGGCGCGATCAAGCACTCGGGCGACAACCTGACGGGCGAGGGCGCGGGCGACGACGAGGTCATCGTCGTGGACCTCGGCCGGATCCCCGCCGACGCCACCGGCCTGGTCTTCACGGTCAACTCCTTCTCCGGGCAGAAGTTCACCGAGGTGGCCAAGGCCTACTGCCGGCTGATCGACGCGGCGAGCGGAGAGGAGCTGGTGCGCTTCGACCTCACCGGTGCCGAGCCGCAGACCGGGGTCATGATGGCGAAGCTGATCAAGCAGTTCTCCGGGGAGTGGGAGATGACGGCCATGGGCGAGTTTGTGAAGTCCCGCACAGTGCGCGGGATGGTCAAGCCCGCCGCACAGGCACTCTGAGCAGGTGGGCGGGCACATGGCGGCACACCGGGATGCGGCGGGTGATGGATGCCACGCGTAATCCGGGGGTGGCTGTCAGTGTCCGCCCGTAGCCTTGAAGGCATGCACCAGTCACTCACCCCCGCGGGGCCCGCCCGCCCGTCCGCCGCAGAGGCGAACGAGGCGATACGGCACCTTGTCGAGACCCGGGTGGACGGCGAGTGGCCCTCGGAGGCGTATGAGTTCCTCCTCGCCGAGTGGGCCGCGGCCTCCCGGTCGGAGGTTTCCGCGGCCCAGTAGGCGCCGCCGCGCCGGCGGCGTCGGCGGCGCGGCGTCAGTGCGCGCGCCGCCACGGCCCGGTGATGGCCAGCATGATGCCCGGGTCCTGGATGTTGGCGTACAGCGTGCGCCCGTCGGGCGAGAAGCAGACACCGGTGAACTCGGAGTACTCCGGCTCCTCGGCCGTCCCCACGTTCAGCTCGTTGCGCGCCAGCGGGTAGGTGCGGCCCGATTCGGTCGCGCCGAACAGGTGCTGGAGGCCCGAGCCGTCCTCGGCGATGACGAGGCCTCCGTACGGCGACACGGTGATGTTGTCGGGGCCGTCGTAGCCGCCGTCCACCGACGGGTCGGCGTTCACCCCGATCAGGACGGTCAGCCGGACCGTGCGCCGCTTGGGGTCGTAGAACCACACCTGGCCGTCGTGCGCCGCGCCCGGGCTCTCCTCACGGGCGTAGGAGGAGACGAAGTACGCGCCGCCGTCGGCCCACCACATGCCCTCCAGCTTGCGCGCCCGCGTCACGACCCCGTCCGCGAACTGCTTGCGCACGGGCACGGTCCGCGCGTCACGGTCCGTCACGTCCACCCAGTCGACCCCGTACACGGTGCCGATCTTCGTGGCGCGCGAGAGGTCGTCGACGAAGCGGCCCGAGCTGTCGATGCACTTGGCGGCCTGGAGCACGCCGGCGTCGGCCGCGAGCGTACGGAGCCTGCCGCGCCCGTGGCGGAAGCCGCGGGGCGGGGTCCATCGGTAGAGCAGTCCGTTGGGGCCGGAGGCGTCCTCGGTCAGGTAGGCGTGGCCCTGGCGCGGGTCGATGACGACGGCCTCGTGCGCGTACCGCCCGAAGGCCTTGATCGGCTTCGGGTCGCGGTTGGCGCGGCGGTCGTGCGGGTCGACCTCGAAGACGTAGCCGTGGTCCTTGGTCATGCCGTTCTTGCCGGCCAGGTCCTCGGTCTCCTCGCAGGTGAGCCAGGTGTCCCAGGGGGTGGACCCGCCCGCGCAGTTGGTCGACGTACCAGCGACGCCCACCCATTCGGCGACCTCGCCGCCGCGCCTGACCTCGACGACCGTGCAGCCGCCGGCCGCGGCCGGGTCGTAGACCAGGCCCTCGGTGAGCGGGACGGGGTGGGCCCAGCTCTCCCGCTTGCCCTTGAGCTCGTGGTTGTTGACGAGGAGGGTGACCCCCCGGTGGCCCTCGAAGGCGGCGGTCCCGTCGTGGTTGGACGGGGTGATCTCGCCGGACTCCAGCTTGGTGACCCCGCTGTGCGTGATCACGCGGTACGCGAATCCGGCGGGGAGGGCGAGGATGCCGGCCGGGTCGGGGACGAGGGGGCCGTAGCCGGGCTCGCAGGGCCGCCCGTGCTCGTCGCGGCTCGCGCTGTCGTCCGCGGCCAGTGCCCCGGGTGCGGTGGCGAGGGCGCCGACGGTCCCGGTGAGCGCGACTCCCGCGCCGGCGATGACGGTGCGGGCGGTGAAATCTCTACGGCTGAGCGGCATCGGGTCTCCAGGGGTGGGGAGGTGGTGCGCCTGTCGTGCGGTCGTCGGCGCACACGCTCCCGCCCGCAGGTGAACGGCGGCTGAACTACCCGCTACGCCGAGCCGACCCCTTGTCCGCGGCCGGAATGGCCAACTCCGCCCCATGAACGGCGCGTTGTCGACGCCCTGCCCGGACGTGACAGTGTGGTGCCATGACCATTGAGGTGCGACCGGCTTCGGTGTTCGGGGACGTCCGTGCGGTGCTCGGGCCGAAGTCGCCGACGGCCAACGTCTGCTGGTGCCTGAGCTACCGGATCCCGTCCAAGCTCAACAACGAGCTGCGCGGGCCGGAGCGCGGTGAGTACGTCGCCGGGCTGTGCCGTGCGGACCCCCCGCCGGGGGTGCTCGCCTACGACGGCGACGAGCCGGTCGGCTGGGCCGCGGTGGCACCGCGCTCGGACACCGCCTTCGCGCACAGCCGGAAGATCCCGCACGTCGACGACCTGCCGGTCTGGTCGCTGTGGTGCGTCCGCGTGCGACCCGGCCACCGGAAGCAGGGGATCTCGCACGCCCTCATCGCGGGCGCGGTCGATTTCGCCCGCGCCCAGGGCGCGCCGGCGATCGAGGCGTACCCGCTCGACAACGGCGACGCCAAGGTCGACCTGACGATGGCGTACGCCGGGATCCGGAAGAACTTCGAACGCGCCGGGTTCACCCACGCCGCCGACACCACCTCGGTGCTGGCCGGTCATCCCCGGATCCTGATGCGGCTCGACCTGCGCTGAGGGAACGGAAACGGCCGGCCCGGCGCCGTGGGCGCCGAGCCGGCCGGGGGACAGTGCGAGGTCCGGGCCTGGGTCCGGTCCTTAGTCCGTGCCGAATTCCATCGCGGCGCGGTCCAGCATCTCCTCGTCTTCGGAGACCTCACCGCGGGAGGCGATGGCCTCGGCGCCGCCCTCCGGCATGCTGCCGATCAGCCCGGTCGCGGCCGCCTGGGCGGCGCCGATGGCGGGGCTGCCGGTGCCGATCAGGCCGAGGCCGGCGTACTGCTCCAGCTTGGCGCGCGAGTCGGCGATGTCGAGGTTGCGCATGGTGAGCTGGCCGATCCGGTCCACCGGGCCGAACGCGGAGTCCTCGGTGCGCTCCATGGACAGCTTGTCCGGGTGGTAGCTGAACGCCGGGCCCTTGGTGTCGAGGATCGAGTAGTCCTCGCCGCGCCGCAGCCGCAGGGTGACCTCGCCGGTGACGGCGGAGCCGACCCAGCGCTGGAGCGACTCGCGCACCATCAGCGCCTGCGGGTCGAGCCAGCGGCCCTCGTACATGAGGCGGCCGAGGCGCCGTCCCTCGTTGTGGTACTGCGCGAGGGTGTCCTCGTTGTGGATCGCGTTGACGAGGCGCTCGTACGCGGCGTGCAGCAGGGCCATGCCCGGGGCCTCGTAGATGCCCCGGCTCTTGGCCTCGATGATCCGGTTCTCGATCTGGTCGGACATGCCCATGCCGTGGCGGCCGCCGATGAGGTTGGCCTCCATCACCAGGTCGACGGGAGAGCCGAACTTCTTGCCGTTGATCGTGACGGGGCGGCCCTGGTCGAAACCGATCGTCACGTCCTCGGTGGCGATCTCGACCGAGGGGTCCCAGAACCGCACGCCCATGATCGGCTCGACGGTCTCGACACCCGTGTCGAGGTGCTCCAGGGTCTTGGCCTCGTGGGTGGCGCCCCAGATGTTGGCGTCGGTGGAGTAGGCCTTCTCGGTGCTGTCGCGGTAGGGGAGGTCGTGGGCGAGGAGCCACTCCGACATCTCCTTGCGGCCGCCGAGCTCGGTCACGAAGTCGGCGTCGAGCCAGGGCTTGTAGATCCGCAGGTGCGGGTTGGCGAGCAGACCGTAGCGGTAGAACCGCTCGATGTCGTTGCCCTTGAAGGTCGAGCCGTCGCCCCAGATCTGGACGTCGTCCTCGAGCATCGCCCGGACCAGCAGGGTGCCGGTGACGGCGCGGCCGAGCGGCGTCGTGTTGAAGTAGGCGCGC
Organism: Streptomyces sp. NPDC059989; assembly: GCF_042736975.1. Lineage (NCBI taxonomy): Bacteria > Bacillati > Actinomycetota > Actinomycetes > Kitasatosporales > Streptomycetaceae > Streptomyces > Streptomyces sp. NPDC059989. Next base: position 94,121 of record NZ_JBHWUO010000031.1, read on the forward strand.
CCGCCCGAGCGGATGTGGAACGCGCCGCAGGTGAGCGCGGCCAGGCCCTCCTCGACCAGCGACGCGCGGCAGTCGACGAGGCGGGCGATCTCGGCACCGTAGGTCTTCGCACGGCCGGGCACCGAGGCGATGTCGGGCTCGTCGTACTGGCCGATGTCGGCGGTGTAGGTGCACGGGACGGCACCCTTGTCGCGCATCCAGGCGACCGCGACGGAGGTGTCGAGGCCGCCGGAGAAGGCGATGCCGACGCGTTCGCCGGCGGGCAGGGAGGTGAGGACCTTGGACATAGGAAGAGTATGCATCACTGCGTATGTTCATGCAAAGGGTCCAGGTCCGATCGCCTCCCGAGCCGGGCGGGCGGCCGCGTCAGGGCCGCCGGGACCGGGCCTTGAAGGCGGCCTTGCGGGCCTCCTTCGCGGCCTTCTTGTCCGGGTGCAGCCGGCCCATCGCCTCCAGGACGTAGGCCGTCGACGGGTGCTCCACCCGCCACACCTCGTCGAAGAACCCCGCGTGGTGGGCGGTCAGGGTCTCCATGAGGAGCGGCAGCTCCTCGGTCTCCCCGTCGGCGGCGAGCTGCGCCGCGATCGTGTCGACCGTCAGCCAGAACACCATCGTCCCGTCCGGCGCCGGTACGTCGGCCACCCCGCGCTCGGCCAGCCAGACGCGGGCGAGCCCCCCGAGCTCGCCGTCGTCCAGCACCGCGCGGACCGCGGGCTCGGCCTCCGGCCCGGCCGGGGCGAGGGCCTGCTGGCAGCGCAGCCGGCGCAGCGGGGCGCCCGGGTCGTCACCGCGCGCCGCGTCCAGCAGCTCGGCCACGGCGGCGGGTACCGCGCGGCGGGCCAGCCACAGTTCCATCTCGGCCTGGGCGGCGCCCTCGGGGTAGGCGGAGACCACGTCGAGCAGCGCGTCCGCGCCCTTGTCGGCCAGTTCGCCGACCGCGGGGGCCTCGACCCCGGCCTCCAGCATCCGGGCGCGGACCCCGTACAGGCCGAGCGGGGTCAGCCGGACCATTCCGTAGCGGGAGACGTCCTCGTCGTCCGGGCCGGCGCCCGCGCCCGCTGCGATCTCTTCGTCGTCCGCCTCCGCCATCAGCTCCTCGTCGACCGGCTGGTACTCGACCAGCCCGATCGGCTCCAGCTGCCGGAACTGGTCGTCCAGGCGCATCATCGCGTCCGAGACCTGTTCCAGGACCGCGTCCGTCGGCTCCCCCATGTCGTCGGGCACGACCATGGACGCGGCGAGCACGGGCAGCGGAACCGGTCCCTCCGCCGCCCCGCCCTCGGCGACGGTGAGCAGGTAGAGGTTGGCGAGGACCGCGTCGAGGAAGTCCGCCTCCCGGCGCGGGTTCCAGTCCAGCTGGTCGAAGTCGATCTCCCCGCCCGCGTCCAGCGCGTCGACGAGGTCGTCCAGGTCGGGTACCGCCGCGTCCGCGAGCACGGTGTCCAGGGCGGCCAGCCACAGGTCGAGCACGTCGCCGGGCGCACCCCCCGTCACCAGGGCCAGGTCCTCACCGGGCTCGGCGGTGCCGGCCTCTTCCGCTCCGGAGTCCCCGCCCTCCTCCTCCGGTTCGGTCACGTCGACCAGGCCGGTGTCCACGGCCACCCGCCAGGCCTGGCTCGCGTACACCGCGGACTCCGGGTCGGCCGCGTCGAGGCCGAGCACCTCGGCAGCCTCGGGGAGCTGGGCGGCGACGAGTTCACCGCCGATGTCGATGCGGGTGTCGGGCCCGGCCCAGCGGGCCAGCCGCACGGCGCGGGCGAACAGCGGGGCGACGAGGGCGTCGCGGGCCAGTTCCGCATCGGAGTGCAGCCGTACCGGCGGCAGCGTGGGGTGCGGCTCTGCGGACATGGGGCGGTTCTCCTCGCGGACGCGGTGGGACGCGGTGGGGGCGGGCCGTGACGGTCCGTCGGACGGTTCGCCCGGTCGGCCCTTCGACCCGGTCGGACGGCCGCTTGGTCGGCCGGTCCGGCGTCCCAGCGTAGACGCAATTCGGGCGCGGGCGGCGGGCCATCGCCTTTGGTTCATCCCACAGTCAGCTGCCGTCTTCCCTGGAGGCCTTGACAACTTTGCTGGGCACACAGGAAATTGACGCGCGTAGATGTTTCGGGAGCCGCAAGCCTCCCGCAGATCTCGCGGATCTCACTGCCACACCCTCATGCTTCTCACTCATCCCACACCGGAGTTCCCGCCCATGCGCTCCTCGCATCCCCGTTCCGCCGCCGTCGCGGCCCTCGTCGCCACCGCGCTGGCCACCGGCCTGCTCGCGGGCTCCGCCGACGCGGCCGAAGGCGCCGTGTCCGCCGATCCGATACGCATCCACGACATCCAGGGCACCACCCGGATATCCCCGCTCAACGGCAAGCAGGTCGCCGATGTCGAGGGCATCGTGACGGGCGTGCGCACGTACGGCTCGCGCGGTTTCTGGATCCAGGACCCGAACGCCGACGACAACGACGCCACCAGCGAGGGCGTGTTCGTCTTCACGAGCTCCGTCCCGACCGTCGCCGTGGGCGACGCGGTCAAGGTCTCCGGCACCGTCGGCGAGTACGTCCCCGGCGGCCTGAACTCCGGCAACCAGTCGGTGACCCAGATCTCCAAGCCGACGGTCACCGTGGTCTCCTCGGGCAACGCGCTCCCCGAGGCCACCGCGATCAACGAGTACTCGGTGCCCGCCGAGTACGCCCCGGCCGGCGACCCCGCCGCCGCCGGCAGCATCAACGGCCTGACCCTGGAGCCCTCGCGCTACGCCCTGGACCACTACGAGTCCCTGGAGGGCATGAACGTCAAGATCGGCACCTCGCGCGTGGTCGGCGCCACCGACCCGTACTCGGAGCTGTGGGTCACGGTGAAGGGCTGGGAGAACACCGCCAAGCGCGGCGGGACCATCTACGGCTCCTACGAGTCGCAGAACACCGGCCGCCTCCAGATCCAGCAGCTCGCGCCGATCGCCCAGCAGCCCTTCCCGGTGGCCAACGTCGGCGACAGGCTGACCGGCACCACCGAAGGCCCGCTGGACTTCAACCAGTTCGGCGGCTACACCCTGGTGGCCCGCACCCTCGGCACCGTCAAGGCGGGCACCCTCGCCCCCGAGAAGACCAAGGCGCAGGCCGCGAACGAGCTCGCGGTGGCCACGTACAACGTCGAGAACCTCGACCCGACCGACCCGCAGGAGAAGTTCGACAACCTGGCGAAGGCGGTCGTCGAGAACCTGGCCTCCCCCGACATCCTCGCCCTGGAGGAGATCCAGGACGACAACGGCGCCAAGAACGACGGCACGGTCTCGGCCGAGCAGACGCTGACGAAGTTCACGGCGGCGATCGCGGCCGCGGGCGGCCCCGCCTACCAGTGGCGGACCGTCAACCCGGAGGACAAGAAGGACGGCGGCGAGCCCGGCGGCAACATCCGCCAGGTGTTCCTCTTCAACCCGGCGCGGGTCTCCTTCACCGAGCGCGCCCCGGGTGACGCGGTGACGGCGACCGGCGTGGTCAAGGAGCAGGGCAAGGCCGCCCTGACCCACTCCCCCGGCCGGATCGACCCCGCGAACCCGGCGTGGGCCGACAGCCGCAAGCCGCTGGCCGGCGAGTTCACCTTCCGCGGCAAGACGGTCTTCGTCATCGCCAACCACTTCGGCTCCAAGGGCGGCGACGAGGGCCTGACCTCGCACCACCAGCCGCCGGTGCGCTCGTCGGAGGCCAAGCGGCTGCTCCAGGCGCAGGCCGTGAACGGCTTCGTGAAGGAGATCCTGGCGGCGGAGAAGAACGCGAACGTCCTCGTCCTCGGCGACATCAACGACTTCGAGTTCTCGGCGACGACGAACGCGCTGGCCGACGGCGGCGCGCTGTACCCGGCGATCAAGTCGCTGCCGAAGGCGGAACGGTACTCCTACGTCTTCCAGGGCAACGCGCAGGTGCTGGACCAGATCCTGACGAGCCCGGCGATCAAGTCCTTCACGTACGACAGCGTGCACATCAACGCGGAGTTCTCGGCGCAGAACAGCGACCACGACCCGCAGGTGCTGCGCTTCCGCCCGTAGTCCGGCGGATCCCCCAGGCTGCAGAGGGCCCGGCCGCCGTCCCGGCCGGGTCCTCTGCCACACTCCTGGCCATGATCTTCCGTACCGCCACGCGCGAGGACCTGCCCGCCGTGCTCGCCCTGCCGGCCGACGAGGAGCGGGTGGTGGACCCGGCCTCGATCGTGGTCGGCGAGGCGCACGAGCGGGCCTTCGCCGCCATCGAGGCCGACCCCCGCAACGAGATGCTCGTGCTCGCGGAGCCGGGCGGCGGGAGGGTGGTCGGCTGCCTGCAGCTGACGTACGTGCCGGGCCTCGGGCAGAACGGCCGGGAGCGGGCGCTGGTGGAGGCGGTACGGATCCGAGCGGACCGGCGCGGCGCGGGGCTCGGCGAGGAGCTGATGGGGCTGGCGGTGGACCGGGCCCGCGAGCGCGGCTGCGGCCTGGTCCAGCTGACCAGCAACAAGCGGCGCGGTGCCGCGCACCGCTTCTACGAACGGCTGGGCTTCGCGCGCAGCCACGAGGGTTTCAAGCTGTCCCTGGAGCCGTAGCGGGGCGGTGACGGGGAGCCCTGGCAGGGGCCGTTCCCGGACAAGGTGGGGACTTTCGGCCCTGGCGTGACGCTCACCACATCCCTACCCAATCGACCGCATGTGGTGTTGAGTGGCCCCACGCCCGATCTTGCACCGCCTCGTACCCCGTACTCCGCACTCTCCGGAGGACCGCGTGTTCCCCTCCATCTCCCTCGCCCAGGAAATCGGCCTCGCCGTCCTGCTCGTCGCCGCCCTCGTCTGGGTCGTCGGCCTCGGCCACATGCTGTGGGACAGCCGCTTCCACCACCCGGAGCCCGGCGCCTTCGAAGGCCTGTCGGTGATCCCGGCCCAGCGCACCGCCGCCGCGCACCCGATGGAGTCGGTGGAGCTGACCGAAGCGGAACAGCAGGCCTTCGCCGGCCTGATCCGCACGATCCCGCTGCGCTGACGCGAGGCACACCCGCGACGACGGCGACGCCCTCCCACCCCGGACGGGGTGGGAGGGC